>JAZNNW010000125.1:0-5538 GCA_045580485.1 Candidatus Avilachnospira sp. | reverse complement strand
GTTACCTCCGGCTCGACTGTCGGTTGGACTGTCGGCTCAGGCGTGACTTCCGGCTCGACCGTCGGTTGGGGCGTCGGTTGAGGCGGCGGGTCGGGGGTCGGTTGGGGTGGCGGGTCGGGGGGCGGGTGGGGGGTGGGGTGACCAAAGAAAAGAAACAAAAAAAAGACGCCGGCTGAGCCGGCGTCTTTTTTGTATCTTACAGATTATAATAGCGGTCAAATTCGGCGGGATGGGGGATCTTTGCCATTTCAGAACACTCTGCACGCTTGCCTGCAATAAAGTTCTTCAGCAGAGCCTCGGGGAACACACCGCCGGCAGTCAGATAATCGTGATCGGCCTCCAGTGCATCCAAAGCTGCGTCCAGAGAGGTGGGGAGGTGGGTCAGCTTGGCCTTCTCCTCATCGGACAGATGATACAGATTCATATCGTAGGGGCCCCAGCCGTTTTCATGAGGATCGATCTGATTCTTGATGCCGTCCAGACCGGCCATGAGGATGGCGGCGTAGCACAGATAGGGGTTGCAGGTGGCATCGGGGTTCCGCAGCTCGAAGCGGCGGAGGTTGGGCGTCTTGGCGTAAGCAGGGATACGGATAACAGCGGAGCGGTTGGAAGTTGCGTAACCGACGGTTACGGGAGCCTCAAAACCGGGCACCAGACGCTTGAAGGAGTTGGTGCTGGGATTGGTCAGAGCGCACAGGGAAGCGATATGCTTCAGCAGACCGCCCATGAACCAGTGGGCTTCCTTGCTCAGGTGGGAATAGCCGTTATCATCGGAGAAAACAGGCTCGCCGTCTTTCATCAGCAGCACATGGACATGCATACCGCTGCCGGCTTCGCCGTAGACGGGCTTGGGCATAAAGGTGGCAGTCTTGCCGTACTTCAGAGCGGTGTTGTGGATGATATACTTGATCATCATGGTGGCGTCAGCCATCTTGGACATCTGACCCAGCATGGGCTCGATCTCAAACTGACCGGCTGCACCTACTTCGGGATGATGGTACTTGATGGCGATGCCGGCCTTTTCCATTTCCAGGCACATTTCGCTGCGGCACTCATAGGTACGGTCCAGAGGCTTGGCAATGTGGTAGCCCTTCTGCTTGGGTACGATGACGCCCTGACCCTGGCAATCGGTGTTCCAGTGGCCCTGCTCCAGATCCAGATCCATGGAGATCCGCTCGGGGCTGACCTGCCAGCCCACCTGATCGAAGAGATAGAACTCAAATTCGGGCAGGATCAGCATGGTGTCAGCAATGCCGCTATCCTTCATATACTGCTCGGCAGCCAGAACAATGTTCCGGGGATACTGTGCCAGAGGGGTGTTTTCGGGATAGCCGATGACCATGGCATTGCCGGTGACAGACAGAGTGGGGATCTCGCAGAAGGGGTCCACCACGGCGGTGGTCACATCGGGAATAAAGACCATGTCACTCTTTTCCACCACGGCGTAGCCGTAGTTGGATGCGTCAAAGCCAATGCCGTTCTTGAGCG
This sequence comes from Candidatus Avilachnospira sp., assembly GCA_045580485.1. Classification (GTDB taxonomy): domain Bacteria; phylum Bacillota; class Clostridia; order Oscillospirales; family Oscillospiraceae; genus Avoscillospira. The sequence continues at coordinate 4,050 of JAZNNW010000125.1, read as the reverse complement.
TGTTTTCGTTAAACTGAGAGGCAGGAATGGTCACATGCCGGTATTGACCATTGATGTCCACGATCTTGAAATCTACCATTTTGATGTCCTGCTCTTTGATGAGGGCCATCAGTTCCTGTGCATTGTGTACCATAGAATTGCCTCCGTAATATTTTGGAATTTAAGGAAAAAACATCCTCTTCTTGTAATCATACAGGAAAAGAATGTTTTTTGCAATGTTTTTCTGCTTTTTACAGGCCGTCCTCGTAGCCCACCAACAGACCGCCCAGATCTGCATAGTAGCTGCACAGACCGCCGCAGGAGAGAATCTCAATGTCGCTGCCGGGAAAGCAGTCCAAAATCATCTGCTGCAGCTGCTCTGCTGCCTTCAGGTTGAAGCAATGGGCGATGCGGACCTTGCCGCCCTTGAAGCCGCCTTTTGCTATCTCACTGAGCATGACCTCCAGAGACTTTTGCTCTCCTCTGGGCTTTGCCAAAGGCTCCAAAGTGCCATGATCGCTGGCTCTGCCCACCACACGGATGCCAAGGACCCCTGCCACCTTGGCAAGGGCCATGCTGCACCGACCGTTTTTGGCAAGATTATCCATGGATTGCAGATTGAACAGAAGATGGGTGTGCTTACTGTATTCCCGGACTGCTGCACGGATCTCTTCAAAGGTCTTTTCTGCTTGAATCTGCTCCTGCAATTTCTCAATGAGCAGCTGCATCTCGGGACCGGTGGAGAGGGTGTCCAATACCCAGATCCGGCGCTCCGGATGGGTGCGCTTAAAATCGCCGGCAGCCTGCAAAGCGGCATTGTAAGAGCCGGAAAGCTGGCTGGTCAAGGTCAAAACAAAGATATTCTCCGCATCTTCAAAGGCCTCGCTCCAGTCAAACATATTGGGGCAGGAGGTGGAGGCGGCAGTTTTTTCCGCCTTCAGATGGGCTACCATATTACCCACATCCAGATGGGCATTGTCCACATATTCGTCCTGAGAAGAAAGAATTTTCAGAGGAACGGAAGTGTATGCCACATTGGGGAGATTGTAAACATTGGACGAGGAGTCCGCAACGATTTTGTATTTCATAGATTTGCTCCTATCGGGGGTTTATACTGGGAGTATTGTACACGAAAAGGGGAAACGCCGTCAAGTTTTTTGGCACAGGAAGCCGTTGACCTTTTGATTTTGCTGCGCTATTCTATATGGAAAGAGAAAAGGGGAGATTCTGCTTTGAATTACAAAAAGACATTTCTTGCCTGTCAGATTGCTTGTATCGTTCAGGCAATTACCGTAAATTTTGCACCGCTGCTGTTTTTGACCTTTCAGGGCACATACGGACTGCGTCTGCAGCAGATCACATTGATGGTCACCTTGAATTTCCTAACCCAGCTGACGGTGGACTTTCTGGCATCCCGTTATGCAGACCGATTGGGATATCGGTTTTGTATTGTGCTGGCCCATGGCTGTGCCACTGTGGGACTGGTGGGATTGGCGTTCTTTCCGGAGCTGTTTCCCACGCCCATGTCCGGATTGCTGACAGCAACGATCGTCTATGCCATCGGCAGCGGACTGATCGAAGTTCTCAACAGCCCTTTAGCGGAGGCATGCCCCACACCCAATAAGGAGGCAGCCATGTCGCAGCTGCACTCCTTTTATAGCTGGGGTTGCGTGATTACCATTCTGGGGTCTACGATTTTGTTCCACCTCTTCGGAATCGAAAACTGGCGATGGATCAGTTGCCTCTGGGCATTGGTGCCGTTGGCCAATGGTTTGTTGTTTCTCCGCGTGCCTATGGCAAAGATTGTGGCGGAAGGAAAGGCTATGTCTGCCAGAGAACTGCTGAGCCAGCGGATCTTCTGGCTGCTGATTTTTGCCATTATCTGTGCAGGTGCTGCAGAGCAGGCAGTGGCGCAGTGGGCATCTGCTTTTGCGGAGCGGGGATTGCAGGTCAGCAAGACAGTAGGCGATTTGGCAGGTCCTTGCCTGTTTGCGGTTTTGATGGGTGTTGCCAGAATGGTCCATGGAAAGATCGCCCATAAAGTGCCCATTGAGACCTGCATGGTCTTTAGTGCAGGCCTGTGTATCATCAGTTGCTGCCTGATCTCTCTGCCGCCATATCCGGTGATCAACCTGTTGGGCTGCGGCCTGTGCGGATTCTCTGTGGGCGTTCTGTGGCCCGGCACACTGAGTATCGCTGCCAAACGGTGTCCCCGAGGCGGAACGGTCATGTTTGCATTTCTTGCGCTGGGCGGCGATGCCGGCTGCAGCATAGGCCCCACACTGGTGGGATTTGTGTCCGGGATCTTCGGAGAACAGTTGAAAGCAGGCCTGCTGACTGCGGTTGTATTTCCGTCTGTTATTCTGGCTGTGATCCTGTATTTGCTTCATGTCGATAAGCGTAAAAAAATCTTGCAATGAAAAAGCATTTGTGATATTCTTTTTCCATGTTGTTGTATATTTTCTGCGGAATTCCGCAGCCTACTTTGGGAGGTATGAATCATGTCCGGAAATAAGCGTCCCGAAACTATGGAGCGCATCACTACGCTGGAGCAGGCAAATGCTTTTATCGATGAGCAGGTAGCTGCCGTCCGTGCGCAGGTGGGTGATAAGAAGGTCCTGCTGGCTCTGTCCGGCGGTGTTGACTCTTCTGTTGTTGCGGCTCTTCTGATCAAAGCCATCGGTAAGCAGCTGGTCTGCGTGCATGTGAACCACGGCCTTATGCGTAAGGGCGAAAGCGAGCAGGTCATTGAGGTCTTCGGCAAAGAGCTGGATGCCAATCTGATCTATGTGGATGCCACCGACCGTTTCCTCGATCTGCTGGCAGGCGTTGCCGATCCCGAGCAGAAGCGTAAGATCATCGGCGGCGAGTTTATCAAGGTGTTCGATGAAGAAGCCTCCAAGCTGGACGGTATCGATTATCTGGCACAGGGTACCATCTATCCCGATATTCTGGAGTCCATCAAGGCTGCCGAAAGCGGCAAGCCTGTCAAGTCCCATCATAATGTCGGCGGCCTGCCCGAGGATATGAAGATGGAACTGGTGGAGCCTGTGAAGCTGCTGTTCAAGGACGAAGTCCGTGTGGTGGGTGAAGCTCTGGGTCTACCTCATGGTATGGTCTACCGTCAGCCCTTCCCCGGTCCCGGTCTGGGCGTCCGCTGCCTGGGTGCCATCACCCGTGACCGCCTCCATGCCCTCCGTGAAGCCGATGCCATTCTCCGTGAGGAGTTTGATAAGGCTGGTCTGGCAGGTAAGGTCTGGCAGTATTTCATCTCTGTGCCCGACTTCAAGTCTGTCGGTGTCCGCAATGAGATGCGCTACGAAGGCTGGCCTGCTATCATCCGCGCCGTCAATACTGTCGATGCCATGACCGCCACCATCGAGGAGATTCCTTATGCGCTGCTGCATAAAATCACCGACCGCATCACTCATGAGGTGGAAGGCATCAATCGTGTCCTGTACGATCTCACGCCGAAGCCCATCGGCACGATCGAGTGGGAATAAACCGACTTGCGCTGCCGGTGGCAGAGCAAGCAAGGCGGTTTATTGCGCTGCGGTCGAAAAAATCGAAGATTGCGTAAGCCTGATGATTTTTTCGGGCACCGCAAGAGGGGCCGCAGTTTGGATGTTGTATATGTCATGGAAACATGATTTCCAAAAACCTCGCAGCAACACTCTGCTGCGAGGTTTTTTCTGGCATAAAGCAACATTTCTGAAAAACCTATTGACTCTTACGCTCCGTCATAGTGTATGCTCTTGTGTGAGGTGATAAAATTGAAAATGCAGATTAAAGAATTTGCCGATTTTACGGGTGTAAGTGTACGCACCCTGCATTATTACGATGAAATAGGATTGTTGATGCCAGCTTTTGTTGACAAAACTACAGGCTATCGCTTTTACGACGAAAAATCTTTTCTTCGTATGCAAGAGGTTCTCTTTTACCGTGAACTTGACTTTTCCTTAAAGCGCATTGAAGAGATTTTGTCATCCCCGAATTATGACAAAAGCAAGGCACTGAACGAGCAAAAACAACTTCTCACACTCAAAAAAGAGCGGTTAGAGCGGTTAATTT
>JAZNNW010000124.1:0-4565 GCA_045580485.1 Candidatus Avilachnospira sp. | reverse complement strand
TGACTCTGAATGAGGTCATTGTAATAGCTGACCTGTGCCGCCAGGGAGTGTAGCATAGCATCCTTGCTGGAGGAAACTCTGGCATAGGCAGCCACTCTGGTCAACTTTGGTGCTTGCATCTTCTGCAAAGGCACCTGTTTGATCCTTCGTTCCATAATTGTCCTCAAATCTCACAAAAAGTATCGCTTTCACCGTTGAGAACGGAAAGCATCATTTTCGCGCCAAGACGAAATCCGATGAGGAAGTATTCCCGCTCGGCTTCATCCAGGATGTGGTTTTGTGCAGATTCCATTTTGTCGACCAATGTACAGTCTGCTTCGTTCAGCAGTTCTCTGAGCCTGTCTCCGCAAGCCACAACTTCCGTCAATGCCTTGGCATATTCAGAACTCTTGCGGAAGGTCATCTCCCAGGGAGAAAGCCGACCGTAGTAAAGGTCGCGCAGAATGTCCTTGTCCATATTGCCCCTCCTTCCGATAGGTTGTATCACATATTCGCTCTAAAGGGGCATAATAGCAAGTCGTTTCAGCGGAATATACTGCACAAAGATATACCGTATTTTTCTGCCAGAATGTCGCAGCATTTTCGGTAATCTGCTTCGGTTAGAACGCCGTTTTTGACCATGCTGCGGAATACCGTAGTGCTTGTGCGGTAACGGAGAAGACGGGCTCGGAGGTCATCAGGCGGCTTTTCTACGGGCGGCAGCGTAGCAGTTCCGACAGCAGTATTTGCGGTTTTTGTTGCCATAGCTAACGAACTCCTTTCCGCAGTGCTGACAGATTAGTGTGTAATATGCCTGCTTGTTCACCTCGTCCTGGTGGCTGTTCCAGTATGCCATCCGACACTTGTCCGAGCAGAATTTCTTTTCCTTCCTGCCGGGGTTCTGCTCGATGGGCTTACCACACTGCTGGCAAACGGACGCACCTTCCGTAGGTGGATGGCGGCGCAGATGGGACTTCACCGTATTGGGTGACAGATCCAAAATGTCCGCAATGCGTTTGTATCCGTATCCTTTGAGAGCAAGGTTCTTGATTTGGTTCTGAATGTATAATCTCATAGCTTTTCCTTTCCGACCCGGTAGGGCGGGTCAAATCTCTGTGCCTATATAGGCGGACAACGGGCATGGGGTCGCGTGTGTAAATTCGCATAAGTTTTGAGGGGAATTGCCCCTGCAGGATGCTACCCACAGGGGCATCCCGGAAATTATACGGTCATCTGCATGACCTTGATGGCTTCGGGACGGATCAGTTTGCCATCCAGAAACTCGTATGCCAGATAACCCACGCAATCCACCATCGCAAACTGCTCGGTAAGAGTACGGACACTGACGGGGCGGCGGCTCACGATCCAGTAGTAGTTGAAGTCACCGAATGCGATAGGCTTGCTGCCGGATTCGGCATTGGGCATGAATTCGGTGATGCAGACTTTGTGTCCAAGAATGGTGTCGTTGGACTGATTCCAGATAGGCTGTCCGGCATCGTCCTTGAGGGTGCGAAGTGCCAGTGCTGTCTCATCGTTCATGAGCCAAGTGCCATGCTTGCGGTACTCCGGTTTCACAGAGAAGAACAGCTTGACCACATCATCGTAGGTCAGTACAGAAGTGGTCACACCGACCTCTGCACCGCCAGTCTCTGCCAGAATGCCAGTGGGCATATCCTCGCCGGTGCCGTTGATAAAGCCGTTGTCCTCGGCTCTGCCAAAGTTCTTAGCCAGACGCTTTACCAGATAGTCCTCTACCTTGAAGTAGGGGTCACGGATGAGAGCATCTTCCAGTTTGAAGAATACCGCCAGCTTGTGGCTCTCCAGTGCAATGTCGCTGAAATCAGCCATACCATCGGTGATGGGGATCGTGCCACCTTCCGGCACCCAAACAGCCACATCGTCACCCTCTACGGTCTTGATATTGTAGGCATGGTCATAGATCTGGATATCGGTGGCAAGGCTGCGGAACAGACCTTCCTGCTTGATGGCAGTCATGTATTTCTCCTGTCCCTTGGGTGTGAGGGTGAAAGCACCGGTGGCGGTGTCGATGCCCTTCGCAAGATGTTCTTTGTGCCCCTGCTTGCCACGGACGGCATTCCAGAAGTGAGTTTCGTAATCGTTGCCCTCGATATGGGGCAGCATTTCGGTATAGGTTTTCATTGCGTTTTCCTCCTTAATTGTTGTTAGGCTTGATGGACAGACCGGCCAGATTGCAATAATCGGCGAGATCGGCACAGTCCATGTCGAACTCAAGGCGCACATCGTCACGGCGAATGCAGGGCACCTTGCTGATGGTCAGCGGAATATTGTCCTGTGCGTAGACGGTGACCTTGTCATGCTTCTTGAGTTGCTTCTCGAAATAATCCTTGGTGATGTTCATAGAAAAACCTCCATAATGTTTGAATTAGGGTATATTACCCCTTTGAATACGCGAATTTGTGCGTGAGACCCCACGCCCGTTGTCCGGGTGAAAAGCCACAGAGATGATGACCGCCCCTCCGGGCATGAGGTGCGCACGGGTGGCATCAGCCAATGTTGATGACAGGCTTCAAGCAGAGATGGTGCTTCTGGTAGAAAGCCATCAGTTCATCGTAGGTCTTGAAGGTGATCCTGTGATGACCGCCGTTCACGACCAGGTTGTAGTGCGTGGCAAAGGTGACGGGAGTGCCATCTGCCTTGTAAAGCGTGATGGAATCATGCTTGCAGAAGTGTTCCTGCAGGAACGCCTTGGTAATTTTGGTAGCCATTATAATTTCCTCCTTATTTCTTGGCGCAGGCACTGCATACATACAGGCCACGCTTGGTTTCGTTGATTGCTCCGCTGATACGCTTCAGCGCCGAGCCGCAACGGGGGCAGCGGATATTAAAGGTGTCAGCGAGATTGCGGTTTTGGGTGTAGAGCCGGAAGTAGTGAGGAATCATCTCCTCGAGCCACATTTCGCTCTGCCCCTTGACTGTGCTGCCATTGAGCGTGGGGATCATTGCCATTTTCTCCGTACCCTCGATGTCACAGTCGATGAGTGGGTAGTAACGGATCTCGGTCATGTCTTATACCACCCGTTTGATGAAAAAACTTTGTGTCGCATTTTTCTGCTCCTTTCATTGATTTTGAGTGTTGGTCACTGGTACTGCACAATCATAGGCACCATCTCCTTACAGTTCGCACTTGGTCATCCGAGTGGCGCTTTGACGAAATATCCCTCTACACTACCCACTGGACACGAGAGGTGCGTTTGGCCGAAAAAATCATAAATTTTTTATGAATTAACGGTTTCTCTACTTACTTGGGATAAATGTCAACCCCCGCAGAAATACCGTCATTGACCATCCGAGGTATGAAAATGACAAGGTGTATCAAGGTCAAATACTAAAAGTTCTCTTAGGGAAAATTTCAGCAAAAAATCCATAAGAAAAAGTTTAGGAAATGACCTTGATACACCTTGCACATTACCGTCTGGGTTAACCTCGATGAACCTCTTTTACAAAAAGTCCTCTATAGAGAAATTTTTGAAAAAATCACATAAGGAAAAGTTCTGTAAATGACATTCATCGAGGTCTACCCAGGGCAACAATTTCTTTCCATCCGGCAAAATGGTGCGGTCGATGATGGTCATTTACAAAAAGCCGCTATAGGGAAATTTTCAAAAAAAACACCTATGGAAAAGTTTATGAATTGACTATCGTCGACCGCACCATATCAATTCCTTCCAGGCACTGATGGTTTGGGCACAGTTGATTTTGACCCAATGCTCTGCACACATTTTCATATTACTATTATACAACGATGAACCTCAAAATGCGTCCACGGTATTACTCAACGATAGATGTCACAAATAACGGAACTTATCGTTGAACTATTGAATTTTTCACAGAAGTGTGATATAATAAAGTATCTACTCTGCGGAGGTGTCAGCATGGCTGTTAGTTACAAAAAACTGTTGCATATGATGATCGAGCGGGATATTACCAATGCTCAACTGATGCGGGATGCAAACATCTCTGCGAATATCATTACAAAATTGAAGAACGGTCAGTATATTGCCCTGGACAAGGTCGAGAGTATTTGTTTTGCTTTGGGTTGTACACCGAATGATATTCTGGAATTTATACCAAATCAAAAATGACCTGTAGATAGGAGTAATAGAAATGGCTGTTAAAAAGAGCGAATTGTACAGTTCCCTCTGGGCGAGCTGTGACGCATTACGCGGTGGCATGGATGCCTCCCAGTATAAAGACTATATACTCACCCTTCTGTTCGTGAAGTATGTTTCTGACAAGTTTACCGGACAGGATTATGCCGACATCGAAATCCCCGAAGGTGGCAGCTTTGCCGATATGGTCAAGCTGATCGGCAAGAAGGAAATCGGCGAAGGCATCAATAAGGTTATTGCCAAGCTGGCCGAAGCCAATGGCCTGCGTGGTGTCATTGACAAGGTTTCTTTCAACGACCCCGACAAACTGGGCAAGGGTGAGGAAATGGTCGAAAAGCTGAGTAAGCTGATCGAAATTTTCCGCCGTCCCGAACTGGATTTCTCCAAGAACCAGGCCGAGGGCGATGATCTGATTGGCGATGCCTATGAATACCT
>JAZNNW010000123.1:0-4637 GCA_045580485.1 Candidatus Avilachnospira sp. | reverse complement strand
GGACATGGTAGCGGAGCTTTCGGAACGAGCTGCGGCAGTCCATGCCGGTATCGTAGACCCGTCCGAGGACAATATGCTGAAGATCACAAGCGATGGTCGAAAGCTGGGTCTGGATCAGCGACTGATGAACCCATTGCTCCCTGATGACCCGGACAGCAAACTGAATGCCTGTGTGGGGAATGTTCTCCGTATCTGGCAGGACGGTCAGGAAGATAAGCTGACGCAGCTTGTGTTCTGCGACCTTTCCACTCCGAAGAATGACGGTACGTTCAATGTCTACGATGACATTAAAACGAAGCTGATCGCCAACGGAGTACCAGCGGAGGAAGTCGCATTCATCCATGATGCAGACACCGAAGCAAAGAAAAAAGACCTCTTTGCCAAGGTTCGTACCGGTCAGGTGCGTGTGCTGCTTGGCAGTACCGCAAAGATGGGTGCAGGAACCAATGTCCAGGACAAACTGGTGGCAGTTCACCACTTGGATGTGGGTTGGCGTCCGTCCGATATGACCCAGAGAAACGGTCGTATCATCCGTCAGGGAAATCAGAACAAAGAGGTTCAGGTGTATCAGTATGTGACCGAGGGAACCTTCGACGCATATCTGTACCAGACCTTGGAGAACAAGCAGAAGTTCATTTCTCAGATCATGACCTCCAAATCTCCGGTTCGCTCCTGTGATGATGTGGATGAGCAGGCTCTGTCCTATGCGGAAATCAAGGCGCTGTGTGCCGGTAATCCTCTTATCAAGGAAAAGATGGACTTGGACATTGATGTGGCAAGGCTGAAGGTGCTGAAAGCTGACCATCAGAGTCAGCAGTACCGCATGGAAGATAAGCTCTTGAAATACTTCCCGGCTGAGATTGAAAAGCAGACAGGCTATATTCATGGCTTTGAAGCTGACATTAAGACCGTAGAAGCTCACCCGCAGATCTCCGAGGGGTTCTGCGGCATGGACATCCGTGGAAAGCATTATGCGGAAAAAGCAGATGCCGGTGAGTGGATTCTGGCAGCGTGTAAGGAAGTAAAAGGCTCCGATCCTGTTCCTCTGGGCAGTTACCGTGGGTTCCAGATGGAACTTTCTTTCGACAGTTTCCGACATGAGTATGACATCATCCTGAAAGGCTCTATGAGCCACCGTGTAGCCCTTGGCACCGATGCGAGGGGTAACATCACCCGTCTGGATAATGCCCTTGCAGGCATCGCAGAAAGGCTTGAAAGAGCCAATGAACAGCTGACCAATCTCTACAATCAGCAGGAAGCGACCAAAGGTGAACTTGGAAAACCGTTCCCTCAGGAAGCAGAACTGATGGCGAAAAGTCAGCGACTGGCAGAGCTTGATGCGGCTCTGAATATGGAGGACACGGTGGAGAACCGTGCCGAAAAGAAAAGCACAGAGCGTCCTTCCGTTCTGGCTGATCTGAAATCTAAGGCAGAGCATATCCCGCCTGCAAAGCGCTCTGAAGCTCACGAGGAGGTGTTGTAATGGCAAAGCGAGACCAGGATGTTCATTTCCTTGCATCCAAAGAGGAAGTCGAGAGAATCCATCAGAAGATGGATGAACTTGGCATCCGAAGTATGGGTGCGTATCTTCGCAAGATGGCTCTGGACGGTTACTGCATCAATCTGGATTTGCAGGATGTGAAAGCTCTGGTTTCGCTCCTGCGAATCTGCTCCAACAACCTGAACCAGTACGCAAAACGAGCCAATGAGACCGGCAACATTTACGAAGCCGACATCAACGACCTGCAGGTGCGTCTGGAAGAAATCTGGACGGATATGAAAGAAGTGCTTGTCAGGTTAGCATCCATCCAGTAATCCCCGACAACTTGTCGGGAAGTCGCAGTTTCGGCTGCGGCTTTACATAGCTCAGCAGATCTTCTGTGGTAGAATTGTTCATAAATCTGTGATAAAATAAGAAAATCAAAAGTTAATCTTAAGATTCAATTAACTGCCTTTTCTAAAGCGTTTTGATATGCTAAAATCAAGCCATTAAACAATAGCGTATTTGCATAGGAGTAGCACCATGATACCGATTTCTGATATTCTTATCCGTTCAATAAGCGGGTATGTGTTTGTAATTCCATTTTTCGTTCTGTATTTTCTCATTCTTAACAAAACAGGAAGAAAGCAGAGCATTCTCCATGTCGCAGGTGTGCTTTTATTTGGTTATTATTTGCTCGGTCTTTTGACTGTAACAGGTATTGGCTATACAAGCACAATCACTTTTCGTCCGAACATTTCTTGGACTCCGTTTGTTGGTATGATAACGGGACCAATAGATACTATGCTGAATATTATTCTTTTTGTTCCACTTGGCTTTTTCTTGCCGCTGTTATACAAGAATTATCATCACATAAAGACGGTTACTTTAACAGGCTTCCTTTTTTCTTTGGCTGTTGAAATTGTTCAAATGTTTGGCTGGGGTTCATCAGATATAAATGACTTGATGACAAATACGGTCGGAGCGTGTTTGGGATATATTTTGTATTGCTTGCTTTCAAAAATCATGCCGACGAATCTGAAAAAACAGCTTCTGTCTAAGCGTGTCAACGGTATATTTGAAGTGCTTTTGTTTGCAGTTTGCACGTTTGCTGTCATGGTTACTGTTCAGCCTTGGTTTGTTCATAGCGTGCTGAATATTCCGTAAAAAGAAGTTGTCGAACTGAATATTTAAGTTTTAAGGACGCATAGGCGACAAAAAGCCTTGCGTCCTTTTACATAGTGGGGGACGTTATTGCACCATTGTAAGTTTCTTTGTACAATGTAGTAAGAGGAAAGGAAATTTTTTATGGGAGAGGATGTGGAAAGTATTAGCACTTCCAGTACGGTTCGTTGTGAAGTTTATTTGCATCCTTGGAAATCTGCTCACCAACGTTTCTTCTATTGCCTTTTTCTACTCAACCGATAGTTGATTTCTCCTCACTCAACCATCGCTTCGTGTTCTTTGACGCCCAAATCCTCTACACTTAAATCGAAAGGAGGTAACCTATGGATCATGTGAAAATTGGAAAATTCATTGCCGAGTGCAGGAAAAAAGCAAACTTAACTCAAATGCAGTTGGCAGAAAAACTGAATATCACCGATAGGGCAATATCAAAATGGGAAACAGGCAAATCTCTGCCCGATGCGTCTGTTATGCTTGAACTCTGTGGTATTCTAAAAATCACCGTAAATGATTTATTAAGTGGGGAGGTTGTTAGTATGGCTGATTACAAAAAAGAATTAGAAAATAATTTGATCGAAATGATAAAGCAAAAGGAACAGGCTGATAAAAGACTTTTAACAATGGAAATTGTTATTTGTATCGTTTGTTTGCTTCCGTTGGTGGCGGCAATTGTTGTTAGATATACTGTTCCAATGAATGAAACAATTGCTGATATTATGCTTGTAGCAAGCATGATACCGCTTTTTATTGCAGCACCATTTATGCTTAAGATTGAGCAAACTGCTGGCTATTATAAATGTACTAAGTGTGGGCATAAGCATATTCCTACTTACAAAGGCGTTGTTTTTGCATCTCATATAGGCAGAACAAGATATATGCGTTGCCCTAAGTGTAACGAGAAGTCTTGGCAAAAAAAGGTGTTAAGCAAAGAATAAAACCAATTCCAATTTCGAACTGAATATTTAAGTTTTAAGGACGCATAGGCGATAAAAAGCCATTGCGTCCTTTTCCTTTTACATAAGGGTTGACATCATTGCGCCATCGCAAGTCCCCTTGTACAATATAGTTAGATGAAAGGAGTTTTGCTTATGAAAATGATGCTGAAAGTATTGGCACTTCCGGTGCTGTTCGTTGTAAAATCTATTTGTATCCTTGGAAATCTGCTCACCAACATTTCATCTTATGTGATTGGATTATTGCTTCTGGTCATCGCAGGCTGTGCCATTTACTGCATCGTTCAGGCAATGTGGACTTCGCTGGCCATTCTTATCGGTATGGGACTGGCGGCGATCCTCGCAATCTTCCTGTTGGTCTGGGCTGTTGTAAAATTTGAAACTTTGGGCAACCATATCAAAGAATTTATTTGTTATTAAGATGGGGGAAACTGATGGACAGAGGATTTATGGAGCATTACTTTGAAATAGCCTATAACGATGTAACCGGGGAAATCGCCGGAGAAGATGAGCAATATGCGGAACTGCAACAAGCGGCTGATGAAGCCATACACGCCCTTGCAGACATCGTAGGCGAAGCGAATACACCCCTTTGGAAACAATGCGAACACACAATCAACAGCCTTTATGCGGTTCAGCTGCATCTGGCAAAACTGGCATATCTGCGTGGTGCGGAAGATCGGGAAAAGATGCTGAGATAGTTTAGGAGAAAGTCACCTGCGGGTGGCTTTTTCTTTTGGAAAGGATGTGATGAGAATGGCAGCAACAAGGCTGATTGCGCTCCATGTGAACAAGGGCAAGACAGTCGCTCAATGTCTGGCTGACCGAACAGACTACTCGCAGAATGCAGCGAAAACCAATGACGGCGAATTTATCAGTTCCTATGAGTGCGATCCTAAAACTGCCGATGAAGAATTTCTTCTTACCAAAAGGCAGTATCAGCACTCCACCGGCAGACAGCAAAAGAACAATATCATAGCTTACCAGATTCGCCAGTCCTTCAAACCCGGAGAAGTTAC
>JAZNNW010000122.1:0-6597 GCA_045580485.1 Candidatus Avilachnospira sp. | reverse complement strand
TCATTTGACATGTCTCCTGTCAATAAACAGCTGATTTACCTCGTTGCACTCCAGCTTGTATTCGCCAATGAACGGCGCTAATCGGGTAATGGAATCGGTGTCTGTGACCGTGATTCCGTACGTTGCTGTCTTTGTTGTCTTGCCGATTCTGTAACCTCTGACAGAATCGGATTTCATGAAGCCCATAAGGTTTCCCTCGAATCCGAATACGACATAGCCTTCCGGCATGAAGTATTCTTCAGTGTTGTTTCTGAACAAGATCCTCATTCCGCTCTTGTTTCTGCGGATTGAAATGTCCTGCGAACTGCGTCCGGGTCTCTTCCTTTTACGGAAGTCCCATTTGAAATTAACTGTTGTCTGTACTGCCATCTTTTTCCCCTTTCTTTCCTTCCACAGCTTTCTTCAGCTGTCTTATTACATCCTTTACATCGTCAAAGATTTCTTCTGTAGTCCATCTTTTTCCGAATTCATCGAACGTTTCCCATCCGAGATGGTCTCCCCAGTGTGCATAATCCCATCCGATGAACCAGCCCTTCAATTCCCGGTCTACAACGTGCAATCTGTCTTCGGAATAGGTGATTCCACCATGGCATCCGATGCAGTCGATTTCATCGTCCTTCATGAATCTTTTCCTATAGCATGGATGCCCCTTCGGCACTCTTACATATGCTGTCGGGTGTGAATGCAGGTCCAGAATCCAGAACTCATAGCCATCGTATGATCCGCTCAGAAGAAGGTCACATCCTCTGTCGGTCAAATAGCAAGGCTGTCTGTATGCCATCAGATGAACCCCCAAAATCTAAGGAACATGTACAGTCCCAGTGCAAACCACATTCCTACGGTCATTACGCCAATCCAATCAATTCGTCCGATCTTTTTCATATTTTCCTCTTGTCTTTCCAGACGCTTTTTGTAAAATAAAAGCGCCAAAATTTTATCCGTGTGTGCGTTTCTGCAGGCTGCTACCCCGACGCACACATTTTTTTATCCATTGAATTCATCCATTAACTGTGTGAACTGTTCATCCGTCAGTCCGCATACTTCTTTCACGCTTTCTGTCCGTACCCTATCTGGATAGAGACGGTATGATAATTCACGGTCATCCTTTTCTTCTGCCATGCAGAAGATCTCACTTGCCCTCTGATGCGATATGTGGAATAACTCACGAATATTCCTTTTCGACATGTACCAGAGCCTTGTTAAACCTCTTGCCATCAATCATTTCCTTTCTGCTGTTCCACCCCAGGAAGCAATGCATCGGGAGCAAAAGCTGTCACATGGGTAACCTGATCGTATCTATGCCGTTTCACCGAGAGTATTTAGAAAGAAGGAGGACTATCACCCGATGCACTGCTTTCCGAGGTGGAATGCTTTGTCCTAAATTTTAGGACTTTTTGTGTAAAAAAATTAGTCAGCTTACGCTTGGTACTTCAATCATCTCGTACGGAATGCCGGAGACTTGGTGTAATAGCACCAGTTCTGAAGCAAGCATCTTGCTTTCCCCAGATACGATCCTGTTGTACCGGTCCAGCGAAATTCCGAGTGATGCAGCCAACTCTGCTCTGGTCAGCTTCAGCTGAAGGCGAATCGCTTCAATGGTCAATTTCAATTCTTCCATCAACTCTCCTTTCTTGTCCTCTTTTTTAGGACAACACTATAGTAACAGGTATTTTTTCCTTTTGCAAGGCTTTTTTTCCTATATTTTAGGATTTTTTCTGGTATATTATAGATAGAAAGAAGGATCATATGGGAAACATAAGTAAAGCAATCGGTGCGGAGTTGAGAAGGTTGCGAAAACAGAAAGGACTCAGTCTTGAAGAAGCCGCCGAGCGTCTGGGTTACAAATCCAAGAACACCGTATCCAGAATCGAACTGGGAGAAACGCAAATCACCGTAGAGGATCTCGCAAGGTATGCAGTGGTATTAGATACAGATTATATTACCATTCTTTATTCAATGAAAAACCCCCGTTGACCACTACGGGGGTCTTTCCCTATCACGAAGATAGAAGAGGTTATGATGACTATCCGAAAGCTACCATGAAACAAGATTATTAAACCACATTCGTGCGGTTGTGCAACAGAAAACAGGCGCATGCCCAACGCCTGTCTTCTGACGAAAAAATGAAATCCACCGTTTGCCGTACGACTCTATATTTTACCAGATGCACCGCATCAGACAAGGAGCAAATATGAGTGTAAGCAAAGACAAAACAACGGGTAAATGGTATGCCGTTGTTAAAGTTAAAAATAAAGACGGGACTGTCCGCTGGAAGAAAAAAAGAGGTTTCGAGACCAAGCGTGAAGCTAAAAAATGGGAAGTCCGCATAACCGATGAGATCGCACAGTCCGCAGATGATTTGCCGACCTTCCGTGAGATTGCCGAGATGCGCCATAAAGCTGACCAGCTACTGCAGCCTACCATCACACAGTGCGAATTTGCATACAGTATGTTCGGTTTCCAGGATACGCCGATTAACCGTATTACAAGAGAAGATATGATGAAATGGCGGTTATCCTTGAGCGAGAAAGGGTACAGCACAGGAACAACAACGCAAATCATTGCAAAGATAAAAGCTGTCTTCCGATTCGCTGAAAGCGTATATGACTACCGCTCCCCGGCAAGCGTCCTCAAGCCCTTTAAAAAGACGCAGGAAGAAGCTAACAAGGAAATGGATGTATGGACGGTCGATGAATTCGATACGTTCCTGAATGCCGTAGAATCGCCCCTTATGAAGGTCATGTACGAATTTATCTTCTGGACCGGTTGTCGCAAAGGTGAAGCAATCGCAATGAAGAAAAGCAAAATAACCCCAGACCACATGTGTATCTTTGACGAAACCCTTTCAAATCACGCTTCCAGGGAATCAGCGATCAAAAACAAGCATGTACGGAAAGTAAAGCTAGATCCGTCTCTGTACGCAAAGATTGAGCCGTTGTTATCTGAGCCGGGACCGTATCTTTTCGGTGGTAATGTATCGGTATCGCCTGCAGTCCTCGATTACCAGAAAGAAGTTGCGGTAAAGAAGTCAGGCGTAAAGCGAATCCGCATACATGACTTCCGGCACTCGCATGTATCTATACTGTACGCTGCCGGAGTGCCTACGAAAGCGATAGCCGACAGAATCGGCGATACAGAGCAGACTGTACTCAGAGTTTACAAGCATTTGATGCAGTCTACCGTTGACCAGATGAACGAAACTATAGCAAATCTACATAAAAGTTGACCAACAGTTGACCAATGGCGAAAATTGTCAGTGTTTAAGCTGACTTTAGATTTTATGCCATAAATCTGGATGTTGTTACTAACGATTTCTGTAACAAATTAAATGTGCAAAAAACGCACTATTTACTTAACTTTTCTGTAACTTTCGGAAACAAGTATACTAGTCTGATTTTTCGCTTCTACTGTATAGTTGACCAAAAAATTGACCATTGGGCATAAAAAAAGAGACCGCTGAGGGGAGTCAGCGGTCTTTTCGTTGCTTTGATTAACCAGTCTTGGAGAGTGACCAGACTTTTCTATTAGGTATCTTAAATGAGTGTTATCGTAGGAACTTAAACCTTGGTTTTCTTCGACATGATTTCGTCATGGATTTTCGTTCCAAGGTTGTTAAATCCAAGACCATGATACGCTTTGTACAGCGATGCCATCTCCTCTTGGTATCGAGTGGGAACTTCCTCGGCATCCCTGTACGTTTCGTAAATCATGAACATGTCGTTTCTGAGTAATGCTCCGAGTGCTTCCCTTTCGGCTTTGTTGGCATTCTTCATCTGCCGTAATCTTGCGACAAGATAGCCAACGACCAGGGAAATCACACTGGAGTATATCGGACTAAGCCACTCCATCATTGCCTTCGTCCTCGTCATACTCGTCTGCCGGATAGTCAGTCGGCGATGAGTCCGCAAGTCCTTCTCCGATCAGATAGCCTACCACAGCAGCAGCGCTCATGATGAGACCGCCAACCTGTGAAGCTTCCGATTCGGATCTGCCTGCGTAAATCATCAGTCCGCTGATGAATCCGGCGATAGCGACCCACAGCTTACGGCTTGTGAGTTTCCGCTTCCAGTTTATGTTGCCCATATTGTATCACCTACTTTCGTTATTCCAAGTACATCCAATAGGTTCTCGGACTGCCTGCCTGCGACTTGACCAGCACATGTTCTTCGTCCAGAACAGTCACGCTTACCGTGGATGTTGCCTGAGATACTTTGAAAGCACTTTTGCCCCCTGTGGCTACATGCCACTCGGAGTTAAGCGTGTATGTAGAGTTATGGAAAATAGACAGCTTCAGCGTGGATTTCTTCGGCACTGTGAAGACCGTGCCGTTCACCCCGGCAATACCGCCACTGACCCAGTTTCTGTGATTCTTTTTCAGTTCGTCCACCAGATTGACCTGTTTGGGACTGCCCTCAGACAGTGGGTTTGCGTAGCCCCACAGCCAAGGATTGTCCCTTTTGTAGATCGTCTCGCAGACCTTCGATTTGCGGTAGTCCGTACTGCCAGCGTTGCCCTCTATGACGGTAATCTGCCCGGTCTGTACCCTTGATACGATGGCGGTATGTTCTGTGCCTTTGTCTCCAAAAAAGACGATATCACCCGGCTTCGGCTGATAATCGGTCTTCTTGTGCAACTGGTTTCTGGACTTGTAAAAGTCCATCGCCTTGGCACAGGTATCTGCCTTAGGCATTTTGGATGGTACAAAACCGCATTTGTTAGCGCAGTATGATATAAACTCACTGCACCAGTCATCCTTGTATCCGAAATAATTCCAGTAGTCAGTGCCATCCTTGCCGATCTGCGTTTCTGCATAAGCTACCAGCTTTTCTGCATCGTTCATATTAGTCTCCATTCGTGTTGTTTGAGTGGTCTTGAAATTCAGCCCCTTTGTATCCACCACTGTGGTATACGGTTCAAGTACGAAAAAGGCATCCACCGGGTTCATCTCGCCCTTCATCCGATAGACTCCGAGTTTTGCATCCCAGTACTTTGTCCTGACTGCGCCCTCTGCCACCTCGATGTGGATATGGTTGCCCGTTGCCCTTCCGGCAGTACCCTCTCGGAACATCTCGTCACCGGGGCGGTAAATCTTGTAGATTTCATAGTCCTTTTCCGAATGCGTCATGGCAATGGTGATGATGCGCTCTTTCCCATCCGCACACATGACAGGCGTGGCTTTTCCGTTCTCATCGCATGTGATGAAAAAACGGGTATTCCCCGTTTCCCTAGTGCCGAAAGAGCCAGCGCAGAAGAAACATGTGCTTGCTTCCTTGTTCAGCCAGAAGTCAATGCCTGTGTCCTCGCCGACCAAGTCAAGCGCATAGTTCGGATGACTGTAGTGTGGCTTACCATCAATCAGCGTACCAATCTGACTGATTGCCAGATGGTGCATGCCGAAAACCAGTTTGTCCATAGTTTGTACCTATTAAAGAAAAAGGGCAGTGCGTGACTGCCCTGTGTGTGATTAATTAACCAAAGTCATAGCTGGGATAGTCATCTGCGGAAGTTGCTCTAAAGCTGATATTCTGCCCTGATGGGTCGCTCATGAGCGTCACAACGTAGTCGTTACTGACCGTATCAATCATTGTGCCATAAACAAAATCAAAACTGTATTCAAGTTCAGAACCCCCGTTCGTTAACACGGCAACAATGACACCACTTGCAAGTGCGTTGGCGATTTCTCTGAGCGTTTTGTCCATTGTAGCGACATTGTCTGTCATTGTTATGTGGACATACATAATCATCCCTGCAACCCCCTGTTCGATGTGATCTAAAGCCTGTTCTGTGATGACTTCTCCTGTCACCCAATCTTTTGGTACATATGCCATTTTTTTGTTCTCCTATGTATTGTAGTTAAGTGCATAGGGATAAACCCTATGAAGTGAGCAGTTTGTCTGTCAGCTGTTGCTCTCGTCAAAGACCATGTTATCGTCAGCTGTGCCATCCTGTGGGATTCCAAACATAAACACCGGTACGGCATCCGCTGATGACAGTTCGCCAATCGGATTGAAATTGGCAAATGGCGAATCGAGGAACGTGCCTGTGTATGACAGTACATACAGGTTCTTTACATCGCCGTTACCATCCCAGATAGCCGGGACAGCCCCGGCATTCAGCATTGCCACGATCTGATTGTATGATTTGCTCAGAGTGTACGTACTGCCGTCCTTGGTAACTTCAAGAACGACCAGACCAGCGTTTGCGATTCCCTGCTCGATGTGATCTAATGCGGATTCAGTGATAACCTCACCGGTTACCCAGTCCTTTGGTGTATAAGCCATGTGTTTTCTCCTTTACTTTTTACTCTTGGAAAATCGGCACACCGCCAGCCGGATCTAACAGATAGACCTCGACCTTGTATGTGCTGTTGACGGTCAGTGAATATGTAGAATTGTATCTGCGTCTGATGCGAATCCGTCCGTCCGAGTAAATCGTATCGGCATAAACTCCATAGCCAGTTGTATTGGTTGACCCGTTTGTAGTGTACGAGTCACTGCTGTAGCGTGTTGATATTCGTAGTGAACTTGTGGACGATGTCCCTGATGTTGATGTAAGAAAAAAGAACTGGTCACTTCCGTAGAAGTACCCGTCCCTTTT
>JAZNNW010000121.1:0-17272 GCA_045580485.1 Candidatus Avilachnospira sp. | reverse complement strand
ATGTCAGCACGCAGGAGAAGGATCTGACCGGCGACACTGCCGAGCTGTACTTTGGCCGTGTGGATGCCATCGACGGTGATACCATTACCTATACAAGTCGGAGGCCAAGCGGTCTTAGGAAGACAATTTCATCACACATCTCCTTGGCACACAGAACGACATGGCTACGATCCGACTTCCTCTATGTCAGCACGCAGGAGAAGGATCTGACCGGCGACACTGCCGAGCTGTACTTTGGCCGTGTGGATGCCATCGACGGTGATACCATTACCTATACCCAGGTCACCAAGCAGGACCTGCTGGACAGCATGGATCTGCATGCGAACATCGATCTGGATGGCGATGATCTGGTCACCCCCGAAGAAGCGGCCTCTATGGAAGCCGAGATTCTCTCCCAAATCAATGCCAGCGACTTCGCAGAAGAAGCTGCATGGGCCATGGTAGATATGGCAGCTCTGACGGAAGAATTTAAGGCAGACCCCTATGTGCAGGATCTGACACAGGGGCGGATGGATCTGCTGGCAGCAGGCAGCTTCCGTATGCACCATGCCGATCTGGATGTGTACATCGGCAGCGGCAGCCGTTATGACGGTGTGGAAATCTCCATTGATGTGGATGCCGCTTTCACCGTGGAAGCAGAGGATGGCTGTATCGATATCAGCCTCTCCTCCTCCTTCACCGAAGAGGTTATGATCGCGCCCACTGCCAACGGCTATCTGGTCTATAAGGAGATTCTGGGTATTCCCGTTCCCATCGGTGTCCATGTGGGCGCCAGTGTGGATGTGATGAACTATACCGAGTTCTCCTTTGCGGCGGAAGTTACCACCAGAGAAGCAGGCGGCGGCATTCTGAATGTCACCTCCATCTCCTCCGATCTGGATAACTTCATGGCAACGACAGACCAGACCGGTCTTTCCGAGGAATACTACACTGCGCTGGAAGCCCTGATGCAAAAGTACAGCAATATGCTGGAAAAGGAAACCGACTGGGTTCAGCTGGTGGAACAGGAGATGTTCACCGCTGAGGTCTGTGTTGCAGGTCTGGTCATCGGCGTTTCCGCTGATTTTGTGGTCCGCACGGATATGAGCATCGCCATCGGCTCCAGCCTGCTGTATGAGGTTGGCAAGCGGTACAGCTTCTGGTTCGAGATCGGTCTGTTTGAACCCACTGCCGGCAGCGATACCATGGATATCATCGATGAGCAGTTTGCCTTCCGCTTTTATGTGCTGGGCAAACTGGGCGTCAAGGCCGGTGTGAAGGCAAAGTTCTATGTGGGTATTGGCTCCGGTGATGTTGCCAATGTGGGCATTGCCGCCGAACTTGGTCCCTACCTGAAGCTGTGGGGTCTGTTTATCTACGACTATACCCGACTGAGAAATGCCGGTTCTTCCACCTGGAACACCTCTTCCAGAATGATCGGCGGTCTCAATCTGGAATTCGGTCTGTATGTCATCCTCAGCTTCGAGGCAGAGGCTCTGAGTCTGTTTGAATACAGCTATGACTTCCTGGATGAGGAAATCGCTCTGCTGGAGGCAGGCGATCCCAAGTTCTACTATGGCATGAACTATGAGGCCAAGGAAGATGAAAAGGTCTTTATCTGGGATGAAGACCGGAATCTGGAAAACGGCATCACCATGGCACTGCCAGATGGTATCCGGGTCATGAATTGCCTCAATCTGAAGACCGGTGTTTTGGGAACGGATCTGCTGGGCTATGAGAATTTCAATATCACCCTGTCCAATCCCAATTTCACCTTCGATCCCGAGACGGGCGTTGTGTCCGTTACGGTGTCTCCCGAAGTGCGGTATATGGAATGTGAAGCCGTTATCACCTACCTCCACGGTAAGATGGCCTTCAGCAACTATGATATTTCCGTTAAGGTGCCTCTGGTCTGGACGGATCTGTCCTGGGATGAACTGAGCGAATACTATACCGCTTCTGTCCGTGTGGGCAATGCGGAGGACGGCTATGAAACCGTCTGGAGCGAGCGTATTCTCAAGGCAAAGGCGTTCGACCTGCCCACCGATGACGAGATCAAGGAACTGGCAGGCTGGAGCGATCTGAAGTATTCCGGTGCCTCCGGCTATACCACCGATCAGACCACCGGTCTGACCCTCATCACCGATATGGTCTATACCTACGAGGCGACGCCTCAGACCTACACCATTACGGTGAACGGCATCCGAAACGCCGATGGCTCTCTGGCTGCCCCCAGAACCTATACGGCCAAGTACGGCGAAGCCTTTGACTTCTCCGATCTGAAAACCACCGGTATCGATGATCCCGCAAACGGCATCTATACCAAGTTCACCCAGGTGACCACCGATTATGAGCTGGATACCGCCGTGGTCTACAATCCCGACGGAACCATGTCCATGACCGGCGAGCCCATGGATCTGTCCCTGCCCATCAGCGGCAGCATGGCTGTGGCGCTCAAGTCCGGCAATGTGCAGGCAACAGCCAACTATGTGGATGATAGCACCACCGCCGTGTTCACCTTCAACGGTCTGACCCACGAGGATGTGGTGGTCAAGCTGCGGAAGGGCACCGTGCCGGATCTAAGCGGCGTGGAGGCCGTTCTGGAAGAGGAAGTCCGTAAGCTCAACGGTCAGCCTCTGGGCATCAGCGAAGTGTATCCCACTCTCAGTGCCATTGACCGCTGCACCAATTATGTGGTCACCTGCGTGGGCGTCAGCGGTGCAAGAGCCGATCTGGTCTTTGACAGCTGCAAGGGCTCTTCCGTTGCCACCATGGATAAGCTGGTGGGCAGCCTCATCGTCAACATTCCCGAACCCACCAGAAGAGGATATACCTTCCGCGGCTGGTTCACCGAGCCCAACGGCTGCGGTCAGAGTGCCCTTACCCAGACGATCCCCGCCGAAGGCATCACCATCTATGCCTACTGGACACCCAACCCCTACATCGTTGCTTTCCATATGAACGGCGGCGACGGCAATGTGCCTGAGGACCTTGTTGTGACCTATGATGCCCTCTACGGCAACGGCAACCATTATGTCTATGCCCCCGAGGCGGAATTCGGCTTTGCCAAGGGCGAGGCCTACGGTCCTCTGCCTTCTCCCACCTGGACGGAGCATACCTTCCTGGGCTGGAGCACCATGGTTGACCGCAAGGCTGCCGGTGCCCTCCATGTGCAGGACAGCACCGTTGCCGATATCTACGATGAACACCATACGGTCTATGCCCAGTGGAAGCCGCTGGAGATCATTCCCAAGAATGTCTATGTGTTCGGCGCCCGTGAGAAGTATGTCTATGACGGCACCGGAAAAACGGCTGATTTCCATGTGGATACCTCCATCCAGTACATCGAAACGGACTACTATGAGACTGTGACCAAAAACTTCACGGAAGAACTGCTGTCCGATGCCGTGGTGGAATACAAGCGGCAGGGCATCCTGTCCCAGTGGACATCCGAAGCTGTCAATGCCGGCATCTACGATGTGAAGATCACCAGACAGCGCGATTCCAACTTCACCAAGTTTGAGCAGATCTACTACGGTGCGCTGGAGATTGAAAAGGCACCCAGCTCCATGAACCAGAAGCCTACGGCGGCTTGCATCAAGGACGAGTACTACGGCAACCTGATTATGAACCCCGATGTCATCACCAACTACACCGGTGACGGCACTGTGGAATTTGCTGCCACCACCTCTACCTCTGCGCCCCCCTCCAGTGCATGGACCAGCGGTATCGTCTATAACAGCAGCACGGCTTCCAGCTTCTATCTCTGGGTCAGACTGTCCGAGGGCGATAACTACAAGGCATCTTCCGGTGTCCGCTCCGAGTCCAAGATCTCTCTGACAGAGTCCGGTCCCAAGCCTTTGATCACCGATGACTACGGCTCAGGCGCCTTCTGGTACACCCTGGAGGTCAAGACCTCCGATACCAGCAAGTCCGGTACAGACTCCGAGGTCTATGCTCAGATCGGCAGCGGTCCCAAGGTTCATCTGGATTCCGATGATAATGACCATGAGACCGGCGATTGCAGAGAATATGTGGTGGAAATGGCAGACTATGTACCCAATGCCACAAGCTCCATCCCCGTGACCATTTCTCTGAAGAAGGGTGGTCTGGCTCCCGGCTGGAAGCTGGGCTACCTGCAGCTGAATGTGTACAAAAAGACCGGCAATGACCTGATGTCCGCGATGAAGGACCTAAGCAAAGAGCCTGTCCTCCGCAGTGATAAGTGCGTGGAAGAGGACTGGTTCCTGGCAGATCAGAACGGCAGAAGCAGCGCCGAATTCACCATCACCGGTCTGGGCCGTGACCTGAGCTATACCATCAGCGGTATGACCGGCAATCTGGATGTGACAGGCGGCGGCAGAACCTATCTGACCATCTCCGATACAGTCAGAGACTCCAACCGGGGCGGCCTGACCTACAATGCCTCCCAGCGATACAGCACACCCCAGTTTACTGCGACCTTTGATCTGGATAAGGGCTTCAACAAGTATCTGGAATGGTACCATGATGACAACGCCGGTGAATGGATCTGCGTCATCAACAGCGGCGACATCTATGAAAGAATGATGGAGATCGGCATCTACCAGCTGACTCTGAAATACGGTATTTCTTCTGAGGGTCTCAGAACCATCTATGTCACCGTCCCTGTACCTGTTTCGTAAAACGGGGATACAGATACATACATAATTCTGCCGTTCTTTTATCGCAAAGCAATCTAATTAGAAGGTTTAGCGGACATATCGCAAGAATAGCCCCGGCTGTGGAACCGTAATTCTTTACCGTTCCACGGCCGGGGTGCTCTGCTATGATTGACATTTTCGTACAAAACCTTGCTATATTGCTTTCAATCTCTCTGTGACACTCTCAGTTGGGCTCAGCGGCATCATAATGGGAATGAAAGGAAAATGTTATTTGTTCAAATCAGCCGGATAGGGGCGTAGAGGGCGTCTGAGGAACAAGACGGACAGATAGGAGTTCCGTTGCTGAGTGAAATAGGGGAGGGGCTGCCACTTAAAAAGTGTATTCCAATGTTTTCAATGATACTACAATTCTATCATAGCTCGGCTCGGTTGTCGTAAAAGTGTCGTAAAATCAGGCGGTAAAAATCGAAAAAATCCTGATGCATCAAGGTTTTGCAGGTACAGGTTCATACCATGCCGTGGCAAATAAATAGAATTCTAATCATTGTTAAAACCTCTTAAAAATACTTATATTTATAAAAATATCAGTTGCTGTTAAAATATTTGCTCCTGTTTTCTTAGCATAATTTGGTGTTAATTTGCGGGTTTTGTTCTGCGTAAGTAGCAAAACAGCAGCAAATTGATGACTACATATAAAGCCTCTGCTTGATACTTGTAATTGTATCATAGCAGAGGCTTTTTCGCCACATTTTATCTCTAATACCATATCACTGGTGGATTCTTATAAAAAGCTGCGAACTGCTCAAGAGAGTAACCGCAGCTTTTTGCAAATTTTAGTTAGGGTATTGACAAGGAATGTCTACTGATGTAGACTATGGTTAAGAAGTCTACTCCAGTAGACAAGGAGGCTTGTTATGGATATTCCGAAAATTCATGAAGGTGAGTACCGCTTTTGCCTGATTATGTGGGAACATGAGCCGGTTACGGCTGTGGAACTGGCAAAGCTGTGCCAGGAGCAGTTGGGCTGGAAGCGAACTACCACCTATACCGTCATAAAGCGGCTGGGGGAGAAGGGTGTTCTGAAAAACGAAGGGGGCACTGTCACTTCTCTGGTTTCCAAGGATGCTGTACAGGCCTATGAGATCGGCGAGCTGGTGGAGAAGACCTTTGAAGGCTCTCTGCCTGCCTTTGTTGCTGCGTTTACCAAGCACCAGAATATTTCGGAGGAGGAACTTGATGAGATGCAGCGTATGATCGACCGTATCCGGAAAGGAGGTTCGAAATGAGCTCGTTCTTTCTGAAAATTCTTAACATGAGCATATCGGCCAGTTGGCTTGTTTTGGCCGTGGTGCTGCTCAGAGTTGTTCTGAAGAGAGCACCCAAATGGGTCAATGTCCTGCTTTGGGGCATAGTGGCGGTCAAATTGATTTGTCCATTCTCTATTGAGAGCCCATGGAGTTTACTTCCCAGTGCGGAAACCATCAGCCCAAGCATTATGATGGATCCGACTCCGGCCGTCCGTACAGGTGTGCCAGCCCTCAACAGCGTGATCAATCCCGTGATTAGCAGTTCCCTTGCACCAGCACCCGGAGCCAGCGCAAACCCACTCCAGATTTGGATTCCGGTTTTGGGTATCGTATGGATGCTTGGCATCGCTGCGCTTATTCTGTATGCCACTGTCAGCTATTGGCGCTTGCGGCGCAGAATCAGTGAAGCAGTCATCCTCCGTGGGAATATTTATCAGAGTGAATGTATTGGTTCTCCTTTTGTTCTGGGCTTGATCAAGCCAAAGATATATCTGCCTTACCAGATGGATGAGCAGGAACTGTGCCATGTGGTTGCCCACGAACAGGCGCACATTCGCCGCAAAGACCATTGGTGGAAGCCTCTTGGGTTCCTCCTGCTGGTAATCCACTGGTTCAATCCGCTGATGTGGCTGGCTTATGTGCTGCTGTGCCGGGATATCGAATTGGCCTGCGATGAAACCGTCATAAAGGAGATGGGAAATGAACAAAAAGCCGACTATACACAGGCACTGCTGGCTTGCAGCGTCAATCGCCGTATGATCGCCGCATGTCCCCTGGCCTTCGGTGAAGTCGGTGTCAAAGAGCGGATAAAATCCGTAATGAATTATAAGAAACCTGCCTTCTGGATGGTTGTGCTGGCCATTGTCATTTGCACTGCTGTGGCGATCTGCTTCCTGACAAATCCTACTGAGGATGCGCCTGCACCCGGAGACAGCTCTTATTACCTTGTGATTGGGTCGGAAGGTGTTACATCCATTCAAATCTCCGGTGAGAAGGCAAGCAGTGGGGTCGTTAATGCAGACGGCTCTGCCTTCACCAAAGGGGAGAAGGTCTGGCTGGAACCTTTGGAGGGTGTCAAAGATCTGCGTGGCATTTCCGTTACAGCCCTTGGGAAAGACGGTGAGATTCTATATGTCCTTTCCATTCCCGAAGGGATGGCGGATGCAGATGTGATTAATCTGGTTGGTAGCGATGGTTGGCTGTTGGTTCCGGAGAATTTTCTACATGTGGGAAAGACCTATGTATATGAAAAGGAAGGCTTCCCGGATACCTTTGCTATTACTCTTTATGAAGACGGAACCTTCACTTATTACGAGGGTATGCTCAGCAGCTATATAGGAAACGGCTCCTGGGAGGAAAAGGACGGTCTTATTACGCTGACGGATGATGCATTTGCCGACAATCCCCTTGTGAACTGTTTGAAGTATGACGGCGAGGATCTTGTCTTTGTGGCACAGGGATCTTCCAACTTTATCTATGTGAAAGTAGAAGACGGAGCGCGTTTTCACTACAC
The DNA here is from genome assembly GCA_045580485.1 of Candidatus Avilachnospira sp. GTDB lineage: Bacteria > Bacillota > Clostridia > Oscillospirales > Oscillospiraceae > Avoscillospira. Next base: position 9,830 of record JAZNNW010000121.1, on the reverse strand, counting down.
AGAGGGCTCGATCAGTCCTTTCGGTGGTGTAGACGGACCGGAAAATATCGTTGAGAAGCAGAAGCTGACCTTGGAAGATGTACGGTCTTTGTCCCAAAAAGGTGATGCTCTGACATGGTCTGATTTTGAGGAATATGCGTATATTGAAACAGGTTCCGGCTTGTATATCCGTGTCTATGAGATTGACGAGATGTTTGAACTCTGGATCGGCGGAGCCGGTCCGGACAGTGATCCCATGTACATCTATCTGTCTTTGGCAGACGATCTCGATACGAGAATCGACATCCGTGACGGTGGTGTGGAAGCATTTATCTCCGCAGACCATTCTGAGATTTTGCTGACCAATGCCATCAATGACGCGATATTGGAACACAACAAGTCCTCCAAGCCTGATGGACTGTACCATTGTGCCAGCTTTGTGCTTCTGGATAAGCAGGAGCTTTGCATTTGCGGGGATACACCCATTCCCATGCAGGTTATCGTTTACGGAATGGCACTTCATCAGGCATACAGCTTTACAGACACCGGCATCTACGATGCACAGGGCAGTCACATTCCTGTGGTGATGACCTTTGAAGAGGAGAACGGAGTCTATACCCTGCTCGAATACTGGCAGCCCCGGGACGGCAGTTACTATGCACAGGATATTCGGGAGAAGTTCCCCGATGAAGTGGAAGACGATGCTCTGGATACACAAAAGTACATTCTGAGCCAAAAGCAAAACTGTTATGACCAGGCTGTGCGGTATGGCGGTGTGGATGCTGAAGCCGTGATAGAAAACCTGCTGCAAACGGTTGCGTCGTCTCCGGCATATTCCTCTAATCCCGGTGCGTATGTCGATGCGCAGCCCATTGAATATCGGGAACTGACTTATTACGGACAGCACACCCTGCAGTATTGCTTTGAGAAGTTTCTCCAGGGCGGACAGATCGATCTGAATGGGCATATTATGGCCTTGGCCTGTCAGGATATCATGCTTGGTTGGGGGGAAAGCTATGCCATAGATGGGATGCTGATGACGGGTCAGGACTGGTTCGATGAATTTCGCGGCAATGCAGAAAGCCTTGCCGGACAGTACAGCGATGGGGAACTGGAGAAACAGTATCCCGGTGCAAGACTGCTGCTGCAGATGGAGGATTATATTTGCGGTTATCCACCTGCACCCTGATCTTACGCAAACAGAGACCCGCCAGGAATATCTGACGGGTCTCTATTTGCACTCAGGAGTTATTCTGTGATTCCACCACGCAGTCGATGGTCAGTACAACGGCTAACGCAACGATTTCGTCTACAGGATCGGCAATGGTCAGCTCATAACTGTCTCCCCAGGTCATCCATTCCTTGCTGATGGTAACGATGGAACGGCCTGCCTTTGTGATCTCATAATCATGGGCCATGAACCGACCTTCGATTTCCCATCCAAGTCCCTCGATACTGTATCTGGGGAACAGGAAAGAGAATTCTTTTTTGATTTCTGCTACCTGACGATCGCCACAGAATACATAGTAAGTGGGGAGAAAACTCCAAACCTCCTGCTTGATAAAGGCGACTTCGTTTCCGTCCATGTCGTAGACATGGAGTTTTTTGCCCCAGGTGAACACTTCACCCTCGACAATGTACTTGTCGCTTCCGTGCTCATCCTTGACGGTGAACTGATCGCCCCATGTGAATACTCTTTCTTTTATGTAGAGCTTCATTTTGTGTCCTCCGTTATTGACGCGCAAAGCCGAGATATCGGGTGCCCTGGAAGGAGAGATTGCCTCTGTCTCCCTCCATGAGAAGACCGTATTCCTGACCGCTGATGAGAAATTCCATTCGGTCACCGCTTTCTACCTGAAAAGTCGCATAATAGGAAGTGGATGTATGATGATGGTGGTGATCTCCGCCATGGTGGTGACGGGAAACATTAGTGCGTTTTGCAATCAGCGTTGCCGGTACAGTCAGTCGGGGAGATTTGTTGTTTTTGCTCCACTGGCCGATACCCTTTGCAAAGATGACAATGAAAACACCGATGACGAACACAAAGCCGATGGCGAACAAAATGCCAAAAATATTAAACATCTGGAATCCTCGTTGAAATCCCATTCCAAAACCGTATCCCATGGAACAGTCCTCCTTGACTGGATATTTTGATTCTATTATATCTGTATTCGACATAAAAGGCAATAAAATTAGACGGGTAGATCTTTTGGTAACATATTTTTCAGCCTTTCAGTGCACTCTATTTTAAGAAGAGAGAAGTATCATTTCTATAACGGATCAAGAGGTGATTGACGATGGCAAAAAAAGGAATGGCACGGCCGGATTGGACCCATACCAAACCCCACAACGAGGTTTCTCCTGTCCCCGAAATTCAGGGTAAGGCCAAGAGTGGAAAGAAGAAGGCAAACCCCATTATCGCCAGAACAAGCGGCGCAGAACAGAAAGTATATCACACAGAAAAACCATTCTCCAAAGCATACCGGGCTGTGGACACCGATCTGGCTCGGGATAATATGGAGAATGATATCCCAGCTGCGGATCTGGAGGATATCTGACGAAATCACCTTCCATCATCTTATTGCACAGGTACTCCGTCCTTCTGTTTCCCAAAACCAAAAAACCTACACAGAATCTTATATAGCCCGGCGGTAGTAACAGTTGACAAATACGCCGGATAATGCTATCTTATATTGGTAATGAATATACTGTTCAAGTGCCTGCGGCGGTGGTAACAGCCCCGTGGGAGAATAGAAAACCGGGTGTAAATCCCGGACGGTACCGCCACTGTATGCGTGGAGGTTCTGTGCAGGGCGAAAGCCGGTCATTGGAGAAATCTGAGAAGGCCGCACAGAGCTGAAGATACGCAAGTCAGGAGAACTGCTTGGATGGAAGTTTACCGAGGCTGCAAGTACGGCTTCCGGTAGTTTTTGTTGCGGAAAAACGGCTGCAGCATCTCATTGGAGGTGCTGCAGCTTTTTTGTTGTGACCGCCGCATGGGGAAGTCCCCCTCTCCATGGTACCGACGGCGGTCACAATACTATGTAAATAACCGATACGAACAGGTGATTCGGTGCAAATCCGAAACAACCGTCCATTGCTGTGTTTGGCAAACGCCATCAGTCAGAGAGCCTGCCGGATCGTTTGGTTCCCCATGCTTTGACAGGAGTGTGCAGCCGAGCTTGTCCCCAATGCGGACAGCGGCTGCATTTTTTGTTATTGGGGAGCAATCAACCAAAAGGAGGGATGCAAGTGACACCTGAAGAGAAGAAGGCCTGGGCGGAGAACCTTCTGAGACAGAAACGGGAAGAGCTGGGAAGGCTTCCCACCAAAAAGGACTTCGATGATGTTGCCTGCGCCCAGATCAAAGCCTATCTTGGACCGTGGCCCAGAGCATTGGAGTCCGCAGGGTTAAAAGTTCCCAAAGAGAAGAAATCTCCCAAATAAAGTTCAGAAAGGAACGAATTTCATGAAAACAATGAAAAAAATCATCAGCCTGCTGCTGGCGGTGGTTTTGGTATTTGGCATGATGCCTGCGGCAATGGCGAATACCGGTAGTCAGGTTTATATCTCTGTCAGTTATGACGGGCAGTATGTTAACAGCGCTCTCGGCACTGCCATTGCCTATATCCCTGTATCTCTGGATGCCGTTGCCGGTATCGATCTGGATTCCTATGGCTTGGGTGAGTATTGGTATGACGAAGATGGAGACGGAGTCTATGAAGTCACCGCTTTGCAGATGGTCATCTATGCCCATGAGAATATCTACGGCGGTGACTGGAGCGATGTGACCTTTACCGGCGCACCGGGCAGCTCCTACTTCCAGGGCGGCATTTTCGGTTTTGACGAGAACCTCAACTATTATCTCAATGGCGAATATCCTCTGGCCGGTGAGGGCTGGGGTGCAACCTCCGATCAGATCGTGCTGGAAGCCGGTGATTATCTGGATATTGCCAGCTTCTCCAGCTGGGATTTTTTCCAGGATTCCAACTACGGCTTCCACTTCTTTGCCGATGAATACGGAACCATTACCCATAACTATGCAGCAGAGGAAGGTACGGCACTTCCTGTGAAACTGGTCAGATCCTATTCCGGCATGGGCAGCGGTGCAATGGTCTTTGACGAAGCTGATTACACTGTTTATTACGGCACTTCCTATGGCAATGCAGCAGGCTCTGTTGTGACCGATGGCAGCGGCTGTGCGGAAATTACCTTCCCCAGTGCCGGTGCATGGTATCTGTGGTGCGATGGCGGTTACGGCATGGAATATCCCGATTCCATCGTTTCTGCCCCTGCCTATGCAGAGGTGGCGGTGACTGCCAAGGCAACGGAAGTACCCCGTCAGCCCCAGAGTGTCAGCACTGTTCTCAATGCCACCATGGCACAGATGGCAAATACCGTCACCGCTCCTGTTTTTGGTACCACTGCCGGTGAGTGGACGGTGTTTTCGCTGGCTCGCGGCGGCTACTATGCAAAGAACAGTACTTATTTTGCCGACTACTATGACCGCATTGTGGAAACCGTAAATGAAACAGCTGCTTCTGTGAATTTGAACGGTGCCCTGCACAAGAGCAAATCCACAGACAACTCCCGACTGATCGTGGCACTGTCTGCCATTGGCAAGAATGCCACCTCTGTGGGCAATTACAATCTGATCGCACCCTTTGAGGATTTTACATGGATCAAGAAGCAGGGAATTAACGGTACCATCTGGGCATTGCTTGCTTTGGATTCCAACAATTATGCCACCACCGATACCACCATCCGTCAGCAGTGTGTGGACAGTATTCTTTCTTTGCAGCATGATGACGGCGGCTGGTCTTTGATGGCGAATACGACCTATGCCTCCGATCCCGATGTGACCGGCATGGCTCTGACAGCCCTTTATCCGTACAGAAATCAGACGGCAGTGGCTGAGGCTTGCAGTGAAGCCTTTGCCTGCCTGTCTGCCATGCAGCATGACAACGGCAGGTACGAATCCGGTGGCAGCGAATGTGCTGAAAGCTGTGCCTGGGTCATCGTTGCCTGCAGCACTTGGGGCATTGATCCCGATACGGATAGCCGTTTTATCAAGAACGGTAATTCTGTTGTGGACGGTCTCCTTGCCCATTATCTGCCGGAGGAAGCTATGTTTCAGCACATCATCGGTGCAGGCAGTAATGCCATGGGTACGGATCAGGCCTGTTACGCACTGGTGGCCTATGAGCGCTTACAAAATTATGACACAGCCCTGTTTGACTTCAGCGATGTGACCTTTGATGTAGCAACAACACCCGACGAACCCACCGATGAGCCTACCGAAAAACCTGTTCTGGGCAAGATGACCGCTTCTTTGGGCTTGCCTGCGGAAATCAACGAGGGCGACAGCTTCAACGGTGTGGTCAGTGTCACCGGTTGGGAAAATGAAGCCGGTTATAAGCTCCTTGATTTTATCGTTTCAATCCCCAACGGCGTCAGTGTGACAGCCATCGCTCCCAGCAGCAGACTCTCCGGCGGCGAATTGACTTACAATCTGGAAGTAGAAACCGGCAAGCTTCGCGTGGTCTATTTTGATGCAAACAATTACAGCGACCTTTCCATCAGCGGCACGGAAAGCCCTGCGGAACTGGTGACCATTTCCATGGAGGCAAGGGATGCCAAGGCCGGAACCAATCTGGGCTTTGCCATTACTGGTATGTCTGCCAAGCGGTCTTCGGAAGCTGACGATATGGTTGTGGTGGATACGGCATCGAGTCAGGGCACTGTCAGCGTGGTAAAGGGTATTTCTTACAGTGCAGTCTGTCTCTATGAAGGTGACGATGTGGATCTGATCCCCAAGACCAAGAAGGCTGTGGCGGTTGCTGTCACAGGTATCGAAATGGGTGCTGCCCTGACCTGTCAGATCGAGGGTGTGCAGTTCCGTTACAGTGAAGAGATTTCGGAGAAATCCGGTATTTCCACCTATGTGGCACTGGTGGATGCAACTATCGAGATGGAAGAATTTGTGAAGGAAGAAAACTTCTCCATTTCCGAAGAAGCAGGGGAGACCATCACCTTTGGTGACAGCAATGCCGATGGCGTGATCAATGCGCAGGATGCACTGGCAGCCGTGGATGCATGGCTCCGCAAGAGCGGTGAGCCTTCCGATTTGCAGATTTTGACCCTCAATGTCAACGGCGACAGCCGAATCAATACCTTCGACGCCCTTGGTATTGTGGAAGCCTTTGTGGATGGTTCTGACTACGGCGTTGTGACCAAAGCTGCAACCATCAGCACCAAGCAGTAATTAGATGGAGAGGGCTCAGCCCTCTCCTTTGTAAAGGAGAAGTTCCATGAGAGGAAAATTTGAAGCACCAAAGAAAAAACGAAAAAAGTGGCCGTGGATCGTCAGTATCTGCGTGGTTTTGGCGGCCTGCGTCCTGGCATATTTTCTGCTGCTTCCCAATGAGATTACCTTTGGACAGCCTGTGCTGGAAGTGGAAACACCCCAGAAGATCAGCCTGTCTCAAGGTGGGGAATTTGTACTGGATGTGTCGATTTCCGATTTGGGAGAAGCAGTTTATCCGGCAGCCAGTATGAGTATTGCCTTTGATGCTTCCTGTCTGGAATTTCTCGGTGTGGAAGAAGGAAATGTGTTCATTACCGGTGAGGAAAACAGACAGCTGCCGGATTGGAGCTGCAATGTGCAAAAAAGCAATGAAAGCGGACTCATTAACATTATGTATCTGGATATGACCGGCGGTAAATATGCCTTCCATCGGAACTTGCTGGCAGAAGAGGACAATGTCCTTCTGCGGCTGCGGTTTCGTCTGAGGGGCAGTGCCAGAGTGGGAGATGCCTATGAGCTGGTGGTGGAAGATGCAGTCTTTGCCGCTTCCGACGAGAGCCAGAGCCTTGCCATGACCACCGATACCCTCAAGACCAGAAACGGCAAGATCGTTACGGGAGAATGAACATGAAAAGAGTTATTTGCCTGATATTGGCTGTTATGCTGATGCTGTTGTGCACAGCCTGCGGCAGCTTTGAAAAAGTGGATCTGCAGGATGCCATTGCCATTCCGCAGGATGGAATCATCAGTGAGAACATTCTGACACAGATGCAGAAGGAGAGTGCCATCGGTACTTTTACCGGCCAGTCTAACGGCCTTACCTATGAATGGACAGTCTTTGGCAGCGATATTTCCGCACCTGCCGATACCAACTTCCTTGTAACTGTGGAAAAGTCCGATGGGGAAGTGGCGATTTCGCTTTCTGCAGAACGGCCCTTCGGTTTTTCTGCGCTGCTGTCCGTGAAGCTGGATGAGCTTTGGCAGGTACAGACGGCGACGGCCTATGATGGCGATAAGGCCATTGCTTCCGTATCTCTGACCGGTACCAAGCAGACGGTTCTAAATCTGTCCCTGAATGGCTCTGTGCAAAAGATGATCGTCCGAGCTGATGCTCTGCCGGAAGAGGCCAAAGTAGAGGTAAATACGGTTGTATCCCAACAGAACACATCGGAAAGCTATCTGTCTGAAGTGCCGGATTCCGATGACAGGACCTATACGCAGGCGACTACACAGACAGAAAAGACGGAAGAAACAGCCAAAGTGGACGATTCCTATACATCCTCTTCAAGCAGTTCCTCTGACCGTGTCTATTCCGATGGCTCTCAAAGCGGCAAGGATGAATATCTGACCGATCCGATCCCTGTGGGCAAACCCATGCCGGTAGAGCCGGAAGATCAGACTGTGGATACCTCCAAGACCCTCCGCTGTACCTTCTCCATTGAATGTTCCACCATTCTCAACAATCTGGATCAGCTGGAACCGGACAAACTGGAAATGGTGCCTTCCGGCGGTACGATTTTGTCCACGACCACCGTCACTTTCAGCGAAGGCGAGTCTGTCTTCGATGTACTGCAGCGACTGTGCAGAGACAAGGGCATCCATCTGGAATCTTCCTGGACGCCCATCTACAACAGCGCTTACATCGAAGGTATCCACAATCTCTATGAATTTGACTGCGGCAGCCTGTCCGGCTGGATGTACCGGGTCAACGGCTGGTATCCCAACTATGGCTGCTCCCGGTATCAACTGGCAGACGGCGACCGGGTGGAATGGCGATATACCTGCGATCTGGGCAAGGATATCGGCGGTGCCAATGTTTTAGGTGGTTAATATGCATGACAGTTTTGCCAAATATCACCCACTGGTGAATTTCCTGTATTTTCTTCTGACCATCGGCTTTACCATGGTCCTGCGGCACCCTCTGGCACAGACGATCTCTCTCGTCTGTGCCTGTGCCTATGCCATTCAAGTGCAGGGGGGGAAGGCAGTTGGTTTCTGCTTCAAATTCTGCCTGCCTGTGATGGTGCTGACGGCTTTCTTTAATCCGGCTTTCAGTCACGAAGGCGTGACGATTCTGTGCTATTTTCCCACAGGCAATCCTTTGACCTTGGAAAGCATCCTCTATGGCCTTTCGGCAGGTAGCATGCTGGCTTCCGTTATGATTTGGTTTATGAGCTTCAATCGGGTCATGACTTCCGATAAGTTTATTTATCTTTTCGGCAGAGTCATTCCGGCACTTTCTCTGGTTTTGAGCATGACCCTGCGATTTATCCCCAAATTCAAAAGCCAGATGGGGACGGTCATAGAAGCACAGAAGATGATCGGCAGAGACATTTCCCAAGGCAGTCTGTGGCAGCGGACGAAAATCGCCGTTACGGTCATGTCCATTATGGTCACATGGGCCTTGGAGAATGCCATTGAAACGGCAGACAGTATGAAGAGCCGGGGTTATGGACTGAAAGGCCGTACAGCTTTTTCCCTCTATCGCTTTGATGACCGGGATAAAACCGCCATGGTATATCTGCTTTTTTGTGGCATGTATCTGCTGACGGGAACCATGTCCAATGCCTTTGGATTTCGGTATTTTCCCAGTATTCGCTGTGTGGATGCCAATGGGGTAACATTGAGCTTTCAGCTTGTTTATTTTGCAATGTGTATCATGCCTGTGGTGCTCAATAGGGAGGAGGATAGAACATGGAAAGCTATTCATTCCAGTCTGTAAGTTTTTCTTACCCGGAAAGTGAGAAAAAGGCTCTACAGGATGTGTCTTTCACCGTACAGCAGGGAGATTTCCTCATTCTCTGCGGTCCTTCCGGCTGCGGCAAATCTACCCTTTTGCGGCATCTAAAGACCTGTCTGGCTCCTCATGGTCGATTGGAGGGTGAAATTACCTATCAAGGCAGAAAACTCTCAGAAATTTCCCAGAGAGAACAGGCACAGGAAATCGGCTATGTGCTCCAATCCCCGGAAAATCAGGTGGTCACCGATAAGGTCTGGCACGAATTGGCCTTCGGATTGGAAAGTCTTGGCTATGATACGCCCACCATCCGCCGCAGAGTGGCAGAGATCGCCGCCTTCTTTGGTATTGAAAACTGGTTTTATAAGAATGTCACGGAACTCTCCGGCGGACAGAAGCAGCTTCTGAGCCTTGCTTCTGTTATGGCTATGCAGCCGGGCGTGCTGGTACTGGATGAACCGACCGCTCAGTTAGACCCCATTGCCGCTGCAGACTTTCTGGCACTTCTTGGTAAGATCAACCGGGAATTGGGAACGACCATTATCCTTACGGAGCATCGTCTGGAAGAGGCCTTTCCTTTTGCCACAAGAGTGGTGGTCATGGAGCAGGGAAGGATCATCTGTGATGATGAGCCGGAAAAGGTGGGTCTGCAGCTAAAGGACAAGGGCAGCGGCATGTTTCTGGCGATGCCCACCGCCATGCGAATCTGGGCGGCGGTGGAGACAGCTTTGGATTGCCCCATGACCGTCAAGTCGGAGGCCAAGCGGTCTTAGGAAGACAATTTCATCACACAACACCTTGGCTCAC
>JAZNNW010000120.1:0-12384 GCA_045580485.1 Candidatus Avilachnospira sp. | reverse complement strand
AACAGTGTTCTATAAGCCTCTGACCAGAGAAAACATCACCGGTATCATCGATCTGCAGCTGGCAGATCTCAACAGCCGGCTGGCGCAGAAGCAGCTTTCCTGCCGTCTGACAGCCGAAGCCAAGGCCTTTATCATCGAAGCTGCCTATGACCCTCAGTACGGTGCAAGACCTCTGCGCCGCTATGTCCAGCGGACAGTGGAGACTCTCATCGCCAAGCGAATTCTCAAGGGCGATATTCTCCCTGGCACAGAGCTGACAGTCAAAGTAGAACACGATCAGCTGGTTGTAGCATAAATAATGCCCCGAACCGAAAAGTCCGGGGCATTCCTGTCAGTCAAGGAAATAGATGATGATGTCTCTGCGTCCAAACTCCATGCAGGCTTCGTGGGTGTCGTAATACAGATCCACGAGATTGCCCTTGATAAGCCCGCCGGTGTCTTCGGCCACACAGTAGCCGTAGATGTATTCGCCATCGGCAGAGGCGATGTACATTCTGGTGCCCAGAGGAATGACCTTGGGGTCAACAGCAATGGCACCCACCCGTGCGGCAGTACCGGTGAAGGTTCGCCGGTCACCTGCGTAATTGGGACTGTTGCAGGTGTAGGCAGTGGCTCTGAACTTCACGGCCTCGTGATAGCTCAGCTTGGTGCCGGGAACCAGCTTCTCTTCCGTATTGGATGCCAGTTCTTCTTCTGTGGGAGGCGTATAGCGATACCAGCTGTTGGAAACGGTGTAATCATCCACATTGGTAAAGGTCTGATCCATAACAGAGCGATCCACACCGCGGAGGATAATAGCATCCTGCGCAGCAGAGACCATCTGCTGAGACAAAATGGCACGGTCCACTTCCACGCCGTCTTCGTAGGTGATCTGAGCGGTAAAGCGGTTGAGACCGTCCTTGCCTTCCAGAAGGATCTCCTCCTCGCCGGGGGCAAGGGAGGTATCCTCAAAGGTGCGGGTGCCGTAGGGGATGGCTTCTTCATACTCCAGCAGCTCGTGGGTAACACGGGTGATGGAAATGGTCATACCGTCATAGGTCCGGGTATCCAGACCGCAGGAGAGCACATCGGAAGGGGAGAGGGTGATGTCCAGGGAAGCCAGAACATCGGAAACAGTGCCGCCGTAGGAACCGACCACATAGACCTGACCTCGCTCGTGGACAGAGATCATCTGGACACGATTGATCAAAATCTGGGTAGCGCCGTTGCTCAGCTGCGTTGTATAAGTGTCTGATTCACCCAGTTCCAGGCCGGCCTCTTTGATGACGACCTGGGGATCAGAGCTGTTGGACAGGCAGACAATGACATTGTCGCCGTCGGTGATGACATACTTGGTCTGAGCGAAAGCGGGCAGCGTCAGAATGAGGAAAATGCTGGACAGCAGAATGGCCAGAGCCACCCAACGGACAGCGATCATCTGCCGGGTTTTCGCCGTAACGATATGTTTGATGGTGCGCATCAGAGGACCTCCTTTCCTGTGATCTTGGTGTGGGACAAGAAAAGATTTCAAATAGTTACAAAATGTAATTTGCGTCAGGATATACTGGTAGCAATTGCCATTATAACAAATAATTAAAAAAAGTCAAGCCCTAGGTGAAATTTCCTACATTTCGACAACTTTTTTGAAGTTTACAGATAATGGCACATTATGGGAAACCACACCATATCTGCGTATTTTCGGCGGTTTTTGCACACAATATGTTGAAAATAGTTACAAATTGGTTCACATAATGTCATAATTTGAAAACTATTTGACAACCGCCGAAAAACATGGTATATTCTCATAGGAAAAAGGGCAAAGACGAAGAAACGGGACTGTCATACCGGTTCAGAGAGGGCGTTTCATAGGCTGAAAGAACGCTTGCCAAAGGTGACAGATCCTACCACTTCCGAGCTGCGCTTCGAAATAAGAAGCGACGGGTCCTCCCGTTACAGAGGCTACGAGCGGCAGCTTCGGCTGCAAGCAGGGTGGAACCGTGGAATACATTGGAATTGTATCCCACCCCTGAATTTTCAGGGGTGGGATTTATCTATTCTGCCCCAACAAAACAAGGAGGCAACTACCATGAGCGAAGAAAATCTGTACACCTTTGAAAACGAGCAGTACCGCAAGACCTATTGGCATACCTGCTCCCATGTGCTGGCACAGGCCGTCAAGCGCCTGCGTCCCGATGTGAAGCTGGCCATCGGTCCTGCCATTGAAAACGGCTTCTACTACGACTTCGACAGCGCTGAGAGCTTCACCCAGGAAGATCTGGAAAATCTGGAAGCCGAAATGCGGAAGATCTGCAAGGAAAAGCTGAAGCTGGAGCGCTTTGAACTGCCCAGAGCCGAGGCCATTAAGTTTATGGAAGACAAGGCTGAGCCTTACAAGGTGGAGCTGATCAACGATCTGCCTGAGGATGCTGTCATCTCTTTCTATCAGCAGGGTGATTTTGTGGACCTGTGCGCCGGTCCTCATCTGGACTCCACCGGTCGCATCAAGGGCAATGCCATCAAGCTGACTTCCTGCACCGGTGCTTACTGGCGTGGCGATTCCAACCGCAAGATGCTCCAGCGTATCTACGGCGTGGCCTTCCCCAAGAAGGAAGAACTGGATGCCTACATCGCTGAGAGAGAAGAAGCGCTGAAGCGTGACCACAACAAGCTGGGCCGTGAACTGGAATACTTCACCACGGTTGACTGTGTTGGTCAGGGTCTGCCTATCCTGCTCCCCAAGGGCGCAAGAACCGTCCAGACCCTCCAGCGCTGGGTGGAAGATGAAGAGCAGAAGCGTGGCTATCTGCTGACCAAGACTCCTCTCATGGCCAAGAGCGATCTGTATAAGATCTCCGGTCACTGGGATCATTATCTGGACGGCATGTTCGTTCTGGGCGATCCCACCGATGAGACTAAGGAGTGCTTCGCCCTCCGTCCTATGACCTGCCCCTTCCAGTATCAGGTCTATCTGAACCGTCAGCGTTCCTACCGTGATCTGCCCATGCGTCTGGGTGAGACTTCCACCCTGTTCCGCAATGAGGATTCCGGCGAGATGCACGGTCTGATCCGTGTCCGCCAGTTTACCATTTCCGAAGGTCACCTGGTCCTCCGTCCCGATCAGCTGGCAGAGGAATTCAAGGGCTGTCTGGATCTGGCAAAGTATTGCCTGGATACAGTTGGCATGCTGGAGAACTGCTCCTTCCGTTTCTCCCAGTGGGACCCCAACAACACCGCCAAGTATGAAGGCACTGCCGAACAGTGGAATGCTGCTCAGGAAGCTATGGGCAAGATTCTCGACGATCTGGGCGTGGAATATGAAATTGGTATCGACGAAGCTGCTTTCTACGGCCCCAAGCTGGATATCCAGTATAAGAATGTCTTTGGCAAGGAAGATACCATCGTCACCATTCAGATCGATATGCTGCTGGCTGAGAAGTTCGGCATGTACTATATCGATGAGAACGGCGAAAAGGCTCTGCCTTATATCATCCACAGAACTTCTCTGGGCTGCTACGAGCGTACTCTGGCCTATCTGATCGAGCGTTACGCCGGTGCATTGCCCACTTGGATGGCACCTGAGCAGGTTCGTTTCCTGCCTGTCACCGACCGTGCTTTCGACTACTGCGCAGAGATGTCCCGCAAGCTGAATATGCAGGGCTTCCGTACAGAAGTTGACTTCCGCAATGAGAAGGTTGGCAAGAAGCTCCGTGAATCCAGACTGGAGAAAGTCCCCTACATGGTGGTCGTCGGCGACCGTGACATGGAGAACGGCACTGTTTCTCCCACCAACCGTGTGGACGGCGATCTGGGTGCCATGTCCTTCGAGGCTTTTGAAGCCATGCTGAAGGAGACCGTGGACCAGAAGCTGAAGAAGTAAAAACAGATTTGAAAATGCCGGGGTTGCGAACCCCGGCATTTCTTTAACATTTCTTAAGAATTCACCCTCTTTTATCTTAAAATTACTTTTGCTACAATAGAGCCAAGAGGTGAGAGAATTGTACAATGTCCTGATATGTGATGATGATCGCGACATCGTCGCAGCCTTGAAAATCTACCTGTCCTCAGAGAACTATCGGCTTTTTGCAGCTTATACGGGAAAAGAGGCTCTGGAGATCGTCCAAAGGGAAAATATCCAGCTGATCCTCATGGATATCATGATGCCGGAGATGGATGGTATTGCGGCAACAGCAGCTGTCCGTGCCCACAGCAATGTGCCCATCATCCTGCTGACGGCGAAAAGTGAGACTTCCGATAAAATACTGGGTCTCAATGTAGGTGCCGATGATTATATCACCAAGCCCTTTGAACCGGTGGAGGTACTAGCGCGGGTGCGCTCCCAACTGCGTCGGTATACCATGCTGGGCAGTCAGAACAGTGCGCCAGATGTGATCACCATCGGTGCGGTAACATTGGATGATCCTGCCAAGTCTGTCACCGTGGATGGAGAACCGGTCTATCTGACCCCCAGCGAATATAACATTCTGCGGCATCTCATGCAGAATCCCGGAAAGGTCTTTTCCTCTGCCCAGATCTATCAGGCGGTCTGGAACGAGACCGGCACCGGCTCCGAAAGTGCCGTAGCCGTCCATATCCGCCACCTGCGGGAAAAAATTGAGATCGACCCATCCAATCCCCGGTACATAAAGGTAGTCTGGGGACAGGGCTATAAGTTTGCCCAAACGGGCAGAGAGCTTTGATTTCAGAAAAGAGGTTGCTTATGAAATACAGATCCAGCGCTTGGGGCTATAAGCTGCTGGCATGGCTGCTGATAGCGGTGTGCATTGCCTTCGGCACCCTATCAGCTTTTGTGACCGGCTATTGCCTCAGCGAAAACTATTATGATGAAGATACGAAGTTCCAAACCACCTACCACTGTTCGGAAATGGTACGGCGGCATAGCAATGAAATTATCCATCAATATCACAGAAAGTCTGATGAAGCCAACTGGCAGCGGCTGCTGGAAGGCTCCGATCTGCGGTTTATCATTCTGGATGAAGCCACCGGCGAAGTGGTTGAAAGCTATACAGAGGGTATGTACATCAAAGTCCCGAAGAATATGAAGGACAATGCTTTCCTCTATGAATACAACTACAATATGCGTCTGGGTGATTTTGATACGCCTCTGGAAAATGTCTATGTCTGCGATTATTACTTTGGCTTGGATGCCAGTGGAAATCTGTGGCAGGGCAGCAACAGCTTCCGCAATGACGGCAACTGGTATTCTGCTGAGGATGCCCAGGCGATGATCGAAGGAACATCTTATCAGGTACTCTTTTTGCTGCCCCAGAATCTCCATCGGTATTACGATGATTATATCGGTCAGGCCTATCGGATCTATCTGGAATTTCAATGGTGGAGCAGCCGCACTCCTGTGATTTTTGGCTTGTGTGTCGTGGGTCTGCTGGCAGCGGTCATCTTCCTCTGTATCCAGACTGGCAGAAGACCGGGGAAAGAGAAACTGCAGGGCACCTTTGTGGAGAAGATTCCCTTTGAAATTCTCCTCGGTGTTGGTGTGCTGGCTTTCTTTGGCTTTGTTGGGTGTATTGTTCTGCTTGCGGATATGCGAATCAGTCATCTCACCATACAGCAATTCTATTTGGCGGTGAGCCTTTGCGGCGCCGGTGCAGCCGCCTGCGGTCTGTTCTTAGTGGAGTTGCTGCTGACCTTCATCCTGCGGTTGAAGCTGCATTGCTTCATTCGTTCCACTCTGAGCTTCTATATCCTTCGCTTCTGCTGGCGGATGCTTTGCTGGCTTGGAAGAAAAACCAAGGGCTTGTGGATGATCGCTGTCAAAGGCTTCCGCTCCATCGGCATGGTACCCAGAGCTGCTGCCTTGGTCTTGGGTGTGTTCTTTGTGGAGCTGGTGCTGTTTATCTGGCTGGTCAATGCCTATTATGCGGTAATTCCTATCTTCTTTCTGCTTTTCTTCAATTTGTTCCTTCTTCTGGCACTGCTGTGGCTGGCAGGTCAGATGAACATTCTGAAAAAATCCGGTAAAGCCATGGCGGATGGCGATCTGGAGCATCAGATCGATACCCATTATATGTACTGGGACTTCAAGGAACACGGCGAAAATCTCAATGCCATAGCCGGCGGTATGACCAAGGCTGTGGAAAAGCAGATGAAATCCGAGCGGCTGAAAACAGAACTCATCACCAATGTCTCCCATGATATCAAAACGCCCCTGACCTCCATCGTCAACTATGTGGATCTGCTGCAGAAGCCCCATTCCGAGGCGGAGCAGGTGCAGTATCTGGAAGTTCTGGACCGGCAGGCCAAGCGTCTGAAGCGGCTGACGGAAAATCTGGTGGAAGCCTCCAAAGCCTCCACGGGCAACATGCCAGTGACACTGGAAGAGACCAATGTCCGGGAGCTGCTCAACCAGGCCATCGAGGAATACCGGCAAAGACTGGAAGCCGGGAAACTGGAAGTGATTTTGGACCTGCCGGAGGACCTGACAGTCATGGCAGACGGGAAGCTCCTGTGGCGTGTGCTGGATAATCTTCTGAACAATGTCATCAAGTATGCCATGGCAGGAACCCGTGTCTATGTTTCCGGCAGACGGGATGGAACTCAGGCGGTACTGGCTGTGAAGAATATTTCCAGAGAACCTCTCAACATGGATGCGGAAGAGCTGATGGAGCGGTTTGTCCGTGGAGACAGCTCCCGTCACACAGAGGGCAGCGGACTGGGTCTGAATATTGCCAGAAGCCTTGTGACCCTGCAAAAGGGACGGTTCGAACTGACCGTAGACGGCGATTTCTTCAAAGCAGAGATCATCCTGCCGTTGGTATAAAAGAAAAGGGACGCCTATGGGCGTCCCTTTTACCAAGGATACGGAACAATACCACTGTAAAAACTGTGCGAAACTGCCAAAGTTGTGTATTTTCCTGACGAACGATTGACAATCATAGAAAAACGGATATAATAAATGTATAATTGAAAAAATCCTTTGATTTTCGGCAGAAACCAAGGTGACTGCCGGAATAGGAAACTCTGGAGAATCCCGGAAATGGGTGCCGAAGGTGCAAGGCGAAAGCCGAATCTCTCAGGCAAAAGGACAGAGCAAATTCCCTTTTTGGGAAAATGTGTGTCCCGGCAGAGTTTGCACGGGGCTTTTTATTTTGTAAATCAACAGAAATGAGGACTGTATCATGTATAAGAACAACGCTCACACCATCTGCTTTCTGAAGGACTATGACAAGGAGATCGCTGACCTGATGTTCGATGAGCTGCACCGTCAGCGCCGTAACATCGAACTGATCGCCTCTGAGAACATTGCTTCTCCTGCGGTCATTGCAGCTATGGGCACCATTCTCACCAACAAATATGCAGAGGGTCTGCCCGGCAAGCGCTACTACGGCGGCTGTGTCCATGTGGATGATATCGAGCGTATCTGCATCCAGAGAGCCAAGGATCTGTTCGGTGCAGAGTATGCCAATGTGCAGCCTCACTCCGGCGCACAGGCCAATCTGGCTGTCTATGCAGCACTCCTGCAGCCCGGTGATACCCTGGTGGGTATGAACCTGGCCTGCGGCGGTCATCTGACCCACGGTGCTCCCGTCAATATGTCCGGTAAATACTATAACTCCATCGGCTACGGCGTCAATCCCACCACCGGCCTGCTGGATTACGACTATGTGGAAGATATGGTCAAGAAGAATCAGCCCAAGATGCTGGTTGCCGGTGCATCTTCCTATCCCCGTGCCATCGACTTCAAGGTCATGGGTGAAATCGCTCACCGCTATGGCGCTCTGTTCATGGTGGATATG
Source organism: Candidatus Avilachnospira sp. (assembly GCA_045580485.1). Taxonomy (GTDB): domain Bacteria; phylum Bacillota; class Clostridia; order Oscillospirales; family Oscillospiraceae; genus Avoscillospira. Next base: position 4,633 of record JAZNNW010000120.1, on the reverse strand, counting down.
GCTCACATTGCCGGTCTGGTTGCAGGTGGCGTTCACATGAGCCCCATGCCCTATGCCGATGTGGTCACCACCACCACTCACAAATCTCTGAGAGGCCCACGCGGCGGCCTGATTTTGACCAATAACGAAGAATATGCCAAGAAGCTCAACTCCGGCGTGTTCCCCGGCACCCAGGGCGGTCCTCTGATGCATGTCATCGCCTCCAAGGCTGTCTGCCTCAAGGAAGCCAACACTCCCGAGTTCAAGCAGTATGCCAAGAACATCGTGGACAATGCCGCTGCTCTGGCTGAGAGCCTTATGGCCAACGGCATGGATCTGGTCACCGGCGGTACCGACAACCATCTGATGGTTGCTGACCTGCGCAGCCTGGGTATCACCGGCAAGGAGCTGGAGACCCGTCTGGACGAGGTTCATATCACTGTCAATAAGAACGCCATCCCCAATGACCCCCAGAAGCCGGCCTATACCAGCGGCGTCCGTATTGGCACTCCCGCTGTCACTACCCGTGGCATGAATACCGAGGACATGAAGAAAATCGGTGAACTGATCTGCAAGGCCGCCAAGGACTTCCAGCATGATGAAGAAGAAATTAAGCGTGAAGTCATTGCCCTGACCGACAAGTATCCTCTGTACGAATAAGAAAAGTAAAAAAGTCCTCCGGCTGAGCCGGAGGATTTTTTTGTCAATTTGTCTTTCTCGGTACATATTTTCCCACAGGATCAGTGAGAATCTCACCCTTGTCCACGGCAAGCTGACCTCTGAGATACACCTGTTCGATGACACCGGAGGTCTGCCAGCCTTCATAGGGACAATAGTCTGCTTTGGAGCCGTGTCCTTCAGCCGTCAGTGTGCCGACTGTATCGGGATCGAGAATGACCAAGTCTGCATCGCTGCCGGGGGCAATGACACCCTTTTGAGGATAGACACCGTAGAGCTTTGCGGCATTCTCCGAAAGGAGCCGGCACATCTGACTTTCGGTGATTTTACCCTTGACAACGCCTTCCGACCAAAGGAGGATACCTCTGGTCTCCACACCGGGCAAGCCGCCGGGGATCTTGGTGAAGTCGTCCTTGCCTGCATCCTTCTGGGCAAGGGTAAAGCTGCAATGGTCCGTGGCAATGGTCTGCACCGTCCCGTCGGTCAAGGCCTGCCAGATGGCATCCTGATCGGCTTTGGTACGCAGAGGGGGTGCACAAATATTCTTGGCGGCTTCTCTGTAATTTTCCTGCTTGTAGCAGCTTTCATCCAGAAGCAGGTAGTGGGGGCAGCTTTCGACATAGACCTTCTGCCCTCTGGCACGGGCGATCCGTACTTCCTCCAGGGCCTCTTTGGTGGAAAGATGTACGATGATGACAGGTACATCCGCTACCTGTGCCATCCGTAAAAGGCTTGCCACAGCCTCTGCCTCCAAGGCATTGGGACGGGTGGCAGGATGACTGGCAGGGGAGAGGGCACCTGCTTCCTTTGCCTGTGCGATAAGGGCATCGATGACACCGGAGTTTTCACAGTGGACGCCGGCAATGCAGCCGTGCTTTCCCAGCTCCTGCAAAGCGCAGAACATATCCCTGTCGCCGATCATCATGGCAGGGTAGGTCATATACATCTTGAAAGAGGGAATACCGGCTTTGACCATATCAGGAATTTCTGCTTTGATGGTCTCGTTCCAGTCATCGATGGTCATGTGGAAGCCGTAGTCGCAGGAGGACTTTCCGTCAGCCTTTTTGTGCCACAGCACCAACCCATACTGCAAAGTCTCCCCCTTGTTGGGGCAGGCAAAATCAATGATGAGGGTCGTACCGCCTCGGATGGCGGCTCTGGTGCCGGAGGCAAAATCATCAGCAGTGGTGGTGTTGCACACATCCAGATCAAAGTGGGTGTGACCGTCAATAAAGCCGGGGAACAGGAGCTTTCCCGTGATGTCAATGACCTTTGCATCATCACAGGAGAGGTTCTCTCCCACCGCTGCAATGGTCTCATTTTCCACTAAAACATCCAGTTTGGCGGTGCCGCCGCCGGAGACGACTGTGCCGCCGCGGAACAATGTCTTCATAAAATCCCTCCTTTTTTTACCATTGTATCATAGAAAGATTGAGATTGGCAGAGATTTATTGTATAATAAATCCACTCTAAAATTGTGCGAGGTTACTATGAGACTGGAAGATCTGAATTATAACGACAGCTTTACCGGCTTTTATATTTTGAAAAATGTATCCAATAAGCTGACCAACTCCGGCAAGCCCTATCTGGCTGCTGCGCTGGCAGATGCCTCTGACACGGTGGAATGTAAGGTCTGGGACTATCCCGGTCCCCTTGGTCCTGCCGATGACGGCAAGGTGGTCAAGGTCCAGGGCGTGTTTCAGGAGTTCAAGGGCATGCCTCAGATCAAGGTGGAACGGATTCGCCTTGCCACGGAGCAGGATGACTATGATCTTGCCGATCTGGTTCCCGTTGCCCCTCTGGATCGGGATGTAGCCTATGAGGATATTGAAAAACTGGTGGCATCCATGGCAGACGAGGATTATAAAAAGGTCTGTATGGAGTTCCTCCGCCGTCACGGACAGGGCTTTTGTAAGCTGCCTGCGGCAAAGAGCGTCCACCATGGCTTCGTGGGCGGTCTGCTGATGCATACCCATGATATGATGGTCCTGGCAGACTTCCTTTCTGCTCACTATGTGTCCGTCATTGATCGGGATCTGCTGCTGGCAGGTACCCTGCTCCACGATTTTTCCAAAATGGAAGAGTTCGTCACCTCTCAGTTGGGTATCGTTACCGAATATTCTGCCAGAGGTCAGCTCATCGGACATCTGGTCATGGGTGCTCAGGAGGCAGCCGAGGTCTGTACGCTGCTGGGTGTTCCCGAAGAAAAAGCCATGCTTTTGCAGCACATGATCCTGTCTCATCACGGTCAGCCGGAGTTCGGTGCGGCGGTAGTACCTCAGTGCGCCGAGGCAGAATTGCTCTGCTACATCGATAATATCGATGCCAAAATGGAGATATACCGGGAAAATCTGGATAAAACCCCTGTGGGCGGCTTCTCTCAGAGAATCTTCGCACTGGAAAAACGGATTTATAATCACGGCTAAAAGAAAAACCCTCAGAACCAAGGTTCTGAGGGTTTCTTGTGTCAAATTAGTGATGGAACAGTCTCATGCCGGTGAAGGCCATGGTGATGCCCCGGTTGTTGCACTCCTCGATGACCAGATCATCGCGGATGGAGCCGCCGGGTTCAGCAATGTACTTGACGCCGGAAGCAGCCGCACGCTTGATGTTGTCGGAGAAGGGGAAGAAGGCATCGGAGCCGAGAGCCACATTCTGACGGGAGGCCAGCCAAGCCTTCTTGTCTTCTTCGGTCAGACGCTCAGGCTGCTTGGTAAAGTAATTCTGCCAAATGCCGTCGGCGCAGACATCTTCTTCGTTGCCGTTGATGTAGCCGTCAATGACATTGTCCCGGTTGGGGCGGCCCAAATCATCCCGGAAGGGCAGTGCCAGGGTCTTGGGATGCTGACGGAGGAACCAGGTATCGGCCTTGGAGCCTGCCAGGCGGGTGCAGTGGATACGGCTCTGCTGACCGGCACCGACACCGATGGCCTGACCGTCCACTGCATAGCAAACGGAGTTGGACTGGGTGTACTTCAAAGTAATGAGGGCAACGATCAGATCGATCTTGGCGCTTTCAGGCAGTTCTTTGTTATCAGTGACAATGTTCTGCAGCAGTTCCTCGCCGATCTTAAAGTTGTTGCGGCCCTGCTGGAAGGTGATGCCGTAGACCTGCTTGTTTTCGGCTTCGGCGGGAACATAGTTAGGATCAATAGCCACCACATTGTAGCTGCCCTTGCGCTTGGTCTTGAGAATCTCCAGAGCTTCGTCGGTGTAACCGGGGGCGATAACGCCGTCGGAAACTTCACGGGCAATGAGGGATGCAGTCAGCGCATCGCAGGTGTCGGACAGAGCCACCCAGTCGCCAAAGGAGCACATACGGTCGGTACCACGGGCACGGGCATAAGCGCAGGCCAGAGGATTGCTGTCCAGATCGGGGATGTCGTCCACAAAGCAGGCCTTCTTCAAATCGGCATCCAGAGGCTTACCCACAGCGGCGGAGGTGGGGGAGACATGCTTGAAGGAGGTGGCACAGGCCATACCGGTGGCTTCTTTCAGCTCCTTGACCAGCTGCCAGGAGTTCAGTGCATCCATAAAGTTGATGTAGCCGGGACGGCCGTTGAGAATGGTAAAGGGCAGCTCGCTGCCGTCGTGCATATAGAGTTTTGCAGGCTTCTGATTGGGGTTGCAGCCATACTTCAGTTCAAATTCCTTCATATTTATCAACCTTTCTGATGCTTATTGATCATACGGCTCTCACATTCGCCGGTGACGGGGTCCATGTAACGAACATAGAGAGAAATCTTGTTGCTTTCATTGAGGTTTTCCCAGATCTCCTTGGTAAAGGCATCGATATCGCTGGGAACAGCCATGCGGCGAGGCTCACCCTGGAAGGTGGGGATGGGATTGCCGTTTTCCTCATAGGTGTGGATCAGATGACCCAGACCGGCCTTGGCGGTGTAGGTGTAGTAGTAGCGGCTGCAGGCTTCGCCTTCGGCATCCCGGCTCCTGTGGGTACTCCGCTCCTAGCCAAAAT
>JAZNNW010000119.1:0-14227 GCA_045580485.1 Candidatus Avilachnospira sp. | reverse complement strand
TACGGTCTGGGTCAGATCGAGTACGCTCTGGATACCGACGACAAGAATGTCCGTGAAGAGCGTCTGACCGCTGCTCGTATGGACTTCGCTGAGAAGTTCGCCGAGAAGTACGAGGATTTCGAAACTCATATCGAAGTCTGCCTGTACAAGATGCAGAAGAAGGTCGTCAAGAAGTGGCTGCTGGAAGGCAAGCGTGTGGACGGCCGTGGCATGGACGAGATCCGTCCTCTGGATGCCGAAGTCGGCATCCTGCCCAGAGTCCACGGCTCCGGCCTGTTCTCCCGCGGTCAGACTCAGGTCCTGTCCATCTGCACCCTGAACACCCTGTCCGCTGCCCAGAAGCTGGATACCATCTATGCTGAGGAAGGCAAGCGTTATATCCATCACTACAACTTCCCCTCCTTCTCCACCGGCGAAGCCAGAGCTGCCCGCTCCACTTCCCGCCGTGAGATCGGTCATGGCGCACTGGCTGAAAAGGCCCTGCTGCCCGTGATCCCCTCCGTGGAAGAGTTCCCCTACTCCATCCGTGTGGTCTCCGAGGTTCTGTCCTCCAACGGCTCCACCTCTCAGGGCTCCATCTGTGGCTCCACTCTGGCTCTGATGGACGCAGGCGTGCCCACCAGGCGTCCCGTCGCCGGCATTTCCTGCGGTCTGATCACCGATCAGGAGACCGGTGTATGGAGAACCTTCACCGACATTCAGGGCGTGGAAGACTTCCACGGCGAAATGGACTTTAAGGTCGCCGGTACTACCGAAGGTATCACCGCCATCCAGATGGACCTGAAGAACAAGGGTCTGACCATGGAAATCGTTGCCGATGCTCTAGAGCGCTGCCGCAAGGCCCGTCTGGAGATCCTCAGCGAAGTCATGCTGCCCTGTATCGCCGAGCCTCGTGCCGAGGTCAGCGAGTTCGCTCCCAAAATGATCTCTCTGAAGATCGATCCCGACAAGATCCGTGAAGTCATCGGCTCCGGCGGCAAGACCATCCAGAAGATCTGCGCCGATACCGGTGCCAAGGTGGATATCGAGGACGACGGTTCCGTGTTCATCTCCGCTGTGGACTCCGCTGCTGCCTACGCTGCCAAGAAGATGATCGATGACATCTGCTTCGTTCCCGAAGTTGGCAAGCTGTACTTCGGCAAGGTCGTCCGCATCCTGCCCATCGGCGCATTTGTGGAACTGGCTCCCGGCAAGGACGGACTGGTTCACATCTCCAAGCTGGAGAACCGCCGTGTGGAAAAGGTGGAAGATGTCCTGAACATCGGCGATATGACCTGGGTCAAGGTCATGGAGATCGACGAAAAGGGTCGTGTCAACCTGTCCCGCAAGGATGCCCTCAAGGAAATGGAAGGCAACCAGTAATTGAAACAGCAAAGAGGTCAGGCATTTGCCTGACCTCTTTTTTAGGCTCCCCTTGAGGGGAGCTGGCACGGCGCAGCCGTGACTGAGAGGTGGAAATACACCTTGATTCTTTCTTTTTCTGCGTTATAATGGAATTATCAAAAATTAAAGGAGTGCTGACTATGAACGCTATTGCTGCCCATATCAACGGTTTTCAGCATCTGGGTCTGCCTACCAATGATATTGAAAAGACCATTGCCTTTTATGAGAAACTGGGTTTTGAAGTGGTCCGCCGGGAGGATATCCCCTCTGACAAGGTGGCCTTTCTGAAGCTGAAGAATATGGTCATTGAGACCTATGAGAGCAAAGCCGGTCCTTGCGCCAAGGGCTTCGACGGTGCCATCGACCATGTGGCTCTGGATGTGGATGATGTGGAGGCTGCCTTTGAAGCCGTCAAGGCTGCCGGTCTGACTCCCATGACGGAGGACATCCAGTTCCTGCCCTTCTGGGAAAAAGGCTTCCGGTTCTTCAAGGTTCTGGGTCCCAACAACGAGCCTGTAGAATTCGGTCAGATTCTGTAAGAATAAAAAACGACCTGTGGATTCACAGGTCGTTTTTTGTATGCATCAAGGCTCCCTCTGATGAGGGAGCTGTCAGCCTCAAGGCTGACTGAGGGAGAGACAGAATTCTTTATCGTTCAATGGAAATATTCAGCATATCCAGTGCATCCAGATACCGGTCGTAGAAGGCGTCTGCATTGGCAGGCACGCCTCTGGCGGACTCATACCACTGGCAGGTCTCCAGACGGACATCATGGAAGGCATTGACAAAGCTGTTGCCAAGACCCATGGCCTGCGCATAAGGCAGCATTTTGTAAAAATACTGAGGATCACGCTGGAGCATTTGCAGCAGATGTGTTTCGTTGGCGGTTTTCAGGAATTTGCGGAACCCGAGAGTCTGGTTCAGGACCTCCTGTCCGTAGGCACTGGGGCGACCGCCGTGTACCGTACGCCATGCAAGGAAGGCAGAGACAAGGACCACAGGCGCCATAATGACCGTGGCATCACCCAGACCGCCCAAAATCAGCATCAGCAGTCCGCAGCCGGCACCCAGACCGGTTTTGACCCAGTCGCTGAGATAGAAGCTGCCGAAAGCGCCCCGCAGGATCATACTCAGCACGCAGCCGGTCACCAGACCAAGGAGAATGAACAGCCCGTGGACTTTGGCAGGTGCTACGGCATCCATGGCGGCAGCGGTGGCAAAACCGCAGGCGATGTGGGCAAGCCCACGCACCAAAGAGGGGGACATACCGGACTTGTCGAAGAGCCGCCGGTTCCAGTAACGGGGAATGACCTCCTGTGCCTTCCGGCCTACCTTCTGGTAGCGGACGCTGGCACCGTCGCAGATATCGCCTTCTCCAAAGAGCAGGTCAAAGAGCCGCTGTTCGAATTTTCTCCGCTCATTGCCCATGAGCATCCGGCGGCGGAGCACCACATGACCGGCCTTGTTCACATAGAAAGAAAGATAACCCAGGGTGGCCCAATGGCTCACCAGCATATTGAAATCAGCCTTGCCTCCTGCCAGCAGATAGGGCAGATCGCCGGGGTTGACACCGTCGGGGGGCAGGGGACGGGGATTGCCGTGGATGGCAGCGCCCTTGACGCCACGCCACCAGAAGAACAGGGCAAGGGCGGCAAAGACAATGGCACAGACCCGGAGCAAACCGCCGCCGCCGGTGCTGAAGCGACCGGAGAAGTAATCTTCGGGGACGGTCAGAGACATGGTCAGAGAGTCGCTGTCCTGCAGGATATCATTGACCGTTGCGGTGACGGCTGTGGCGGAGGTGCTGATGGTCATGTAGTCTTCCACCAGATCGCCGTAGTAGCCGCTGGAGAATACGGGCATGGAGGCAAAGGTCTTGGGCAGGTTCACTGCCAGTGCAATGAGACCCACAGGGTACTTCTGCTGCACCAGCAGGGGCAGCTCCAGCTTCTGGCTCTCCTCACCGGCAGAGACCAGATCCTTGACGGAATAGGACAGGGTGAAGGTGTGCTCGCCGGAGAAACCGGCTTTGTTATGTACAGTCAGATACCGCAGACCGTCCTCTGACGAGGACTTGGTGCGCCAGCCCACCACTTCCCGGTCACGGGCGTTGCCGGGGAAAGCAAAGGTGATGTCTTCCAGAATTCCGGAAACATTCATGTTGATGGTCTGGGTCACGAGAGCTTCGCCCCGTTCGTTGACAATGGCGGTGATCTCCACCCGCCGGAAAGCAGTCATGCCCTCCAGAGGATCGACTTCCTCCACGGGGGCTTCTTCCTCCGCAGGTCCGTCAGAGACCTGCAGGGAGTCGCTGTCCTTAAAAGGTCTGGGACCGTCTGCCTCCCGGATGGAAGATTTTTCCTCCTCTTCCTCCGGCAGTTCTTCTGTGAGGACTTCTTCTTCCGGTTCCGCAGGCTCTGCCAGAGCCGTGGGCAGGGTCAGCAGCAGGCAGCAAAGAAGCAGCACAGCTGCGAGAATTCGTTTCATGGTATTCCTCCTATGGTCACGCCCCCAAAGGGCATTCATATCCAAATTACATTTTATTATATCACATTCGTTACAAAAAGAAAAGACCTTTGCAAATTCGGCAAATCCCGCCTTCTTATGACAACCGTTGACACGATTTTTTCGATTTTTGTTTCCGAAATGCAGTCGTTTTGTCATCTTTCCCTTTACACCCGGTCGGTTTTGTGCTATACTTGCTCATGGTAAATAATTGCAATCGTATTTCCTGTCAAAATCGGTCATACTGTTAATGAAAGTATGATTTGGATTTGAGGATGAATGAGGGATAGATTTTGGTTAAGTATATCATCGAGGGCGGTCAGCCGCTGCAGGGAGAGGTAACCATCTCCGGCGCAAAGAATGCGGCTGTGGCCATTTTGCCTGCAACTCTGCTGGTCAATGGTAAGTGCCATATCGAAAATGTACCCGATATTTCCGATGTGCGTCTGCTGCTGGAAATTCTCAGTGACATGGGCGCACAGGTCAAACGGCTCAGCCGCAACACCCTGGAGGTGGATTGCACCCGAGCCAGAAACACCACGGCGCCCATCGATATGGTACGCCGCATCCGTGCTTCCTATTACCTGCTGGGCGCTCAGCTGGGTCGCTTCGGTCATGCCAGAAATGCCATGCCCGGCGGCTGCAACTTCGGCGTCCGTCCCATCGATCAGCACATCAAGGGCTTTGAAGCTATGGGCGCTGAAGTGGAACAGAGCGGCGGCTATGTGACCTGCGATGCCCCGGAAGGCGGTCTCAAGGGCGGTCATGTGTATCTGGATATCGTCTCTGTCGGTGCCACCATGAACATTCTGCTGGCTGCCACGCTGGCAAGCGGCATGACCATCATTGAAAACTGTGCCAAGGAACCTCATATCGTGGATCTGGCCAACTTCCTCAATGCCATGGGTGCCAACATCAGAGGTGCCGGTACCGATGTCATTAAGGTTCGGGGCGTCAAGGAGCTCCGTGGCGGCAGCTATTCCATCATCCCCGATCAGATTGAAGCCGGCACCTATATGGCTGCTGTGGCTGCGGTCGGCGGTGATGTGACGGTCCGCAATGTGATTCCCAAGCACATGGACTGCATCACGGCAAAGCTCCGTGAGATGGGCATGGTCATTCAGGAAGAGGATGACAGCATCCGTCTGGAAAAGACCCGCCGTCTCAAGCGTGCCAATGTGAAGACCATGCCTTATCCCGGCTTCCCCACGGATATGCAGCCCCAGATCGCTGTGTGTATGGCCATGGCCAACGGCACCAGCATCGTCACCGAGGGCATTTATGATAACCGCTTCCGCTACACTGCGGAGCTGAACCGCATGGGCGCTCATGTGCAGGTGGAAGGCAAGGCCGCTGTCATTGACGGCGTCAAAGAGCTTCACGGCTGTGAAGTCCGCGCCTGCGATCTTCGTGCCGGCGCTGCCATGATCATCGCTGCTCTGGCTGCCGAAGGTACGACTGTCATCGAGGATGCTCACTATGTGGAGCGTGGCTATGAAGATATCATCGGCAAGCTGACGGCTCTGGGTGCCCGGATCAAGCGGGTGGAGAGCCTCGATCCCTCGCCTGTTAAAGCTGCGGTTGGATAATGGAAAATAAAAAAATGTCATCCGAAAGGATGACATTTTTTTATACCAACAAAAGGATACCGTAAATGATCGGCTGATGGAGCAGGTAAAGCAGCAGGGAATGGCGTCCCAAAAAGGAAAAAAAGGTGAAATTTTCGGAAAATTTTGGGATAAGACTGCGTTTTTCCGGGTAGATTTTCCGTCCCAAAACGGCGCCCAGAAGGAACCAGCCCAGAAAAGGCGCAAGAGGGAAGTAATCTCCCGAGGAGAAACCCGGCGCCATGAGCCCCAGGGGGAACAGCCAGCCGGCGGTCACGGTCACAGTCTTGAACCAATAGCCAAGGGCGAGGATGCTTGCCCCCAATACTGCCAAAAGCCATGTGGGCAGCTTTCGGAACATGGGCCAGAGCACCATGGAAATTCCAAGCAGGTGCAGGACACCAAAGCGGATGATAAGGGTCGGATGGAGGAAGCCCAGCTTCGCCATGAACCATGTGACAAGGGTAATGACTATGGCACAGCCAAAGACTTGTAAGCCTCGGCGGACAGGCCGTTTGCCCAGGGTGACGCAAAGACCGGAGAGTACCACAAAGCTGATGCCCACGGCGGCATTGAAGATCACCATGGCAGGGTGCTGAAGCAGGGGCAGCTGCAGATCAAACATCAGATGCAGCCCGATGACCAGAAGGATGCACAGACCCCGGATGGCGTCCAGTTCCCAAATTCGTTGCTGCTTCATCGGCTCAGATACTGGAACAGCCGGTCGGGAAAGTTGACGGTCATGCCGTCCACACCCAGCTGGCACATTTTCTTCATCACAGAAACATTGCTGACACCCCATGCCCGGACACCGAGACCGGCATCCCGCCATGCTTTCATGGTTTCCGGGGTGATGAGGGCTGCTTCCGGGGCGATTTCCTCGCCGCCGATGGACAGCAGCTTTTTCACGGTTTCCCCGTCTGCCCTTTCCACCAGCCAGCCCACTCGGGCAGTGGAATCCATTTCTTTGATTTTTTTGATATAGTCAAATTGGAAACTGGTAAAGGTGGTTTTCTCCAGCAGACCAAATTCCTGCATTATGGAAAGGGTCACGGCCTCTACGCCTGCGCCTTTCAGCTCCATGGCAAAATGAATGTCGTATTGGGCAAATTTTTCCAGAAATTCCCGGAGGGTGACGATCCGGTCATAAAAGCCTGTGGTACAGTTTCCGTAGATTTTGAGCTTTTTCAGTTCTTCCAGGGTGTGATCGGAGAGCTTGCCGTGACCGTCGGAGACCCGGTCCACCGTATCGTCGTGAAAGAGGACGGGTACACCGTCTTTGGTCAGCTGGACATCGGTCTCAATGCCGTTGGCACCTTGCAGCAAGCCAAGGTAAAAGGAAGACAGCGTATTCTCCGGTGCATATTCGCTGGCACCTCTGTGGGCATAGTTGATCACGGCTTATACCTCCGGTTTCAGATCCGCAGGCAGGGCACAGATGTAGCCACCGGCGGTTTTTTCTTTGTGTTCCGCCCTTGCCTGCTGGATCAGGGACGGGTTTTCCATCAGGCGGAGCAGAGTGGCGGCTACGGCCTTTCCTGCATAGAGCATGGCCTTTTTTGCATAGGAGCCCCGGCACTGGGAGGCAGACTGCCAGCTATGACCGGGGGTGCCCAGAACCCATGTGCCGATGTGCATCTGCACTGTGGGACAGTTCCAGCTGACATCGGCCGTATCGGTGGAACCGCCGTGAGCAACGGGAGGCGCGGGGTCCAGCACAGCTGTGGGGAAGGGCGGCAGGTTTTTCTGAGCTTCCGTCAGTTTCATGGTTGATTGCAGGGCTTTGCCAAAGACCAATTCCTCTTCTGTGGGAACGGGAAGGGGAATATCGTGCATGGCTTCATTGGCCACTGCCTGCAAAGTGGGGATGGTAATGAGATTGGAATAGGCGCAGGTCACCCGGGAGGTGACGGAGGTCTCCGTCATGAGCGCGGCACCCTCTGCGATCTTGTCGATTCGCTTGTGAAGCTCCCGGACACCTTCGGAATCCGTGGCGCGGATCAAGTACTTTACCACCGCATGAGACTGGACGATATTGGGAGCGGTGCCGCCGGCATCCAGAATGGCATAGTGGACACGGGCTGTCAGAGGCATATGTTCCCGCAGGAAGTTGGCACCGATGTTCATCAGTTCCACCGCATCCAGCGCACTTCTGCCTGCATCGGGGTTGGCACCGGCGTGGGCGGCGATACCCTCAAAGGTGTAGTCTACTTTCACATTGGCCAGAGCAGGACGGGTACGCACCATGTACATGCTCTCCGGGTGCCAGCTGACGATGGCGTCCACATTGTTGAATACACCGTCACGGGCCATAAAGACCTTTCCGCCGCCGCCTTCTTCTGCAGGACAGCCGAAAAGGGTGATTTTGCCCGTACCTGTTTCTTCGATATAGGCCTTTACGGCCAGCGCTGCGGCAAGAGAGCCGCCGGCGAAGAGATTATGTCCGCAGGAGTGGTTGTTGTCCTTGCCGGGGATGGGCTTTTTCTCTGTGGCACAGGCTTCCTGGCTCATACCGGCAAGACCGTCGTATTCTGCCAGAATACCGAGACTGGGTTTACCTTCGCCATAGGTGGCAGTGAAAGCCGTGGGGATGCCGGAAATGTTCCGTGTAACCTGAAAGCCCTGTTTTTCCAGAACCTCCGTCAGCAGACGGGCGGCATGGTATTCTTCAAAAGATGTTTCCGGATGATCCCACAGGGAATCGGAAACCGAAAAGAAGAGCTCTTTGTTTTCATCTATGAGGTTCAGCTGCTTTTCATAGCGCATGAAATCGTCTCCTTTTATGTTTTTATAGACTGATTATACCACATTTGTCCTGTTTTCACAATCTGACCTCTTTACAAGATGCGACATTTTTTGTACAATATTATGTGAACCATAAACAGGGAGGGATACCCATGGGCATGGACGAACTGAATCAAGAAATTGATAATCTCATAGATGATATTCACAATTTGATCGATGATGAAGAAACGGCGGCGGAGGAGCTGCCGGATCTGACCGACTTTCTGGGGGAAGAATTTGAGGGCGAACCGGCATTGCCGGAAGAGGAATTGCCCGATCTGACCCCTTATCTGGGTGAAGATTTTGTGGAAGAAGCGCCTGCTCCTGTGGAGGTGCAGCAGGAATCCCATTCCCATTGGACCAAGACCCAGAAGCTGCCCAAGCATGTGGCAAAGCTCCAGCAGAATCAGGAGCAGGCCTATGCCGAGTGGCTCTACGCCCAGGACCACAGAGAGACACCCCTTACAGTTTCCGAGCAGGAGGAAGAACCCAAAGAGAAAAAGCGCCACGGCTTCCGCAATTTTGTCATCGTGCTGCTGGTGCTGGCACTGATGGCTTTGGCAGCTGCAGTTTTCATTCTGCCCAGGCAGCCTGTGGCAGAAACCGGTCTGGGTGCAAGAAGAAGCGGTGTTTCCACCATCTTGCTTGCCGGTACAGATCAGGACGGTCTGCGTACCGATACCCTTATGCTTCTGACAGTGGATCGGTCGAAGGGCAGTTTGTCTCTGGTGAGTATTCCCAGAGATACACTGGTCAACGGCGGCTATTCTGTCCCCAAAATCAACACAGTCTATGCTGCCAACAACGGCGGTGCGGAAGGCATTGAAATGCTCATGACCCGAGTGGCAGAGTGCATCGGTTTCCGTCCCGACGGCTATATGCTCATCCGTCTGGAGGCCTTTGTGGAACTGGTGGATCAGCTGGGCGGCGTGAAATTCCATGTGCCTGTGGATATGTTCTATAACGACCCGGCGCAGGATCTCTATATCGATCTGAAGGCCGGTTTGCAGACCCTCGATGGTCAGCAGGCTATGGGCGTTGTCCGGTTCCGTTCCGGCTATGCCGATGCGGATCTGGGTCGGATCTCCGTTCAGAGAGATCTGCTTTCGGCTCTGGTGGAGCAGATGGTCAGCTTCGAAGGTGTGACCAAATCCCCTCAGCTGCTGAACATCCTCATGGAGCACACGGACTCCAGTCTGACCGTTGCCAATTATCTGTGGCTGGCAGAGGCGGCGCTGGTCTGCGATCTGCGTCAGGTGCAGACGGCAACTTTGCCCGGTACGCCCAAGGATCTGGGAGGCTCCTATTATGTGCTGGACCCCCAGCTGGTGGCACAGACGGTCAACACCTACTGCAATCCCTATGAAACGGCTGTGACGCCGGAACATCTCAATATCAGACAAGGATAATCGTTATGGAAGCTTTTTATATTGATCGGCAGAAATATCTGGGCAGACCGGTGCGGAATACCGGTGCAGGCACCGCTGCCGATCCCGTGAACCGCATCCCTGCGGAGCTGGCCTGCTATGATCTGCTGGACAGCCTCGGAATTGTATACAGCCGTGTGGATCACAGCCATGCCGACACCATCGAGGCCTGTCACGAAGTGGAGCAGGTGCTGGGCTGGCCTGTGTGCAAAAATCTGTTTCTCTGCAACCGGCAGAAGACCCAGTATTATATGCTGATGATGGAGGGCGACAAGGTCTTTAAGACCAAGGATCTTTCCAAGCAGCTGGAGGTCTCCCGCCTCAGCTTTGCCGGGGAAGAGGATATGGTGGAACTGCTGGGCGTCCATCCCGGTTCTGTCACTGTCCTTGGACTCATGAATGACAAGGAGAAAAAGGTGCAGCTGGTCATGGATAAGCCCATCTATGAGGGCGAATTTGTGTCCTGCCATCCCTGTATCAGCACCTCCACCCTGTGCCTGTCCCGGCAGGATCTGCTGGAAAAGCTCCTGCCTGCTTTGGAGCATGCGCCCATTGTGGTGGATCTGCCGGACCCGGAGGAAGCATGAGAGTTTGTGTTACGACCCCGATGAAAAACCGTCATCGGGCAATGCTCCTGGCAGCCGCAGGAGGCCGGTGTGAACTGGTCACAGGGATCGATGAAAACGCCCAGGTGGTCATCGGTGATCTGGCACCGGAAGAATTGAAAAATATGAAGAACCTTCGCTGGTTTCATCTGGTCTGGGCGGGGGTGGATCGCTACAAGAAGTCCGATCTTCCTCTGGATGCGGTGATGACCAACGGTTCCGGTGCCTATGGTGCCGCCATCGCCGAGCATATGATCGCCTGCATTCTGACATTGTACCGGCAACTGCGGCATTACGGCCGCCTGCAGGCACAGCATCAGTGGGACAGCTGCTGGAAAGAGGATACGCTGGAAGGAAAAACCGTACTGGTTTTGGGCACCGGTGATATCGGTACTGCTCTGGCGAAACGGCTGCGAGGCTTTGACTGTAAGATCATCGGTATCCGTCGGATCAAAAAAGACATGGAAGAATTTGATGAGATCCATGCCATGGAAGATCTGGATCAGCTGCTGCCTATGGCAGATATCGTGGCATGCTGCCTGCCGGGAACGGAGCAGACAAAAAGACTGCTCAACGAGGAACGGCTGCGGTCTATGAAGCCCACAGCACTGCTGCTCAACTGCGGCAGAGGCAGTCTTATTGATACGAAGGCGCTGGAAACGGTGCTGCTGGAGGGACACTTAGGCGGCTGCGGTCTGGATGTGACCGACCCGGAGCCTCTGCCTGCGGACAGTCCTCTATGGGCCATGGAAAATGTGATTTTGACACCCCATATTTCCGGTGCCAGCTTCGGTCATGTGGATGCCATAGAGGATAAGATCTACCGTCTGGCGGCAGAAAACCTCCGGCGGTATCTGAATAACGAAGAACTGCTCAATCAGGTGGATTTCAAAAAAGGTTATCGAAAATAAAAAGAAGCACTCCACAAGGAGTGCTTCTTTTATGTGATGGGCGTCACATCGCCGGTCATGCCGTGGATGTGGAAGGTGCCGGTGTCGGTTTCCAACTGCCAAACGGGTGTCAGACGGACAGTGGTGGCGGCTGCAGTTTCCGAGCGGACATAGCCCTGACGGAGGGCGATGATTTCGCTGCCTACCCAGCCCAGCCCATATCGGGCATCCAGAAAAGAGACCAGAGCATCGGCAGCAGAGATGCAGGCGCTGTCACTGACTCGGGCAAGGGTGTCTGCACCTGTAAAGAATACACCGTTGAGAGAAATGAGACTGTGATCCGACCAGGTGAGGGTAAGGCCGTTGGAGAAAACGGGCATATCCAGAACGGTCTGGATGGCGGTGACGGTACAGACATTTTCCTGCATGGGATGGGCCTCCGCCAGAGGCAGATGGGAAAAGCCCATATCCTTCAGCAGCTTGCGGCTGGCACGATGGATATCCTGGACAGGCATCGGCTCTGAGAAGGCGGCGGAGAAATCACCGCTGCGGCTGATGGAGCATTGTCCGATGGCAGAACGATAGGAGCTGACATAACGGGTGGAATCGTCTTCTACCAGAAGCTGCTGACCCAGAAGGGCAGCGGCGGCCTGCAGATCACTGTCGGGGTTTTCCTTCAGCTCCAGCACATACAGAGGTGTGGTGTCGGGGATGGTTTCCGGCACAAGGGTGATTTCCTGAGCCGAATAGAGGTCGCAGAGGGATTGACGAAGGGCATCCTCTTCCTGCCGGATACCGGCACGGTTTGGAAATACCACAATGGCCAGCATCAGATTGGCCAGCAGAAGAATGAGAATGGTCAGATTTTTCAGCTTGGGAGCAGGCAAGAGAACACCTCCTTGCTTGAGATTATTTTGCCCAGCCGGCAGTGACATCACTGCCGGAAACATGGTATTGTAGCTGCAGACTGCCGTCCTTGGGCAGGATGGCAGCGGTCTGTGCTGCCGGCAGCAGATGCTGCAGCTGATCGTTGAAGGTAAAAGTCACGGCTCTTACGGTCAATTCGGTAACCGTTTGTCCTTTGAAAACCACGGTGGCGGCAGGCCCTTCCGACCAGCGGACAGGCACGCCCCGGAGCACATAGTCAAAGGTGCAGACCGTCTGATCTTCTGCCTGCGCAAAATCGGAAAGGTACAGCCGTGCGGAAGAACCGGAAGTGTCCACTGCCAGATTGAGCAGGGAACGGGCGGTCTCCACCAGGGTCTCCATGCTGCTGCCAGGAGCGGTGATTCTGGCGGTGGAGGCCAGGAAACGGACGGTGCCGTCGGCACCGATCTGCAGGCTGCCGCCGCTTTCGCTGAAATGGGTCACACCGGCGCTGTCTGTATACCGACCGGCATCATAAGGATTGAAACCCAGATTGTTGGCAAGAGCGTCCACATAGCGGACACCGGCCAGAGATTCTGTTGCAGCTCCGACCAGACGGGGAACGGTACCGGGTAAAATGCTCAGAGGTGCCAGATGGCTGTCTGACTCAAAAGCAAATTGTGAGCCGTCAGGCTGGAATTGCTCCAGCAGGGCGGAAAATTCGGCGGCATCCACTTGCGTGGCTGCTTTTTGGCAGGTGTCGCCAAAGAGATACAGGCAAACCGTATCCTGCTCCAATGCCAGAATATACATGGAGGCGGTTTCGGACAAAAGGTCCTCCGCATCCAGCCAGGAGGCAACCAACGAGACCGGCAGGGCAAAGCCATAGTCAAAACTGACACTGGGACGGGAGAGTGCCTGGGTCAGCTGGAATTGCCGGACTTCGGAGAAGGTTTCCACCGTGTCCAATGCCTGACCCAGCAGACCGCCAAGGGTCTCATAGGCCGTGTCCAGAGCGGAGAAATTCCATTGGGCGGTATACCGCCCGGAGGCGTTTTGAATGGAGACAGTCAAAGGCTGTGCGGCAGTCTGCACCGATTGGGCTTCGCCTACATAGGCCAGCTCTGCCGAAGGCAGACCCAGCAGAGAGCCAAAGGGCTTCAGAACCGTGGACAGCCAGGGCGTACTGCGAACCACATCCCTGGGGATGGAGGCTGCAAATAAGAACAAGAGAGATATAACCAACAGGACGATCAGCAAGGTCTTTGCTGCTTCCAGCCAGGATCGTTTCATGGCCGCCGCTCCTTTCTTTGAGATGGTTATATAGTACCGCAAAAAGGACAATTTAGCAAGAAAAAAGCCTTCCCGTTGGGGAAGGCTTTTTTCCTTGCTTATTTGCTGCCTGCATAGGTACTGCTGGTGTCGGCAAAAACAGTTTTGACATCCTTTTTGTCCCGGGAAGTTGCCACACGCTTCATCAATTCCTCGTAATACAGGTCTTCGTCAATGGGCAATTCTACGGCCCTGCCGAGGAAAGAAGACAGGTGCATGGCATTGGAGAGCATCAGACCATTGATACCCTCTGTGCCGTCGGCGACCATTTTACCGCCATGGAGAATGGCATCAGCCCATGCGTTGAGAACGCCCCAGTGCTGGGGGTTCTGCCCATCGGTCTCAATGGCCATCTCGGTCTTGGCAGGAGAGGCGAAGGGCTTGGTGTTGGTTTTGGAGAAAGTGGGCTCATCCACCTCAAATTCGTAGCCGGTGAGAGTGTCGTTCTCCACTACGAACTTGGCCTTGTCCATCTGAATTTCCAGACGGTTACTGCCGGCAGCATCGCCGGTGGTGGTAATGAACACACCGGTGGCGCCGTTGGCATATTCCACATAGGCGGTCACATCGTCTTCTACCTCAATATCATGCCACTTGCCGTAGTGCAGATGTGCCTGTACCTTCACAGGCATACCGCAGATCCACTGCCACAGGTCCAGCTGATGCGGACACTGATTCAGCAGCACGCCGCCGCCCTCTCCGGACCAGGTTGCACGCCAGTCGCCGGAATCATAGTAAGCCTGCGGACGATACCAGTTGGTAATCAGCCAGTTGGTGCGGCGGATACGGCCATACTTGCCGGACTGCACCAGTTCACGCATCTTGCG
>JAZNNW010000118.1:0-14892 GCA_045580485.1 Candidatus Avilachnospira sp. | reverse complement strand
CTTGGCTCACAGAACGACATGGCTACGATCCGACTTAGCGCTATTTACACACAAAGGATTCCTGAGATGGGTAAAGTAAAGTTCGAATTGAATCTTCCGGGACTGAATGCCGTGATGATGTCAGACGGAATGCAGGCGCAGCTGCAGGCAGCAGGGGAAGCTGTCGCAGGCGTGGCAGACGGGAATTATGGCGTCCGTGTTCACAATGCCAACTATGTTGCGATTGCCAATGTGTATCCGGATGATAAGGAATCGGCGAAAAAGAATTATGAGAAGAACGAACTGCTGAAGGCAGCAGGTGCAGTCGGCTTGAGGTTGGGACGATGACAAGACTTGAGAAACTGAAACGCCTTGAGGTCAGGCTGCTTGACATGATGGAACGGTGCGAACCGCAGTCGTTGGCGGCACTCGCCAGACAGTACAGAGAAACGATCAAAGAGATCGAAGAGATAGAGAGCATAGATGAGTCAGACGAAATCAGCGACATCATTAATGGGTTCGCAGGAACCGACAGTGAGGATAGCTCCGAATTACCAGAAGAGTGACGGCCTGAAGGCCGCAAAGTTGCTTCGGATCGGTGGTCTTCAACTGGATCCGTGGCAGATGGATATCATGGATGATTGGTTAGGAATGACCGCATCCGGCAAATGGGCGAGTACA
Source organism: Candidatus Avilachnospira sp. (assembly GCA_045580485.1). Taxonomy (GTDB): domain Bacteria; phylum Bacillota; class Clostridia; order Oscillospirales; family Oscillospiraceae; genus Avoscillospira. Next base: position 14,232 of record JAZNNW010000118.1, on the reverse strand, counting down.
ACCTGTGGTGGTTCTGTTCCACGCCAGAACGGAAAGACGCTGTTGCTACAGAGTCGGGCCACAGCAGGTATGTTGTTGTACGGAGAGGAAGTGATCTATACAGCACACTTGCAGAAGACGGCGACAGAGACATTCGAAGAGATGCGAGAATTCTTCGAGCATCCGAAGATAGCCAAGCATGTGAAGGAAATCAAGACGGCACTTGGACGGGAACAGATCATTCTGAAGAATGGCGCCCGGATCAAATTCCTGGCACGTACCCGGAACGGCGGTCGAGGACAGCACGGAGATTTATTGATTATCGATGAGGCACAGGAAATTGATGAAAATGCACAGGCATCGTTCCTTCCGGCGATTTCCGCAAGCCTTAACCCCCAGACAATCTACACTGGAACCCCGCCAGATCCGACGGCGCCGGGCATCGTTTTTCGGGGGATACGCAAGAAAGCGCTGGATGGCGAGACCAAGAGAACATCATGGTTTGAGTACAGCGTAGAAGATATCGGAAATGTGAGTGAGCGTGAACGCTGGGCGTCGTGCAATCCTGCCTTAGGGCGACGGATTTTGATGTCGACGATAGAGAGTGAGTGTGAGCAGATGGATCCTGACACATTCGCCAGAGAGCGTCTTGGCTGGTGGAGCCCCGTTTTTACTCAGACAATAGAAACAGCAATAGAACCGGATGCGTGGAATGCGTGTGCATCTATGGATCCGAAACCTGAAGGAAAGACGGCTTATGCTGTCAAGTTCGCTTCGGACGGATCAGAGACGGTCTTGTGTGGTGCTGTGATCCCGAAAGAAGGGCCTGCAAGGGTGTCGCTGATTGACCGGAAGCCTGCCGGATATGGCACGAAATGGGTTGCAGATTGGCTGAATCAGAGATACGGCAAAGCGGCCTGCGTTGTGATTGACGGTCGGAATGGTGTCGATGTCCTGATTGACCGTATTGCGGACACATGGCGTTTCAAGGGCTCAGTGATTCGGGCATCAGCCAATGACATGATAGCGGCGGTGAGCGTTTTGACGGATGGCTTGGTTGAGCAATCATTCACATGGTACGCACCGCAGGAAGATCTACGGGACAGCGCACTGTCATCAATCAAACGTCCGATTGGCAAAGGCTGGGGGTTCGGTGGTGAAAACAGCACTCCGATCGAAGCGGCTGCACTGGCATTATGGGGAGCAAAAACTAGTAAGCGGGATCCGTCGAGGAAGATGAGGGTCGGATAATGATTCTTAACAAAACGATATGTGATGTGGCCGGTCTTACCGGCGTGGAAAGAAAACAGCTTTCCAATCTTGTAGATACTTTCAATTATCACTTCTACAAGAACAGTGAGAAAAATAAATATTACGAAGGGAACGTGACCCTTGCTGAGGTCAATCTTGGGATCGCACTTCCGGAGCAGCTCCGTGGCCTTGAGATCGGCTGCGAGTGGGGAGCAAAGACTGTCGATGTCCTGGCATCCAGATCGATGTTTGACGGCTTTGTCGGCAACGATGGAAGTGATGCGGAAACGATGCAGAAGATCTTGAGCGATAACCGGATGCTGTCCGAGTATGCCAAAGCCTGCAAGGATGAGCTGAAGTATGGCTGCACGTTTGCCACACTGTCGGCTGATTCGGAGATCGGTTGCAGAATCAGGTTCCATAGTCCGATGACAGCAGCTGCTCTTTGGGATGGCGAGACCGGCCGGATCGAGTGCGGACTGTCTGTGATTGATACTGTTCGGAATGATGTGCCGGATCATATCTTTGTTCCGTCCGTGCTTCGGTTCGATACGGACACTTCATTGATCATGTTTCGAAGACTGGATAACGACTGGACAATGGAGCGCTATTCGCACGTGATGGGCAGGCCGCTCATGGAGCCGATGATCTGGAATGCAACTCCGGCAAAACCGTTTGGACGGTCCAGACTGAAGAAGCCGGTCCGGGAACTCATCAAAGGTTATGTCCGGACCATTGCGAATGCTACGATCGGACTGGAGTTTGCTACTTCTCCTCAGAAGTATCTGCTGGGTGTTACGGATGATCAGTATGATGCGATCATCTCGAATAAGTTCAAGCAGTACGTTGGAGCGATCCTGACTGCGACATCCAATCCTGAGACCGGCAACGATCCGAAGTTCGGGCAGCTGCAGCAGGGGAACATTTCTCCGCATGTTGAAATGATAAGGTTACTGTCGACACAGTTTTCAGCAGCCACCGGCCTGTCTGTGACTGACACAGGCGTTGTGAATGACGCAAATCCGACTTCTTCGGATGCAATTTTGGCACAGTCACAGACGCTGGTGCTGATGGCTGAGCAGCTGAACAACAGCAACGGAGACAGCCTGAAGACGATCGCTCAGATGGCACAGGCAATCATTCGAAATGTCACACTGGAAGACCTGACAGAGGATGAGTTGAATGTGATGGCTCATTTCAAAAACCCGGCAATGCCTTCGGTGGCAATGACAGCGGATGCGGCGACCAAGATCGCTTCAGCCAGGCCGGGATTCGCCGAGACAGACACATTCCTTGAGATGATCGGATTCGACCAGGCTGACATTCGCCGGATCAAGTCCCAGGAACAGTATGCCAGAGGCTTGAACGTATTATCGGAGATAGGAAATGCTGAATGAGTCTAATTTCATGGCTTATGTGCGGAAGATGCACCAGCTGAATGTCAAGGCCGCCGAAGAGATGCAGTCATACATTGATCAGTTTGGATTTGATAACATGACTTATCTGGTCAATAAAGCGCATCAGATCGCTACGAAGTACGGCGAAGGATCTAGCTCACTGGCAACGCTGTTGTATGACTATCTAGCCGAGCATCAGGGCGCTAAGGTTCCGCCGGCAGTTCCGGCACCGACAGCAACACTCGACGAAACGTGGGGAGCTGTGCAGGGTTCGCTGAATGAGGGCGAGAACAAAGTCGCTAATGCAGTAAGCAGGCTTGTGAAGCAGGCCGGAGCTGATACGATTCAGATGAACGCTGCCAGAGACCATGCCGAGATGGCATTCGTGCCAGTAGGTCAGACCTGTGCATTCTGCATGATGCTTGCTTCCAGAGGATGGGAGTCTGTCGGACGGAACGCTAAGAATCATGCGGCACACATTCACGCTAACTGTGATTGTCAGTACATAGTGCGGTTCAATTCCAGTGAAGGCGTCGAAGGATACGATCCGAACCGATACAAGAAGATCTACTACGATGCGGATCCGGGTGGCAACTGGAAAGACAAACTGAATGCCATGCGGCGAGATCTGTATGCAGAGGAGCACGGTGAATGAAATACATCATCATGTGCGGTGGTACATATCACCAATGGATGCAGCCAAGACAGCTGATCCGGATCAGGGGCGAGCCGAATATTGAACGGACGATCAGATTGCTTCGTGAGAATGGTATTACGGACATCGCAATCAGTTCGAACAATGAAATCTTTGAGGGCTTTGGTGTTCCGGTACTTCATCATGAGAACAGTTATACTGCATTTGGAAAAGATGATGTGACAGGGCTGTGGGTGGAAGCGTTCTACCCGACAGAAGAGCCTGCATGTTATCTTTTCGGTGATGTGGTGTTCTCACCTGATGCGATCAGGACGATAGTTGGCACCAGCACGGATGACATCATGTTTTTCGCATCCTGCCCGCCGTTCGCTCCGGATTACCACAAACCTTATGCCGAGCCATTCGCACTGAAGGTGGTCAACCAGAAGCATCTGTGGCAATCGATCGAGGATGTGAAGCAGTTATATGCCGATGGAATGCTTAACCGTAAACCAATCATGTGGGAACTGTGGCAGGTAATCATCGGGGGTGATCCTAAAACAATTGATTACGGCAGTTACACGGCAATAAACGATTACACCTGCGACATAGACTATCCATCAGAAAAAGAATACTTCGAGAAACTAGCACCTTAACCGGGTGCTTTTTTTATGGCAACTCGTGCCTAAAACGAGGAATTTCACTCATACATCAGGAGGTTAAACGATGGAACAAAACACTGAGAACACTCAGGAAGTAGCACAGACGGAAGAACGTACCTTCACACAGGCGGAACTCAACGCCATCGTACAGAAGCGGCTCGGAGAACAGGCAGCCAAGTACGGAAATTATGAGGAACTGAAGGAAAAGGCTTCCAAGTTTGATCAGATTGAAGAGCAGTCCAAATCAGAGCTCCAGAAGGTAACTGAACGAGCGGATGCGCTCCAGAAGGAACTGGACGGAATGAAGAAAGCGGATGCGGTTCGACTGATCCGCGAATCAGTATCCAAAGAGACTGGTGTTCCGGCACACCTGCTGCACGGAGAGACTAAGGAAGAGTGCGAGGAGATGGCTAAGGCGATCATGTCCTATGCCAAGCCGAGCGCATATCCGGCTGTCAAGGATGGCGGCGAAGTTAGGAACATCGGATCAGGAAAAACACGAGACCAGTTCGCAAACTGGCTCAATTCATTAGGAGGACAATAATATGTCAGGAATTTCCACTAACAGAAGTAATATTACACTTCCAACCGAACTCTCCGGCGAGATCATCCAGAAGACTCAGGAATCATCCGCAGTTATGCAGCTGGCTCGCCAGATCGCACTTCCCGGCAGGGGCGTAACCATCCCGGTAATCACCAGTGATCCGGAAGCAAACTGGGTAGCAGAAACCGCAGCGAAGCCGGTGTCCAATCCTGGACTTAGCCAGAAGGTCATGACTCCGTACAAGCTGGCTGTCATCGTTCCGTTCTCGGATGAGTTCCGCAGAGATGCGGCTGCTCTGTACGATCAGCTGGTCGCTAGACTTCCCGGCGCTCTTGCTAAGAAATTTGATTTTACCGTATTCAATGGATCCACTCCCGGAACCGGCTTTGATGTTCTGTCTGGCTGCACAGCGCAGTCGATCGATGTTAATGCAAGCGGAGTCGGCGGATTCTACAGCGCACTTGTTGCAGCTGATGTCGATATCGCAGCAGCAGGCGGCGATCTGAACGGCTTTGCAATGTCTCCGCAGGCTCGTGGCGAGATGCTGTCCGCTCTGGATAAGGACGGCCGTCCGATCTTCATCAATAACGTAGCTGAAGGCGCTATCCCGAGACTACTCGGCCAGCCGGTGCATTATTCTCGTGGAATGTATGGTGCAGGCAATGCTTCTTCCGGATCCACCGCAGCTAAGCCTGATACGATCGGTTTCGCAGGTGACTGGACGAAGGCTATGTACGGCACTGTTGAAGGCGTGAAGATCAGCATCAGCGATGAAGCGACTCTGACCATCAGCGATACTGCTGTCAACCTGTGGGAGCACAATATGTTTGCGGTCCGTGCAGAGATCGAGGTCGGCTTCGTGGCTGATACCTACTGCTTCAACAAGATCGTCAGAACTCACAAATAAGGTGGTTTTATGAGAATACTGATAGCCGTGCCGACTTTCGAGTCGATTGAGCCGGAGGTTTTCAAGGCGATATACAACCTGAAGTCGGAACATGAACTGTTCTTCGACTTCGTGAAGGGCTACGATGTCGCCTGTGCCAGAAACGAGATAGCCAGACAAGCACAGCTCGGCGGTTATGATTACGTGCTCATGGTTGACAGTGACACGATCATTCCGCCGGACACGCTGGATCTTATGTTAGATCCGCCGGCCGACATTGTTCTCGGTGTCTGTCCACGTAAGAACACGAAGGACGGCAAGACAGCAATCATCAAGTATGACGCACCGGAGTACGAGAACAGCTATTACTACAGCGATCTCCCGGAAGAGAGGACGCTAGTAAAAGGTGGCGGTTTCGCTTGTGCGCTGGTGCGTACTTATGTGTTCACAGCACTTGACTGTCCCTGGTTCCAGTATGTGACGAATTTGGATGGTTCGACACTGTCGGAGGACTTCTACTTCTGCCAGTTAGCCAGGGTATTCGGATTCAAGATCTATGTGGAACCCAAAGTCAGGTGTGGACATCTGGCACGGTACTATCAGTACGAATAGGAGGTTTGGCATGGTCAAATTAATTAATCGACTCACCGGCACTGTGATGTGGGTTGCGGAGGATCGTGTTGAAGAGTACAAGGCAGCCGGTCACAAAGTGGCGATTGCCAAAGAGACTCCGAAACCAAAACCACAGAAACCAGCGGCAAAGAAAACCAGATCGAAATGAGGTGATCCGGAATGATTTATGCAAGCGTAGAACTGGTAGAAGCCGGATTCCGAACGCTTACGTATGACGAACGGTCTGTGTGCGAGGCATTGCTTGAAGAGGCCGGAGTGATAATCGATGCGTACAATGTGAATGCGCCAGCTGATGCAAAAACGGTTGTCAGTTGTCGAATCATCCGGAGAGCATTGGGCTCAGGCGCTGGTGCTTCGGTTCCGATCGGAGCGACGCAGGGCACGATGACAGCCGGGCCCTATACGCAGTCGTGGACAATGAGTAGCGGAAGCACCGGTGAGCTCTATCTGAGTCGCCTGGATAAGACCTTGCTCGGAGTCGGCAACAAGATCGGGTACACAAATCCGTTCCAGGAGGTGAGTGCATCATGATTCAGGGAATCACGGTGATCTTGTGTGAACGGACGCAGACCGGGACAGACGGGTTCAATCATCCTGTGTACACGGAGACAGAGACGGCGGTCAGTAACGTGCTTGTATATCCGGCCAGTACGGAAGATATCATTTCGGAGACAAATCTCACTGGGAAACATCTGGAATATTATCTGTGCGCGCCGAAGAACGATGAGCATGAATGGCTTGACCATAATGTCAAATTCTACGGTGAGACATGGACAGTTTTCGGGCTTCCGGAAGGATGGATTGATGCGAACAACCCGTCCATATGGAACAAACGGTATAAATGCGAGAGGTACGCACCATGATTGAAGAAGTGATTCTTGGGTATCTTGATGCGGCGCTCTCGGTGCCGTGTTTCATGGAGATGCCTGAAAACGAATCAGATTCATTTGTTGTTATCGAAAAGATTGGTAGCTCCATCACTAATCGAATCACGAAAGCGACATTTGCCATCCAGAGCTACGGGGCATCACTGTACGATGCAGCTGCTCTCAATGAGCAGGTCAAGGAAGCAATGGATTCCATGATCGTGCGTGACGATATCAGCAAAGTGGAACTGAATAGCGATTATAACTATACGGACACGGCCTTGAAGCATTACCGCTATCAGGCCGTTTTTGTTGTTACTTACTACTGAGGAGGTAGAACATGGCAAATACAGCTACAAATGTTACGGCTGGCAAGCCGAAAGTCGGCGGCGCTATCTACAGAGCACCGATCGGAACAACTGCTCCGACTGATGCAACGACCGCTCTTGCGAGTGCGTTTGTGTGTCTCGGTTATGTTTCTGAGGATGGCCTGACCAATGACAACTCTCCGGAGTCCGAGGACATCAAGGCATGGGGCGGTGACACCGTTCTCACGGTTCAGACCTCTAAGGAAGACACCTTCGGGTTCACCCTGATCGAGGCTCTGAACGTGGATGTCCTGAAAACCATCTACGGCGAGAGCAATGTGACCGGCACTCTGGAGTCTGGCATTACTGTCAAGGCTAACACCAAAGAACTTACCGAGTATGTCTGGGCGATCGACATGGTACTGCGTAATGGTGCCGTGAAGAGGATCGTGATCCCGGCCGGCAAGGTTTCCGAAGTCGGAACCATCACTTATGCGGATGGCGATGCGGTTGGTTATGAGACCACACTCGGAACTTCTCCGGATACTTCCGGAAACACTCATTACGAGTATATCAAGAGAGCATCAGGCGGATCTTCGTCATAATGGAGGATAAAGCATGGCTAAAGTGAAAGGAACAACGTCATCAGGATACAAGTTTTCAGTAGATGCTGAAGTCTTCAAGGACTGGAGATTCCTGAAGGCAGTCAGGAAGGCAAACACGGACGGAGAAGAGGCATTCGAGGCTAGTCTCGACATGGTTGCCATCCTGTTTAACGATCAGAAGGAAGAAGAACACTTCTACGATCATCTTGCCAGCCTGAACGACGGCAGAGTCCCGGTGGACGTTGTCGGCAAAGAAGTCGGTGAAATCATGAAAGTGATTCAGGAGAAATCGAAAGCGGCAAAAAACTGATCGTCCTCTCGGCCATGCTTGATCTCGACGAAGACGCATTGATATGCGACCTAGCCGAGAATTATGGAATATTTGATTACGAGTCGCTGCCTGTACAAACGGTAGCGACTCTTTCGATTGGTTTGAGAGGGGATTCAAGAATCAAACTGGCAGCAGCAGGCACGAAGCTCAGTATCACTGACACGCTGCTTGCTACCGTAGCAGATTATCTGGCGCTGATCCTGTGGACTAAGACGAAGGACGGATCGAAGAACCGTAATCGTCCGAAGTCGATACGAGATGCGCTTGAGAATGGTAATAAGAAGGACAATGACATCATCGGATTTGACACTCCGGAAGAGTTCGAAGCGATGCGAGCGTCATTGTTAGAAGAGGTGACACATGGCTGATACATCAATAGGAAAAGCCTATGTCCAAATTATACCTAAGGCCGATGGTATATCCGGAGAGATGGAAAACCTTCTTGGCGATGGCGCTAAGAAAAGTGGAGAATCTGCCGGAAAAACAATGGGCTCATCCATGCTGGGTGCGATCAAGAAGGTCGCAGTTGCAGCAGGGGTTACTAAGATTATTGGCGACACGATAAACGCCGGCGCCGACCTCCAGCAGTCATTCGGTGGTTTGGATACTCTGTATGGTGAAGCAGCTGACACCGCTAAGGAATATGCATACCAGGCGGCGGCAATGGGCATTTCCGCCAATGATTATGCGGAACAAGCGGTGAGCTTCGGAGCCGCACTGAAGTCCGCTTTCGGTGGGGATGTCGTTAAAGCGGCTGATTCCGCTGATATGGCGATTTCTGACATGGCAGACAATGCCGCCAAGATGGGCACACCGATCGAGAGCCTCCAGAACGCTTATCAGGGATTCGCCAAAGGCAATTATACGATGCTGGATAACCTAAAATTAGGTTATGGCGGCACAAAAGAAGAGATGGAACGCCTGCTGGCTGATGCTGAGAAGCTGTCCGGTCAGGAATACGATATGTCCAATCTGGGTGATGTGTACGAAGCGATTCATGTCATTCAGGAAGATTTGGGCCTGACAGGCGTTGCAGCTCAGGAAGCATCAGAGACATTCTCCGGGTCATTCGGAGTAATGAAGGCAGCTGCGCAGAACGTGATGGCTGACCTCGCTCTGGGGGAAGATATCAGGCCGTCATTGAATGCACTTGCCAGATCGGTTAAGACATTTCTTGTGAATAACTTGCTGCCGATGCTCGCAAACATGGCAAAGCAGATTCCAACCATCTTAGCGATGCTTCCGCAGTTCATTGCAGACATGGCTCCGGATATAATTGCTGGCGCAGCTGACATTGTTGTAAATCTCGCAAACGGAATAGTCGACAACATTCCAACATTCATTGCTGGAATCGGAAATCTGATTTCGGCGTTGCGGACAGCGTTTACCAATATCGATTGGGCAGGCGTTGCGAACAGTCTTCTGACGGGCTTGTCTACAGCTGTCGGAAGTATCTGGGATTCCGTTACGGAATTGCTTCGGACTGAGTTCGGTATAGATTTGCCGAATTGGGAGACGGTTGTCCAGAATATTTCTGACTTGTGGGAACAGGTCAAAGCCGGAATCGGGGAATTTTTCAAGGCCGCATTCGATATCATCATGGACGATGACATGACGATCATCGAGAAGATTAGTGCTTTGTGGGATTTAGTCAAAGCGGGAATCGGAGATTTCTTTAAGACAATATTCGAAATTGCGCTTCCGGCAGCTCAGGAAATTATCACGGCGATTGATACTTGGTGGAGCACAAACATCTGGCCTTCGGTTCAGGACTTCTTCAAGACGACATTTGGCGTCGATATTCCATCATGGGAAGATGTGAAAGAAGCTGTTTCGAATTTTTGGAATGACTTCAAGGCAGGAATTGCAGACTTCTTCAAGACAACGTTCAACGTAGAACTTCCGTCATGGGAGGATGTCAAGGAAGGCATCAAGACCGGATGGGACACTGTTAAGAAGGGTATCGGCAATATATTCAGCTGGGTGTTCAGTCTTGATTTCCCGAATGTGGATGACATTGTTCAGAGCCTGAAAGACTGGTGGGGTAAGGTTGTTAAGGGCGTTGGTGACTTCTTCACCCTGAAATGGATTTTCGGAGATGAAGAATCCGACGAAGAAGCGGCCAAACACATTTCCAGTATTGTAAATGGTGCAACTGGTGGCGGAGGATCGTTTGATCTTAACGGCGATACCGTAAATATCGACAGTAAGTCAATTCAGGACGCACTGAACTCGGCGAATCTTACTTTGTCTGATATCGACACATCATCAATCGATGTAGCAAAGCAGGCTGTCGCTGATGGAATTGCGGCAATGGAAGCAACTGTCTCCGGAGCGAAATTTGAACTTCCGACTGTCGGATCCTCATCGATGCAGGCAGTGTCACAGGTCATTGCTCTGTGGGTTGCAGCATTCAAGAAACAGCTGAAATTCTCATGGGTGTTGCCGACGCCGCATGGTTGGTTGCCACAGTTTTCCGTGACCATGAAAGAGGCTGGGGACGGAACGACTAAGACGAGTTATCCGGTATTTTCCAAGAGCCTGCAATGGTTCGCAAAGGGTGGTATTTTCGACGCTCCGTCTGTAATCGGTGTTGGTGAATCCGGAGCTGAGGCCGTTGTTCCGCTCGACAAAATGTGGGCCCAGATGGACAGGAAGCTAGATGAGCATTCCGGCCCACAGATAAATCAGTATTTCACTGTAAATGGCGCACAGGATCCTGATATGTGGGCGACAAGCGCTGCGAGAACACTTAAACGTGAGCTGAGGATGGCGTGAAATGAGTAAATCGAAAAAGCCGAGCGGTCTGTCCGTGACCAGGAACGGAAATTCTTACACGCTGAAATGGAAAATCGGAGATACGGACTATGGAAACGGACAGAATCTGTGGTACCGCATCAATGATGGGGCGTGGGCTAAGCCTTCAATAGGTGCTACCGCTACTTCCTTCTCATTTTCGAATGCGAATGCTAAGAAGATCTATTTTCAGGTCAGAGGCAACCGAAAGAAATATAAGAAAAAAGGCAAAAATGTAAACCCGACTTGGTCGGATTGGGCCGGATGTACATGGACAGCGGCAAAGCCTAAAATCAATTCGTTGACCTATGAGAATGACACGCCGAACAGCGGAACATTCGAGTGGGAAGTCAACAACAAGAACAATGATGTATATGTTCTTGATACGGTCAAGTCATATACAGCAATTGTGAGAGGCACAGCCAGGCCGACCAGCTGGGGAACAGCAACAACCAGAAGCGCATCAGGAAGCGTCACAATCACGGAGAACACCACAGACATTGCTGAAGGAAATTTCGTCCGTTGGTTCAAAATCGAGGCAACCGGCAATGCCGGAACATCGGTCAAGGAAGTAAGTCATGCTTATGGCGCTCCGAGCGTACCACAGCTGACGGAAGCTGAAGCTGTCACGAAGGGAACATACACGCAGATTACTGCATCTTGGAATGATTTCCCTGATAGCAGGTTCCCGATTGACAAGGTCGTGCTTCAGTACGTGATTGCAAATCCGACAGATGCCGACCTGTCAGCCCCGTCTTCCGGATGGTCGGATGCGATTGAGCTCGCCAAAACAAACAGCTCTGACAAAATTATCGTCAACGTGGACGATGCGATCGGAGCGGATCAGTGCTTGTGGGTGCGGATCATGCTTGATCATGACGGGAACGCATCGTACAGTAATGCGTTGCTGGCACAGACGGGCAAGCTGACGGCTCCGACCATCAATGCCACTCCGAATACCACATCCGGCGATGTTTCAATCTCAATTACCGAAGGAACGAGCGTATCAGCTGCACACACGGCAATCTTCTTTAGACCGGAAGACAATCCGAGCAACGATAAGATTGTCCTGATTCTTCCGCACGGCACGACTTCGGGAACAGTGAATGTCCCGGAGATTGTAGGTGCCAGCACGACCTGCTTCGGTGCTTATGCGTTTGTCGGTACGTATGATGCTACCAGTCTTATCATTGAACCGAAGATGATTTCGGATACGGTGACTGATTCTGACATTGTTGCGGTGCCTCCGGCAAACGTGACCGTGATCGAAGGCCCTAGAGATGGCACTGTCAGAGTTGGATGGGAATGGTCGTGGGCAAATGCTGTTTCAGCAGAAATCTCATGGTCAGAATTCCCGGAAGCATGGGAATCCACAAACGAGCCGTCTTCGTACACGGTCGAGAATAAGCAGGTGACTTCGTGGGTTGTTGCGGATCTGGAAGTCGGCAAGACCTGGTATTTTCGGATCAGACTTATCGGAGAAGACGGAGACGAAACAATTGAAGGCCCATGGTCGCAGATGATTGCATATAATCTGTCCAGTGTTCCTGACAGACCGGCATTGTCGCTGAGTAAGTCCGTAATCAATGAGGGTGGTTCCGTCACAGCTAGATGGGCATACAGCGCAACAGGTGACACGGAGCAGGCTTATGCGGAAATCTGCTTGGTGACATTCGATTCCAATAACGATCCTGTATATGGCGATGTTGTGGCGTCAACCTCCGAAGGCCAGAGCGTTGTGATCGAACAGGAATGGGCAACGGGTGATATGTATTACCTTGCTGTCCGAGTCACGACAACGGCAGGGCTTCAGTCTGCTTGGTCGGAGGCGGTAAGCCTGTACGTGGCGGAGCCGGTGAGCATCTGGGTGGACAGCTTTAGACGAACTTTCGATTATGCATTGACAGCAAAAGGGTATCAGTGGGTACCTGATCCCGGAATATGGATGCCAACCGGAGAGTCCTCAACGGTACACACTGCGGAATACACGCAGGCCAATTTAGAAATATACGAAAAAGCATTGCATAATGTCGAGGAACTCGTCAGCCAAACAGAGACCACAAAAACGACTAATGAGTACAGTCTGACCAGCACATGGACGGAACCATTGAGCACAATGCCTCTGACCGCAACGGTCACAGGTGCAGGCGCAACCGGAACGACCGTCCTGTCCATCGTCAGAGCGGAAGACTATCACCTGTACAGGCCCGACGATAAGGACTATGACGGATACGAAGGCGAGACGATTGCGACCTTCAGCCAGACCGGCGAGAATCCGATCACAATCACAGTCGACGATCTGGTCGGACGGCTTGACGACGGTGCGAGATATACGCTGATTGCGACTGTTATCGACGAATACGGACAGACAGCATCCGAAGAGATTTCGTTCACGGTCAACTGGTTACACAAGGCGCTTGTGCCGAGCGCAAAGGTGTGGACGGATAAATACCTGAGAGCTTCCGAAATCACGCCGATCGCTCCGGAAGGTGCAGTCGAGACGGATACCTGCGACATCTACAGGATTACCGCAGACCAGCCTGAACTGGTATACAGAGGCGCCACCTTCGGGGAGACCTATGTGGATCCGTATCCAGCGTTTGGCGACTTCTGCGGGCATCGCCTGGTCATGATCACGGCCAACGGCGATTACGCAACCGCGACCGGTCTCGGATGGTACGACACCGATTCAGATGACGGAGATCTTCTGGAAGAACAGCAGATGATTATCGATGTGGACGGAGAGCAGATTGAGCTTCCGTATAACATCGAGCTGAGCAACAAATGGAACAAGGACTTTAAACGGACATCCTATTTGGGCGGATCCGTGCAGGGTGACTGGAATCCTGCCGTGACTAGAGACTTGTCAGCTGATACAGTACTTGTTCGCGACCTGGATCTCGACAGGCAGCTTGCCATGAGAGACCTTGCCGGATACGCCGGAGTTGCGCATATCAGGACACCTGACGGATCATCTCTGACCTGTGACATCCAGATCAGTGAGTCGCAGTCTTATGAGACGAAGAAAGTCACATACTCAATGACGATTCAGGCTGTGGATCCGCAAGAGCCTGCCGGAATGACGCTGGCAGAATGGGAGGCCATGCACAATGAATTGGAATAAAGGCTTCTCGGCATTATATGAGCTTAAAAAAGTAGATCCCGTGTCTTGGATGGATGCGGGATCGTTTGATTTTGTGTCTGGATCGATTTCCAGGAACAACGAAGGCCTGATGCAGTCGGCTGATCTGTCAATGACGGAGAATCCGGGAGAATGCTGGATTAGAATCTATCTGAAAGCAAATCAGGAAGGTGGCGGCGCCCGTGTGGCGCTGTTCAC
>JAZNNW010000117.1:0-18367 GCA_045580485.1 Candidatus Avilachnospira sp. | reverse complement strand
CCTGTGCGCTTTGCCATACCATCACCTCCTTGGTGAAAGTATAACATTGCGCACAACTCATTTAAATCGTTTGGGATGGCGTGTCCGTAAAGCCTTGTAAATACTGGGTTTGTCGGCACTCTATAATTGAACGGGCAATTTAATGAAGTTGCATCTTCTTAAGAAAGTTGCATCTTGTAGTTGGGGCAGGCTACGGTCTGCCCTTTTTATATGAAGAAAGAGAGGTATTCGACTTGGACAACATCACTCAGGAAATTCAGTTTACTCACCGTTATTGGATTCTGCTTTTGCCTCTTGTCTTGATGACAGCCGACATTGTGACCGGCTGGATTCAGGCGACCATTAACAATGTCTGGGATTCGACTAAGATGAGGACTGGTCTGTTCCGGAAGTCAGGAGAGATGCTGGTCATCGTCGTGGCTTATGTCATATCAGTCGCCATAGCACTCCCGGTGGACGTTCCCGCATGGATCGCAATCTATATCAGCATCATGGAGATCATAAGCGTCTGCGAGAATCTCGATCAGGCAGGCATCCCGATGCCCGTATGGATTACCAGAAAACTCAAGAAGGTCGCCGAGGACCTGTCAAACGGTGACGAGGACGACCCGGATGCGAAATACTGGGACGACGATGATGAGATTGAGGAGAAGAAATGACGATTCCTGAAAGCGCAACGCAATGGGCGATTAAGATCGCCAATGATCAGACGCACGGATATTCACAGTCAAACAGATGGGGACCGAATTATGACTGTAGTTCGTTGGTGATAAGTGCATACAAACAGGCGGGGATCCCGATCGACACCAGTAGAGTGAATTACACCGGGAATATGTCTGGACTGCTCCAGTACGGTTTCAAGGAGATGATCAAGAATGTCAACCTCAACACCGGGAGCGGATTGCAGAAGGGCGACATCCTGTGGTGGCACGGATCAGGCACGACGGGTCACACTGCACTCTATGCGGGGAACGGGAAGATCGTCCACGCTCGCGGTCAGTCGTATGGATCCAACGCGACAGGGGACCAAGGGTCAGAAATCGCGGTGACGCCATATTATCGTGGCAGCTGGCAGCACGTCTATAGATACGCAGGCGGTGGTTCCGCAGCGGAGGAACATCCTGACGGGTGGATCGAGCCTAAAACCTATTGGCTTGTGACAGCTAAAATGCCCCTAATCAAACAAGGAAACACGGGTTCATCTGTCTCTCTGTGGCAGCATCTCATTGGCGTGGAGGTCGACGGAGAATTTGGCCCTGTGACGCACGGAGCCACGTTGGGATTTCAGAACAACCATGATCTGGAGGTCGACGGGGAAGTCGGTCCGAAGACTTGGGGAGCTGCGTTGAGTGAGTTGACATAAGAATATACTTAAGTATATGGCAGGGCTTAGGCTCTGCCTTTTTTTAGTGGGCAAAAAGTGGGCAGAGTTGGGTGCTATAGTGGGTTATAATGCGCTTTACATAATCCGAAAAGTGCCGTAAAATGTGGAATGTTATATGTTGTGGGTCTCCACGGCAAGCCCATTTCCGGCTCTGAAATAAGCCCCAGAATCCTTTAAAATCAAGGGTTCCGGGGTTTTTATTTGTCTCTAGTGGGCAGTTAGTGGGCAAAAATTATAGAATTGAGATTTGACGGACAGCTTCATGATCCTTTTTGCGCTGTGTCTTTGTGACATGGTAATAGATATCTCTGGTGATCTTGCTGTCGTGGTGTCCGAGTCTCCGGCTGATCACATCCAGCGAGACGCCGGCTTCGGCAAACAATGATGTCATCGTGTGCCGCATAACATGGCTTGTCAGTTTCCGGTTCAGGATGCGCTCACCGTTTTCTCTCAGGTACTTCTCGTAGGCGTCATAGCTGATATAGTTTCCGTCGATATCGGCAAATACCAGGTCGCTCTGGTATCCGTACTCAAGCGCCCGGCGTTTCGCACCTGTCAGTAATTTCCGACACAATTTCAACAGCTGATCCTGCATATATACATCTCTGACGGAATCCGTTGTCTTCGGAGTTGTCGTTCCCTTAACAACCTGAGCGTAAGTCTGCCGGACATAAATTAGGCGGTTCTTTGTGTCCAGATCGGAATATCTCAGCGCCATAGCCTCGCCGATCCGGAGGCCGGAGAGGGCAAGGAACTCCGTCAGGCGTTTCCAGTGTTCTTCTGTCAGACCGGCAAGCAGCTGCTTAAGCTCATCCTTTTCTAAGAATTTATCCTGGATTTTTTCACGCTCGGACGCATCCGGCAGTTTCTTCAGCTTTCCGGCGATCTCCGGACACATATCATTCTGATATCCCCATCGGAGCATGGCCTTCAGGCGGGTCAGATACGTGTTAATTGTCGTGTTTCCCTTGCCGGTATCCAACAATGCCTTCATGATGTTCCCGGCGCTCAGACGGGCACACAGCGTGTCAGAGCCTATAATTCCATTGACGATTGTTAGAATATTGTCGTTGCGGTGGACGGTGGAAGCCTTGTATATCCTTGTCTGATAAGCGATATAATCCTTCCGTAGCTGATCCAGCGTCACGGCCTGCGGCTCCGGATCCTGCTGCCGGAGGGCGTCAATCTTAGCTTGCAGTATCTGCTGTGCCTTGTTCCGGGCCTGCTGCGTGTTCTTGTCGATCATAACGGACACACGCCTCGGCTTGCCTGTCAGGAAGTCGGTGTATCGTTCGACGGCGAGGAACTTCTCTCCGCGCTGTTCTATCCACATATTTAAGCTCCTTTGCAGATGGTCACTTTTCCATGAATATAACCTTTATAAGTTACCCATTCGTCATCTTCACGTTCCTGATAATTCCCACCATTCAAAGTAATGATAACTTTCTGGCCTGCTTTTAAACGAACTTGAACTTCGTCTACACGGTCTTCTGGGACAAATCCGAGCTGATGTTCATCAACTACGACCTTTATTGTCGGCTTTTCTTTTTTCTTCCCGGGTTCGACAATCAATTCGCCCAGACCTTCAAATGGAGCAAGGACATATAATCTTCCTGTCTTCTTGCGTGGTTTGCTGAGGTACGGATTTTTGCCCATTACTTCTTTAGCCTGGTCAGCATAAGCCAGTAATCCGGATATCTCAAACTCAAGAGGATATGTCGGTGCTTTTTCTTTCTTAAATACTTTAAGTAATCCCATCGTGTGCCTCCTTCTCGATTTGCTGTATTCCATATTGCTCGACTCTCTCAAAGTCGTTGTGCTGGATATGCCGGACGGCGTGCCAGAAGGCTGCAGTCTGTTCTTCCTTCGTCAGATCTCCATTGATTAAGACGGTGTAAGTGCCGTCTGGGTTTGAGCAGACCGCTTCTCTGGCTCCGCTCGGCATATCGCCGTTAAGATGTACAAAAATGTCATCAAGCAGGATCATCCGAATCTAACCTCTCCGTTTTCCTCTTTAATGCCATAGCTAGGTTGTACATGGCCTGCAGGTCTTCCGGATCCATGTCACGCTGAACATCGTACAGCATTTTCAGGTTCGGATTGGTGGCCATGTCCTCAGCTATCTGTGCGGTGACTTGGTCAGTGTAATAATCATGCTGTTGGGAATCTTCATCAGCTTCTTCTATCAGGTCTGATTTTTCTATTCCGAAATACTGAGCGAGCAGTTCGATTTTGCCCATTCTTGGGAACTTGGCTGCATTAATCCAGTTTGATACCGTAGAAAACGGAATGTGCAAATCATTAACCAGATCAACAGGCTGCTTCCCATGAAAATCTAACTGCCTTTTAAGATTTTTGGCGAACACCTGTCTAAGTTTTTCTTCTGACATAACCTCCAGTCCTTTCTTCCCCTTAATTGGATAATACAACAAAAGTGAAGTAAAAACAATTATTTGGCGAATCTAATTCGCTTTTAGGGTTGACACTTCGCTAAAAGGGAAGTAAGATGGATGGCGTAGGGAATGTTAATTTCACCTGGAAGGAGGTGTATGAATGAAGGTGTCACTTAAAGCGGCACGTGTAAATGCTGAGCTCAAGCAGTCAGAAGTGGCGGAAAAGATGGGAATTAGCGTCGATCGTGTCAAATATCTGGAGACAAAAGAGGGCAGTGCCAGGATAACTTATGAAACTCTTCTGGCTCTGTGTTCGCTCTATGGATGCACTCCGGATGATATTTTTTTGCCCATCGACTACCCTGAAAGCGAAGTAAGTTAAGGAAGGAGGGGAAATGCTACCAACAAGACGCAAGCGACAACAAATCTGTAAGGAATACGGATTCAGCCTGCACTTCATGGACAAAGTAGCCACAGGTCTCCGGAAGTATCCGGACAGATATCCGAACGGAGTGATTAGCTCCGGGCACGTAACGGTGATCGACACCGAGATGATGCTTGACTGGATTAAATACCGGGATGCGTTGGATGCGAAAGTGCCGGTTCCGCCATTCAGAAGGGAGGACTATCAGTGATTCCGACAGCTGGCGTGAAAACGATTGTGAAGAACGGATTTCATAAAAAGATTCCGGTCAGGAGTTACGTGATCGTCTTGACGGAGATTGGCGGGAGCCGGGTGAAGGCCGTTCGGCTTGATGAACAGATCAGCCTGAGTGAGGCCCAAAAGACCGCACTGGCAGATAATGTCGGTTGGCGGTGGAAAGGTGCTTTCCCGCTGACTGACAGGGATTTTGAGAAGAGGGAAGAAAATGAAAAGGGGAATGATTGACAAACTGATATCGGCAGCAGGATCAATTCTGTTTGTCGGACTTATACAGACGGATGCTCCGGCATGGCAGTTACTGATCCTCGGTCTGTTCATGTATGAGATGGCTCTGTGGTGTTGCCGGATCGCGAGGCGGGAGGCAAGGAGACAGCGCAGACAGAAATACATCGTAGTTAGAAATAAAGATGCAGAAAGATGGTGGAACACCCGGATCGGATGGCCGATGAAGGAGGTGAGTTAATGCAGAAAATCAAAGCAATCGTGAAGCGGCCTGATGAGATGTACGGTCACATGACATGGATTAGCAATTCGCTGAAGAATCTTCAGAACACTGTTGACGGATATATCGAGACTGTGACCGTCGCATCCGACATGGTCATCATCTGCAACGAAGAAGGCGTGATTCGTGGCTTGCCGTTCAACTGTGAGCTGTGCGGTCACAAGTTCTTCGGGGATCTGATCGTTTGCGGAGTAGATGGGGATGAGTTCGCTAACATTCCGATGACATTCGATGAGTGGAAACGGTTTTTCTTCGGAGGTGGTCTGACATGAACATTCCTGTGATCCTTCTGGCAGTCACGCTCGCCGGAGCTGGAACCATTGAGACGGAAGCGGAGACCATTGAAACAGAGACAGAGATGTCCAGAGAAATCGATTCAGATCTGTTCAACGTGGCACATCTAATGATGGGTGAGGCTGGGTATACCGACAGCACTGAGCGCCGGCTGACTGCTTCCGTGCTTCTCAACCGGGTAGATTCCGACCTGTTTCCAGACACGATCGGTGAGTGTCTGTATCAGCCGGGACAGTATTCGACAGTCAGAAATGGTGGGCCGTTTTGGAAAGAGCCAACTGAAGAATGCTGGCAAGATGCGGAAGACCTACTAACTCAATGGTACGAGACCGGCGATACCGATCTGCCGGAAAACGTGTTGTATCAGAGCTTGTTTCCGCAGGGATCCGGCACGTATCTGATATCGGATTGGGGGCAGTACTTCTGTTATGGATAACGCTAAACAGGAAATCATAAAGAGGATCCAGAGTCTGTCCGGAAGATACAGCCCGTACAACATATTTTCTGACTGGATCGAGTGCAGCGCGCTTGCGATCCAGAACGCTTGCACCATGCCGCATACGGACCTATGGGAGGCCAGAGAGAAGGAGTATCTGGACGTCATGAACAGGTACAACGAGAAAGAGCGGTTCGTGCTCCGGGAGCTGTTCTTTCTGCTGGTGGATGCGCTTGAGGAAGAGATGACGGACGTCCTCGGAGAGGTCTACATGGCTGCGGAGCTCGGCAGTAAATACACCGGACAGTTCTTCACACCATTTCATCTCTCGGAATTGTGCGCGAAGATGGCGCTTCCTCATTGGGAAAAAGAATATTCCGAACATGGGACGATATCGCTGAACGAGCCGTCATGCGGGGGCGGAGGGATGATCATCGCTGCGGCAAAGGTCATGAAGGAAGCCGGCATCAATCCGCAGAAGTATCTGAGGATAGTGGCGCAGGATCTCGACTGGAAGGGCGTTTACATGACCTATCTGCAGCTCAGCCTTCTGGGGCTTAGGGCGCAGGTAGTGCAGGGCGACACGCTGGCGGATCCGTACAGGATCGGATACCCGCCGGAGAGGATCCTGAGGACACCCGGAGAGATGGGGGTGCTGATATGAAAGAAGATCTAATCACGGATCTGGCGATCATGCTGCAGCCTCACACCGACATGAATGTGCAGGACTTGAAGATGCGGCTCGAGATGGTGCTTCAACCCTACGAGGTCACGAAGGCACACACGGAGCTGACGGTGTATCAGGGTGACGTCAACGAGAGGATCCTGAAGAAGTTCCTGGCAGCGAAGATAGCAGCTGGATGTTCGACCCGGACGGTTGAATATTATGACCAATCAATAAAACAAACACTGGAAACGATCGGGAAACCTTACGCGGATGTGACCGCAGATGATATCCGTTTATACCTTGCCGTCAGAATCCACAAAGATGGGGTGAAGAAAACAACCGCTGACAATGAACGCCGGAACCTGTCATCGTTTTACACCTGGCTCCAAAAAGAAGAGATCTTGCTGAAAAATCCGATGAACAAGGTAGAGTCGATCCGGACCACGAAGAAGAAAAAGAAGGCATACAGCCTGCTGGATCTGGAGAAGATACGACTCGGCTGTCGGAATGCGAGAGAGAAAGCGATCGTAGAGTTCTTTGCATCGACATGGTGCAGGGTGTCGGAGCTGCTGCAGGTGAAGATTTCTGATATCCAGGGCGAAGCAGTAGAGGTGCACGGAAAGGGGGATAAGTACAGGACGGTCTACTTAAACGCCAGGGCGATGCTGGCGGTCAGTCAATACCTGCAGGAACGATCCGATAACAGCCCATATCTGTTTCCGGGGTGCGCATACAGATCGGTTGATCCGCAGTTTAGGAATTTAATCCGGGAATACGGCCTGCAGAGACACGAGTGGTACAAGGTGCCGGAACTGGTAGCCAACGCCGGGATCCCGGACGTTTCGATTATCGAAGGCGTAGTGCGGTCGATCGGTAAGCGAGCCGGAGTGGAGAATGTGCACCCGCACAGGTTCAGGCGTACCGGTGCGACAATGGCCCTGCGGCAGGGAATGCCGATTCTGCAGGTGTCAAAGCTGCTCGGTCACAATTCACTTGAAACCACGCAGATCTATCTGGATATCTCAGACGAAGAACTGCAGCAGGCGCACAACAAGTACGTCATATAGGAAAAGCCGTACCAAAAGGCACGGCCCACTGGGGTGATTGAATGATTAAGGGAGATCCAATCATCCTCATGATAACAGAAAGCGAGGATAGTGTGAATCGAGAATTTTTAAGTTTCGCCATTGGCGTTGACGAATTCAACCATGGTGTTCGTGCGCTTTTGGCGGCGCCGGACGGGATCCTGCTCAATCCCGGCGACATCGTGGTTTCAGAAAAAGGCCTGCGCTACAGGCTGTTGTTCGTCCGGCACCACTGCACGGATGAATATCCGGAGATTCTGGCGATCATGATAGCGCTGAATGTCACAAGGCCGGACAGGATCATGAAGCGGATCACAGATGAAGTGTTTGATTGGGGAAGGGGTGATAACGATGATGTGGACGGATGATCCGGTAGCGGACGCAGCTGCTTATGATGCCGAATGCGAGTCACGTTTGAAACGCAGACCGGTTTGTGACATCTGCAATGAGCACATTCAGGGCGATCGTTATTATGACATTTTTGGGTACAAAATCTGTCCGAGTTGCCTCGATGACCGAATGGAATGGATTGATGATGATTAAGAAGGGAGAGAAAAAATGGCATTACCAGTATTAGTGGAAGGAAGGAGCGGGTCCGGAAAGACATTCGCTCTGAAGAACTTTAAGCCGGACGAACTCGGCGTGATTTCTGTCGAAAAGGGACGCTTGCCGTTCCGATCAGAGCTGAAGGTCATCCGGATCCCGAAGTGGAGCAGTGGCGAACAGCAGAATTATGGACAGGTGAATGCAGCCAAGTATGCATGGGTTGAGAATATGATCCGGAAGGCAACGGTGAAATCGATTGCGATCGACGACAGCCAGTACCTGCTGGCGAATGAATTGTTCGACCGGGCGTATGAGAAGGGCTACGACAAGTACACCCAGATGGCGGTCAACTTCCGGAACCTGATTCATTTTGTGAATGATCTGGATGATGACAACAAGATTGTTTACTTCCTGCATCATTCCGAGGCCGACTCGGATGGGAGAGAGAAGGTCAAGACCATCGGTAAGATGCTGGACGAAAAACTGACAATCGAAGGCTGTTTCGATATCGTCCTGTACTGTCAGGATCATAAGTTCTTCACGCAGGGCAACGGACAGAGCACCGCAAAGAGTCCGGAGGGGATGTTTGATCTGGAGATCCCGAACGACCTGAAGGCGGTGGATGTGGCGATTCGTGAGTATTACGGAATGGAGGGCGGTGCATGAAATGGGTTAAGGTCGGAAAAACCATAAATACCGAAGGAACAACCATCGCTTATGTTCTTGACGGAAACACTGGATACAGTATCGAGAGCCGGAAGCGCCATATCCCACACGCCAACGGCAGATCCGGCACATGGGATCATACATCTTATTTTGTGCTGAAGAATGGACAGGAACTGATTGAGAAATATTCGCTGAAAGATGCGAAAGAATATGCAATGAAACACATCATGGAGGGCAATAACAATGATTAAGAAATTCGGAGATTTCGAACAGACCAGAGCGTATACCGACAGCCAGCAGCTGCCTCGTGGCGGTTATGTCTGCAAGATCATCGGTGCAAAGCCAATCGAGACCAAGTTCGGCCAGAGCATCAAAGTCGCTTATGACATCGCAGAAGGTGAGTACGCCGGATACTTTCAGGCGAAATACGATGCCAACACAAACGAAGACAAGAAGTGGCCCGGCGTCTTCCTTCTGAATGTTCCGACAGATGACGGATCGCAGCAAGACGGATGGACGAAGCGCAAGTTTCGCACATTCACGGACGCTCTGGAAGACAGCAACCCCGGCTACCATTTCGATTGGGATGAAACAAAATTTAAGGGCAAACAGGTCGGATATGTCTTCAACTATCGTGAGTTTGAAACCAGTGACGGAAACACCGCATGGACGCCGAATCCGCAGAACTGTATGCCTGTCCAGAAGATCCGTGATGGCAAGTTCAAGATCCCGGAAGATAAGCCTCTGAGAAACAGGCCGATGTCAGCTGCTCCCTCCACAACTCCCGAAGGATTCGCCAACATTCCTGCCGGAACCGATGAGGAAGTTCCGTTCTGATGACTCCGATCGAGATCGAAAAGATTCTCGACAGCATGGTGATCCTTAGAGATACCAGAGAACAAAACACAGCGAGGGCCAGACGCCGATACAAGGCTTTTGGCCTTCCTTGCGAAAAGGCCGTTCTTGACTACGGAGATTACACCTACAACGCTGCACTCCCTTCCGGATCCATTTACTCCGTGACCGATAGGATCAAGCCGATGTGCGCTATCGAACGGAAAATGAATCTGGATGAGCTGGCTGGATGCTTCACTCATGATCGGAAGCGTTTCGAGGCTGAAATGATCCGGTGCCAGCAAAACAACGGAAGGATGTATCTCCTGATCGAGGACGCATCGTGGGAGCTGCTGCTTCTCGGAAAGTATCGGAGCCGGTTCCGATCGAAAGCGTTCCTGGCGTCTCTGACAGCGTGGATGGTGCGATATGACTTGCAGGTCATTTTCTGCAAAGAAGACACCAGTCCCACGCTGATCCGGGAGATCCTGTATCGGGATTTGAAAGAGCGGTTGGTGAGAGGGGAATTCGATGGCTGATAGGCAACAGGGGTGGATTCTTTTGTATCGTTCCATTCGAGACAGTTGGATTTGGGAAGAAAAGCCTTTTTCATTCGGACAGGCATGGGTCGACCTGATTCTCGATGTAAACCACGAAGACAGGAAAGTGTTTATTAATGGTCAGCTGATAGTGGTCAAACGTGGTCAAAAATGGACAAGTTTGCGAGTGCTCGCAGCTCGATGGGGGTGGAGACAGGAGAAGGTTCTCAACTTCTTGAGAGCACTTGAACAAGACGGCATGATCACACGAAAAGTCACACGAAGCGGAGCACTTCTAACCATTGTAAATTATGGGAAATATCAGGATGTGCGGAGCACCAAACGGAGCACAAACGGAGCACGAGCGGAGCGCAGACCGGAGCACAAGCGGAGCGAAACAAAGAATGATAAAAGAATGATTAAAGAAGGAAAGAAAGAAAGAGACCTTCCTTCGGAAGATGAAACTGAAGATCTAACAGCATGGGAGGAGCTGGAAGACGATGATGCCATTGAACATTGACATCCGAGCCGTGTGCGAGGACTTCGCCCGCCAGCAGGGGACGAAGACCAAGATGCGCGGAGATGAGATGATATTTCTCCGGTGCCCGTATTGCGGGACGGCCTACAAGGGCGATAAGGAAAAGTTCGCCATCAATATTCGAACTGGCGCATTCAACTGCATGAGAGCATCATGCGGGGCAAAGGGCAACCTGTGGACGCTGCATAGAGACTTCGGCCTCGATCTGGGGTCGGATGTGACGGAATACGAGCGCCCGAAGTATTCGTGGAAACGATTCGAGGTAAAGAAACCGTATGAACCCACAGAACCGGCAATTGCTTATCTGCAAGGAAAACGTGGGATATCGGAAGAAGTTATCCGCCGATATGAAATCAGGACACATAAAAACGATGACAACATCCTCGTATTTCCGTTCTATGACGAAGACGGAATGCTGGCGTTCATTAAGTACCGGGCGATCAATTTCGACAAATCCAAAGGCGGCAACAAAGAATGGTGTGAGAAGGATATGAAATCCATTCTGTTCGGAATCAAACAGTGTCCGGATTTCAACCGCCTGATTCTTACGGAAGGACAGATCGACAGTTTGAGCGTCGCAACTGCCGGATTCAACAACTGCTGTTCCGTGCCGACCGGCAAGAACGGAATGCGCTGGGTTCCGCATAATTGGGACTGGATAAAGCAGTTCAAAGAGATCTTAGTCTTCGGAGACTATGAGCACGACAGCATGACCCTGCTGCCGGATATCACGGCCCGATTTCTGGATACGGAAACGAAGATACTCGCAGTCCGGCCTGAGGATTACAGAGGATGCAAGGATGCAAACGAGCTTTTGCTGAAATATGGCGCAGATGCGATCCGGAACGCAATCAAGAACGCACAGCCCCAGATGCTGGAACAGGTCGTGCGTCTTCAGGAAGTCGAGTATCAGGACGGAGATGTCGAGGAAAAACTTCCGACCGGGATCAGAGAAGTAGACAAAGTGCTGACTGGTGGGCTTCCGTTCGGACTTATGAATATCTTAACTGGCAAACGTGGTGAAGGTAAGTCAACAGAAGGGTCGATGCTTGTAAAGTCGGCACTGGAGAACGGATACAACTGCTTTATCTATTCCGGCGAAATGAAAAAGGGCGATGTCCGGAAATGGCTCGACCTTCAGATCGCCGGATCCAACAGAGTTATCACGGAAAACAAGGGTGATTATGATGTGTACCGGCTGTCACGCCAGAACACCGAAACAATCGGCAACTGGTATCGAGATCAGGCATATATCTACGACACTTCCGTCGTTGTTGAGACCCAGAAGAATCTGCTCGACATCATCGAGACCTACATTAAGCAATTCGGTTGTCGGTTCGTGCTGGTAGACAACCTCATGACTGCGATCGACCTGACGGATATCGGAACGGACAAATTCGAACGCCAGGAACTGGTCTGCAAGCGCCTCGCACGGATGGCCCAAAAGTATAACGCAATGATTCTGTTGATTGCCCACAAAAAGAAGGGCATGGGCTACGACGAAAATGATGATGTTCTCGGAAGTTCGGAAATAACTAATCTTGCCGGCGTCATCATGAGTTACGGACGGGATGCGGACATAGAAGATTCCGAGCGCATTCTGAAGGTCACGAAGAACCGCCTGACAGGCCGCTGCCTTTTCGACGGAGTTATTTGCGGATATGACGATGCCAGCAAACGCATCTTTGCAGCTGACGATCCGGGAGCAGCTGCCCGGTCATCAAAATGCTTTGCGGAAGAGGACAGTCACTTTATGAATTTGCCGGAAGATGAGGAGGTACCGTTTTGAGCGCACAAGCTGAAGCATGGCGTGTCCCGGATCCAGAGCGTCCTCCGGAGCAATTCTGGACGGACTTTCAAAAATTCGTGTATGCGTCGTATGTATATGAGCCGGATCCGGAAGGCGATAAGCACGATTATTACTGGCAGACGCTGATACATTGGGCGGACATCCTGATGAAACGATATGACAACACGATTGTTAATTCGATTGTTATGGATTACCTCGACGGCCAAAGCCGGAGAGCAACGGAGAAAAACGAATGAAGAAGTTTGACGATTTGTATTACCTGGATGAGACGGACAAGCAGATCCTGAAGGCGCTAACAGACAACGCAAGAGCGACCTTGACGGAGATCGCAGAGCAGACCGACCGGAGCCGGGTGGCAGTCCATCGTCGGACGAAGGATATGGAGGAAGCAGGCGTGATCACGGGTTACACCGTTCTGGTGGACTGGAACAAGGTCGGAAACAGATAACAACAGGCAAGTCCTGTTTAACCGTGCCGGATAACTTAATAGATTCATTTCCGACTGACGACGGTAATGTTGTTGCGCATTTTACAAATAAAGCCGCCCGATGGCACGGCGGGCGGGGGAGGTGACTGTGGGGTACATAGTTTTTGTGGCACTCGTATTGTATTGGACGACGCATAGCAACTGGTGGATTTATATCGCCGCAGTCAGCTTTCTGCTGTGGTGCTGGAGGACAAAATAATGCTTTATGTGATTACATTTCTTGGAGGTGCAATGCTTGGCGGCATGGTCGGAGTTTTCACAATGTGCATGATGATTCAGGCAGGGCAGGCAGACGACAGAGAGGAGATGATGAGGGATGCGGATAGGGCTGATCGATGTTGATGGTCACAACTATCCGAATCTGCCGCTAATGAAACTGTCAGCATGGCACAAACAACAGGGTGATTCAGTGGAATGGTACAGCCCGATGTTTAGCGGTCACATGGACAGGGTGTATTTGTCAAAGGTTTTCAGTTTCACGCCAGACTATCAATATTTCATTGATGCGGACGAAATAATTAAGGGGGGTCAGGGTACTGTATCGAGTTAGTGGATGGGAAAGAAGTTTATCACAATGAACGAGATCAATCTTTGCCGTATGAGGTAGAGCATATATACCCTGACTATTCCTTGTATCCAGATTTGACTAAAGACACTGCTTATGGATTTTTGACACGAGGTTGTCCAAGAGGTTGCGGTTTTTGCCATGTGGCAAGCAAGGAGGGCAAGCGTTCGTATAAGGTTGCAGATCTGTCGGAGTTTTGGCATGGGCAGAAGAAAATCATCCTGAGCGATCCGAATATTCTGGCTTGCAAGGAACATCCTGACTTATTGCAACAACTGATAGACAGCAAGGCAAAAGTAAATTTCAATCAAGGAATTGATATCCGCTTGGTCACTGATAAAAATATGGAACTGTTGAAGCAAATACGTCTAGATGGGATTCATTTTGCTTTTGATCGGTATCAGGACAAGGACATTGTTGAACCGAAACTGAGAGCGTTTGCGGAAAAGACAGGTTTCAACAAAAACAAAGGTCGTGTGATGGTGTACATTCTGACCAATTTCGACACGACACTTGAACAGGATATATACAGGATTCAGCTATGTCGTGAGTTGAACTTTTCGCCGTATCCGATGATATACGACAAAGAACACGCAAACCCGATTTACAAGAAACTGCAAAGATGGTGTAACAATTTCATTTTCTGGAAATGTCCAACATTTGAAGAATACAAACGGAGGTGATGAGGTGACGAACAAAGAAGCAGTTGACATCCTGCGCAATGCCGCATGGCTTGGAACAGATGCCGACCGTGAGCAGATAGAAAAAGCTGTGGAAATGGCAATCAACGCACTGACCGCACAGGAACAACTCGCCAACAACTCGCCAAAGGTCGACAGCGAAAATGGCGAGTTAATCAACAATAAACGCACGGAAAAACGCACGGAAACGCATGCGTGCGATTGTATCGAAAGACAGGCAGCGATTGATGCGATTGACAAAATCTTTCCTGCTGACCCAATGCGAAACGATTACACACAAGGGATTACCTGCGGTGCGGCATTGGCAAAGGAATACATTAAACAGTTGGCATCCGCACAGCCACAGCGAACAGGGCGGTGGATATTCGATAATAATGATTATCTGACAAAGTGTTCCGAGTGTGGTTGCCATCCGTGGTTCGGAGTAATACCAACTGCTAAAGAAGCCACAAAAAAATTGCCACATTGTCCGATGTGCCTTGTGAAGATGGAGGAAAACAATGAAGATAGGTGACAATGTTTATGTCCATGGGTATGTTGACGAAATACGGAAGGACACTGTTATCATCCGCAATAAAGGTGGATACTTCGGAACAGTGCGAAGTGAAATCATATGCGGTGAAATGCGGAAAGGACACTGGATACCCATGACATGTAGATATGAACCGGGCGCAGAAGGGTTTCCATATCTAATCAAAAAGTGGACGGAAGCCACAGAGCAGGATAATATCGAGGGTTTGAAGTGTTCTGAGTGCGGAGAAATATTTGATTTCGAAGATGCCAGAAAATGGTGTTGCGAGTGCGGAGCAAGGATGGAGGGTGAAGGATGAGACTGATTGATGCGGATGCGCTTGAAGAATTGTTCCGTGAAGTCATCGGTGGCATAGCGAAAAATTCAGAGATGAATGGCAATCTGGAACACATGGTAAGGGCAAGCGCAATGGTCATTGAAATGATACAGGACGCACCCACCATCGAGCCAGAACCGCAGATAATTTATTCTAAAGCAGGATATATCATGAGCCTACATAAGGAATATGGATGTACATTGACCCGGGCAGAGGAAGCGCATAATAAGGCACTTGAATATCTGAGAGATAAAGCAATGATGAAGGGGTAAATCGGGAGGGTGAAAATGATAATGATTGATATACCACAGGTCGCATATAAGACAATATGTATCGAATACCGCATATACGACAATGACGGAAACAGATGTCGTATGGAAGAGTTAGAAGCAGAAAATCGACTAGAGCGTTCTTTAGGAGACTACAGATACTCAACAGAACATGACCATGTGAGGTGAATCATGAGAATAATCGAAAGTATAATTCCTTTTTTTGTCGCTCTCGCAATAATCTACTGCGCTTACATTGGCGAAACAATGTGCGTGTCGGTTTTAGCCTCATCGTTAGCAGTGTATGCGGCAAGAGGATACCTGAATGGGGGTGATTGAATGTCAGTTGTTGTGAAGGGCATGAAGATGCCTGAGAGTTGCGATGCTTGCATGTTCAGTGATTGGAGCAATCTTAGCCAAACAGCATCATGCAAATTGAAAGAGTATGAACCGTGTTTTGCTGACTTTAGTAATGAATACAGAAGCAAGAGAGCGGACTTCTGTCCCCTCATCGCACTGCCCGACAAGCACGGCAGGCTTGTGGATGCGGATGAACTGATACATGAACTAAATAATAGTCACTATCCCGGTGCGCCTTATGTTGATGCAGGAATTAGCGTAGCTATCGGGAAAGTATGCGATGCACCGACCATCGTAGAAAAGGAGGACAGCAATGATTCCTAAAACAGCATTTATCGCTCTGGCGCTCGTAATGGCATCTGCGTGGGCGTTCGGCGTTGTCTGCGACAGAATGTTCATTCGATGGCATAACGGGCTTAAAACGCCTTCTGAAGACGCTGACCATGACCGTTGGGAAGGCGACCCGGAGCCGACCAGAAGATGCGACACTTGCAAGCACGACGGCCTGACGTGGTACGACGAACCGTGCGACTCATGCTGTGGATTTAGTAGATGGGAGGCAATAGAGAAATGATCGGAGACATGAAGGAAAATGCAATCGAATGGATTACCGGCGATGATACGGTCACGGCAACCTTCACCCAGAAGAAATTCATAAACCGTATACGCAGGATGTCACAGACCCATGGAAAACTGGTTGAAATCACGCACGAAAACCCAGACGGAAGCATTGTATGCAAATTTCCCTTAAAGGCGGTTCACATCACGATTTACAACGCAAAAACAGGCGGTTTTGAGGGGGTGGAAGAAGAGTGAACATCAGAGATTTACCTGAAGACACCCGCCTGATTCAGCTTGCGGAAGAATCCTCAGAGCTGGCTCAGGCTTGCATCAAACTTGTCCGAGTCATGCACCATGATTCTCCGGCATCCGAGAGTGTTGTTCGTGACAACCTTCTGGAAGAGATCGCCGATGTCTCCGTCTGCATGACGGCCTTGCAGGACATCGCTCCGCTCGCTCGGGTGGGCGAAATCATCGTACAAAAAGCGCAACGGTGGGAGGATCGCATCAATGGCAAAGAATGACAAGAACATGGAATTCTTCCGGCAGGGTATGCTCCGGGCATATCAGCTTGCCAGTGAAGACGGCATCGAGGCTCTGGAGAAGGAACTTAAGTTTCGGAACGTGGCACAGGTCAATGCTCCGTTGCTGGCAAAGGAACTCGATAAAGGCCTTGATGACACCAAAAGGTATATTCTTCACACAGTCACGACGATGACAATGGGTGTTCTGTATTCGGAGTTCGGCTTCGGTAAGAAACGGATCGAGCGGTTTAAGACAGTTTTTGCAGAGGCAACAAAACCATTGGAAGAAGGTATCGTGACCTGGGCAGATATAGGGTGGAACCTTCGTGAATTAATCGGAGTAGATGTTGAATTATTAGATGATCTTGACGAAAACACTGGCATGATCAAAGAGGGCTGAGTAGTGACTGATAGAGAGTATAGTGCATTTAAATATCTGTCCAGGCTATGGCGGATAGACCATGAGATCCGGGACAAAGAGGAAGAACTGAGAAGCATCGGACTTGTGCAGGGTGTCCGCTATGATCGTGATAATGTGCAGACCTCTCCGTCGGATCCAATGGGAAGAGTGGCTGATATCATCGGCGAGATAGAAAAAGAGAAGGAACGGTACATCCGAATCAAGCATCAGCTGATTAATGAAATTCATGGATTGGAAGATGCGATTTATGAACAATATTTGTCGGACAGGTTCATAAGAGGATGGAATATCAGAGTGATGACTCGCAAGTATGGTTGCCATCATTCAACGACATATCGAACCTTTTGTCGTGCTCTGGATGCATTTGCTGATAAGTATGCGAACAAATGCGAATAAAACAGGTGTAGCATGATAGCATGAATATTAGGTAGACACAATGTACGGAACCTGTGGAGGGCAGGAGCTGCTGCCTGTATCTTCACTCGCCTGCCGTCCATCCCGGTCGGCTCAGACCTCCTTTCACCTGTGACCAATTGACCCGGTGAGCAATCGGCTCATCGATCCCAAGGTTCCGGCATCCTGTGTCTTCAGCTACGGCTAAACAGTTGCTTGAGCTAATTCTTCTTTCTTCTTCTTGCTCAACCAACGCATGGCGGAACGGTGCAGGCCGCCTAAAAAATTCACCGGGAGGGGCACAACAAAAGCCCCTCCATTTTTATACCCGGAGGGGTGGTTGTGAGTGAGCAAAGTTAATCCAAGATACGCCAACGGAAATCTTCGCCGAAGGCACCGGGCATACTTCCGGAGCATTGGGGCACCTTGTGGGATATGTGGTGGCAGGCTCGGCCCGATTCATTATGATGAGCCTTCTGATTCTGATCATCCGTTGTCATTCGTGATAGATGAAATTCATCCGGTCAGTAAGTGGCAACAATTTGGATACCCCTCCCCCTCAGCGGCGGCGAGGGACTTCTCCAACCTGCAAGCAGCTCATCGCTGTTGCAACTCAATGAAGGGTGCCAAGACTGATTATCAGTTTCCATCGAACATTCAGCACAAAAGCATTGTGATTGACGGAAATTGGTGATGATCTGGCACCTTTTTAGTTCGGAAACGAACAAACAATTATTTTTTTTCGAGGGGTGCGCCGCTGACGGCAAGAAACAAAAGCCAACAAAAACCAACATAATTCAACATTAATCCGACTTTGTTCGCCGAAATGAGCGCTCGGATTTGACCCAGGGGGACTGCCCCCGCCCCTCCCACAAGCGCA
>JAZNNW010000116.1:0-6922 GCA_045580485.1 Candidatus Avilachnospira sp. | reverse complement strand
CTACCTTCGGGATCGGTATACTGTCCGCAAAAATTTACCGTGTCGGTGTTCTTATGTACGGAACCTCGCCCAAGATTAGCAATATCATTAAAGCGGTTTGGAAGGCGTAACACAAAATAACGGTGTCGCTTCGGCGGCACCGTTATTTTAGGTGAAAGATTAACAATTTTATGTTATAATATCTGCGGAAACTTTGAATTCTACGGAGTATTTACATGAAAAGAAGTAATGATGCCCAAACGAATCCCGCAACAGAGTATGTGATTGCATTGATTACATCCGCTTTTACAGGTTTGCTTCAATACTGGCATGATGCAGGCAGACGCATTCCTCTTGATGAATTGACACAAATTGTGCACCGAACGATGATTATTTGGTGTGCAGGGATTGGACTGCCAGTTAAGCCAGGATCGAGGTCAGGTCTATGAATAAGCACAATCGAAAGAAAAAATACGAACGATTTGCTGAAAAAACTGTTCACTGGTATGAGGTAGTCCTTTCCAAAGTAATCTCTGCAAGAGAAAAAGTTTTTGGTTGTCGAGAGCACGAAACGCTGATTGCCAACGATATCCTTTCCGTACTGTAGAAACAATGTTTTTACCCTTATAGAAACAAAATCGCTGCAGTCTGTCAAAACAAAAACTACAGCGATTTATTTTTGATCAGTAGAGCCATCGAGGGACAAAATGGGTATTATTCTGTGCGCAGTGCGATTACAGGATCTTTTTTAGCGGCTTTTCTCGAAGGAATCAGACCACCGATAACGGTAATCACCATGCTTAGTAGAATTAAGATTACAGCGGCCGTCATCGGCAGATTTGCCGAAACTCCTGCACCCAATAGTCTCTCCATAACTGCATTGATGGGAATAGTCAACAGTGCCGATACCCCTGTTCCAAGTACACCGGCGCACAGACCAACAATGATGGTTTCTGCATTAAATACCTGAGAAATATTTCTCTTGGAAGCACCTAATGCACGAAGAATACCAATCTCCTTGGTACGCTCAAGAACAGAAATATGTGTAATAATACCGATCATGATGCAAGATACAATCAGTGATACAGCAACAAAGGCAATCAGAACATAAGAAATCACATTAATGATTGTAGTCAAAGATGAGGTCATCAGTTCCACATAATCCACATAGGAAATTTGGAAATCCTCATCCACTGTCTCATTATAGGCCGCAATGCAAGCAGCAACAGCTTCCTTATCCTCGAAGCTGTCCGTGTAGATGCTGATGGATGCCGGTGCATCGTGGCTGACCTTACCAAAGGAAGTCATGTTATCTTTATAACTTGTGCCTCCGATGTATTCATCATAAATCGTCAGCAGGATTTCCTCATCCGGGCTATTCTCCAACCATTGATCCATAGCAGCAGCCATCACCTTGTTGTCCATCTGCATTCCCTGCATCTGTCCCTGCGTCGACTGCTGTGTGGTTGATTCTCCTTCCGTTTTTTCGGAATTGTAGTACATAATCATGGAGTAGAGAGAGGCTTTTCCTTCTTCGTCCATTGCGGAAATATAATCGATGGTAATATCGATTTTTTCGCTGTCATTCGCCGCTTCAAAAGGCATACCGGTAAGCACATTGTGTTCCGTATCGCTTTCCTGGGATAACACAACTGCACTGTCATTTGTATACGCAATGATATGATCGGTAAGACTTGCGGTATATGCAACAGCGGTGGAAATATTAGCATTTGCGGCCCCATCCTTGGGACGAATCACACCAACAATTTTCAACTCAATGCTCTGCTCCATCAAAGCATCCGTGTCTTCAACATAGGAGAAAGTACCGTTCTCGTTTTCAGTATAGTGGTCACAGGCTGGTACGAGATAAAAATGATGTCCGCATACGGTTTCATAATCAAAACAGATAGACTCTGCGTCTTCTCCTTCAGCGATTTTGTCGCTGATTTTCTCATATTCTTTTTCGGATATCAATCCAAGCTGATAAAGAACGCCGGTGGAGATGGCATTGTTTCCATCCAGCACAAGCACTACTTCGTTATATTCCTTTGGCCATGCACCATAGAGCACGTCATAGCTGTCTGTGATAACGGCACTTACAGCAGTTCCATCTACTCCTGCCATCATCTCTGAGAAATTCTCAGCCCCCTCATTTCCACCACTTCCCATAATCATGGACATAGCGCCATTCATCATTTCATTTCTCATAGAGAGCAGATCGCCAAAGCCTCCGGAGCTTTCTGTATCGGCATCCTTTGTTTCCGCATCGCTTCTTACGATATTTCCATCTTCATCATAGGAATATACTTCAAACCCGATATTGTAAGTATAAACAATCCCGTTCTCACCCAAATACTGCTGAATATCGCTATTGGGGTCATCAAGATACTGCTTAAAACCGGTAAGGTCATTTTCTGTAATGCTGGCTGTGAGTTCATCGTTGGACATGAGTGCGCTATGGTCGGCATAAATGCCGGTGAGACTCTCGTCTGAAACCTCTGCACTGCCCATTAAGCCGTTCATATTACTCATCATCTGCCCACGCATACCTGACATAATGCTTCCGACATCTACAGCTTCTGAGCTGATTGTGATGGGATATGAGGTCATGGTTTCTTTTTGAATATCCGCAATATATCCGTTAACACCGTTGGACAGAGCCAAAATCAGAGCAATTCCGATAATGCCGATAGAACCTGCAAACGCCGTAAGGAGTGTACGTCCTTTTTTTGTAAGTAGATTGTTGAAACTCAGACTCAAGGCAGTTACAAAGCTCATTTTTGCTTTTCCGACCTTTTTATCCGATAATGTCTGTTCGGAATTTTCAAAAGGATTCGTGTCACCTATGATTTTGCCATCGCGCAATTTCACGATGCGGGTAGCATATTCTTCTGCAAGTTCCGGATTGTGTGTGACCATAACGACCAAACGGTCCCTGGCTACCTTTTTAAGCAGCTCCATTACCTGAATGGATGTTTCACTATCCAATGCGCCGGTAGGTTCATCAGCCAACAACACATCGGGATTATTGACAAGTGCACGGGCAATCGCTACACGCTGCATCTGTCCGCCGGACATTTGGTTCGGGCGTTTGTGAAGCTGGTCACCAAGTCCCACATCCTCCAATGCTTTTTTTGCTCTTTCACGACGTTCACTTCTGGAAACTCCGCCAATGGTTAGCGCCAGTTCTACATTCGCAAGGATGGATTGGTGCGGAATTAAGTTATAACTTTGAAATACAAAGCCAATGGTGTGGTTACGGTAGGCATCCCAATCAGAGTCCTTATATTTCTTGGTAGAAATGTTGTTGATGACCAAGTCACCGCTGTCGTAGCGATCAAGTCCGCCAATGACATTCAATAGTGTGGTTTTACCGGAGCCGCTGGGGCCAAGGATTGCCACGAATTCATTGTTTCGCAAATTCAGCGTAACATTATCCAATGCTTTTTGAACCAGTTCGCCGGTACGGTATTGTTTAGAAATGCTTTTTATTTGAAGCATAGTATATGTGTTCCTCCTGCTATAGAATCATAGACACATTGACAAATCCGACAACGTGTTGTATTATTATAGCACTTGCAGCGATATTCATCAACCGACAACCTGGAAGTAGTTGTTGGTTCAATTAGGGAGGTACCTATGAAAAAACAACCGGAAAAGACAGCTATGACAAGGCAGGCCATCGTGGATGCCTTTTGGGAAACGGCAAAGCTGAGAGGCTTACATCAAGTCACAATCAGCGAAATTACAAAGCGTGCAGGGCTGAATCGAGGAACATTTTATGTTTATTTTTCCGATGTGGAAGAACTTCTATCCACCGCTGAAAATGAAATCATTCAAGACTTGCATGAGAAACTGACGGCAATCCGCAGGGATGCCATATCAGTTTCGGATGATTATCTGAAGACCATTTCCACCAGGACCGTAGAATTGTTCGGTAAGCATGATGAAAGACTGTTTGTTCTTTTAAGTAAAAATGGTGATCCTAATTTTATTGACCGCATTCGAGAAGAAGGACACCACTTGTTCCAATCATTTGTCAATGATGCCCAAACGAATCCCGCAACAGAGTATGTGATTGCAATGATTACATCCGCTTTTACAGGTTTGCTTCAATACTGGCATGATGCAGGCAGACGCATTCCTATTGATGAATTGGCACAAATTGCGCACCGAACGATGATATTTGGTGTACAGGAATTTGACGGCCAGTTAAGCCAGAAACGAGGTCAGAGCCATGAATAAGCGCATCCGAAAGAAAAAAATATGGATGATTGCAGCAATCGTTATAGCTGTCATGCTGCTTGTTGCCGCATTTTTCTATACACCCGCATTACCCGAAGCCGCAGAGATAGCAAAACAGATGAAAGATGTGGATGGCGACTTGTATTTTTATGGCGACAGCGGTGTGGGCTTTATCATATATCCCGGCGCAAAGGCAGATGAAAGAAGCTATGCGTATATTGCACAGCAGCTCAATGCCGAAGGGCATACTGCTGTTATTCCGAACATTCCCCTGCATATGTCTGTTTGGGGACCGGAACAGGGGTTAGAAATTATAGAGGACAACCCAGAGGTTGAAAAGTGGTTTTTAATTGGACATTCTCTTGGAGGACTTCCCATTAGTCAGATTGCCGCCAAGCAACCGGAAAAGCTGGAAGGCATTGCTTTTGTGGCATCCTTGATGATTTGTGACTTGTCAGATACCGACCTTTCTGCCATCCGTATTACCGCAGAACACGATGGCGTTATGCCAGATAAGATGATGGAATCAAACCTTGATTATCTTCCGGAGAACTCTACCAGCGTAATGATTGAGGGTGCAAATCACAATCAGTTCGGTGCCTATTGGCATCCCGGTTTCGACGGCAAAGCAACGATTACCTGGAAGGAACAGCAGGACCAGATGATTTCTTTGATTCTGGATTTCTTTGATGAACAAATACACAGCGAGGACATTGAATAATATGACAGACAAGAGAAAACAAATCGACAAAGCCTATCTTTTACAAAAAGAGTATGGGCAGGATTCTCTGAATTATCTTAGTCTTACCGAAGAATATGAGTTCTTCTTTGGAACAAGGGTACAGGGGTATATTGCATATCTTCCCAAAGGACGAAAGGTTCTGAGTATGGGCGACCCAGTATGTGCCGGAGCAGACACGAAGGCATTGATTGAAGAATATCTTGGCTTTTGCGATGGTCAAGGTAAAAAACCAATCTTTGTGGCGCTTAGTGAGGAAACCATAAAGACAGCACAGGAAGCCGGGCTTCGCATTATGAAATGCGGTGAAGAAGCGGTTTTGAACCTTTCTGAGTATACCCTTGCCGGTGGCAGCCGTGCAGTTTTGCGCCGAAGTGTAAACAAGGGAGATAAAAGTGGCGTGCTGATGCAGGAGTACAAGCCACAGATTCATCGTGATAAAGGTTTGGAAGCGGAAATTTGGGAGCTGTCCCGAAAATGGTATGAGGACAAACAGCGACAAATCAATTTTGCAGTAGGCACGATTGATTTTGACCATCCATATGACCGACGC
Source organism: Candidatus Avilachnospira sp. (assembly GCA_045580485.1). Lineage (GTDB taxonomy): Bacteria > Bacillota > Clostridia > Oscillospirales > Oscillospiraceae > Avoscillospira. The sequence goes on along the minus strand of JAZNNW010000116.1, from coordinate 1,406 downwards.
TTCTTCCTTACAAGGGATGCGGACGGAAAACTTCTTACATTCCTTTCTTTTTTACCTTATGAAAACCGACGCAAGCTGTGTATAGACCTGATGCACCGAGAAATGGATGCACCGACTGGAAGTATGGAACACGCCATTATTTCCGTTGCCCGAAAGGTGCAGGAGGAAGGCGTGGAGGAAATCAGCTTGAGTTTTGCACCGCTTGTGGGTATGGATACGGGAAAAGAAAAAATGGCTATAGCCGAGAGACTGCTTGATGCAATTTTCCAAAAGATGGATGCCGGCTACCATTTCAAAAAGTTGTATCAGTTCAAAAAGAAATTTGCTCCAAGCGAATGGAAGCCACGATACATTGCATACAGCAGAAAAATCTCGAAGGTTAATCTCGCTATGACGGTAAGTGGTGTGATGCTTGGAACGGTAGATTTGATTTTGTATGCCAAGTATAAGTTCTTCCTTATGGGTGAGCTTTTCAAAATCAAATGGGAATTTATCACAGGAGGAAAACGAAATGACCATCAAAGAAGCAATTAAGCAGCGACATATGGTTCGCAAATACACAGACAAGAAGATTCCTGCGGAGCTTGTGGAATTGCTAAACGCACGAATCGAAGAAAACAACAAGAAATACGGACTAAATCTGAAGCTCGTTATCGGCAATGCTGACGGTGTTGCAGGAATTGCAAAGCTGCTGTTGGCAAGAGGTGTAAACAATTACTTTGTCCTTGCAGGAACTGACACCCCTGATTTGGATGAAAAATTGGGTTATTGCGGTGCAGATTTGATTTTGTATGCACAGACACTTGGACTTAATACTTGGTGGGTTGGCGGTATGTACAACGGCAATGGTGCGAAGAAAAATTTGGAAAACCAAAATGTCCGAGTAAACGGAGTGATTGCGGTTGGCTATGGTCAGACGCAAGGTGTGCAGCATAAGATGAAAACCGCCGCTGAAATCAGTTCTTATGAAGGAACTGCACCTCAGTGGTTTGCAGATGGTGTTGACGCATTACTTCACGCTCCGACTGCCCTCAATAAAATGGCATTTACAGTTAAGGGTGATGGGAATAAGGTTTCTATCACTTGCAGCAGCGGACACTTCGCAGGAATTGACCTCGGTATTGGAAAATATCATTTTGAAGTCGGTGCAGGTGCAGATAACTTTGAATGGGTATAAGGTAGTGTGAAAATTTCAGTTTGTCAGAGAGGGCAATTAAATTTACGAAGATGAATATTTGTGTTCTGAATAAATGTCTATTCACACCTGCCCGTTCTAACACTTATTCTAACACTATGTAATTTTTTAGAATCTTGTAAAATCAAGATTCTGTATTTATGGTTTAGAGAACCCTTGAAATTAAAGGGTTTCTAGTACATCGGAGTAGACTAGAGAACACTGGGTTCCA
>JAZNNW010000115.1:0-7373 GCA_045580485.1 Candidatus Avilachnospira sp. | reverse complement strand
AATATAGATAATATTTGCTCTTTATATTATGACAAAGGAAATACGATAATCTTTATTTTTTGTCAAACTTCTTATTTGCCTTCGGAGGACTTTCTTGTAAACAATACCGATATAGAATTTCAACCCCAAGAGAGCATTTCCTTTGAAATCGACAAGGACAGTAAAAACTGCATCGTCATTAAGAATTTTATATCTTTATAGCAAAAAGACCGCCGATTGCACGGCGGTCTTTTTTAGTGTAGCATTATAAATCTTCCACTACTTGCAACCCCTCCATCACCTCAACCATAATGCGTGTGGCAATTATGAAACCTGTTCGGAAGGCATCTCTTTCTGACAATAGTGATAATTCTCTTTGAGCATCTTTATATTTCTCAAATGTTTCTTTCTGTTGTTCAGTAAGAGTTGCGTTCAGCCCATCTTCATTTTTACACATCAACTTCACGAGTTGATCCATTTTAGAACCTCTTTTCGTATCTCTTTCGTTTGGATTGATGTTGCCAAAGTATAAATCTTCAAGTGTTGTCATTTGCGTTACTCCTTTCGTTTGTAACACAAACACATACCATACTTTTTTCTATAAGTCCAGTAAAACAAAAATTTTCACTTCAAATAGTAATCAGACGCACCTTCAATGTACTTTTCATAATCAATACAAATTGCTTTGTTTTTATTATAGTGGTAATTCATTCGACCTGCCCATCCAAGAAAACATACAGTTCCATCGGACTGCAAAACCATAATATCATCTACATCTCTTTCGGTGGTTTTAACGCCATCTCCAAATGTAATACCTTCACGAGCTGCATCGCTCATAAATCTGTATTGCATTTCTTTGTTGTGAAGGATAATGTATACCTTCTTTTCCTGATTGATTAAATTTCTGATTGTTCGCATAGTTCATGCACTCCTTTTAAATTTATATCCTAAAGAGTGCAAAAAAAGAACGAACCCATCGTTACCGACAGGTTCGTGAGATTTTCCCATCGGTCAAGCATTAGCACCTTACCGTTTGGCAGGTCGCTGTGCGGTCAACGAGCTTGATCTCTCGCGCACTCTTAATAGGTAAATTATTTAGTTTTCTATATGTTATATCGATACTTCTAATTTATCAAGGAAAGCTCTCAAATCCACGATTTTCTCGGGAATTGATTTATTCTTAAATTCCTTGTCATTACCACCCTGCGAATATAAGGCTTCCATAGCTATATGTAACTGCATTTCTGGCCAAATGTAAAACTCAGCAAGAAGTGATCCCAGATGTTCTCCTTCTTCAGAAATGTACATACTTTTTTCGCTTTTTAAGTATTTTTTGATCTCACTTTGAAACCATAAATATGAATATTCTTCTTCGCAGCTTCCACATAGCAGTTTACTCCAAGAAGTTTCTCTGATTTTTGTAACTGAAATGTGTTTATGTTGCTCTTTTGTTAAAACAAATCTAATAAACCATTACAGAGTATACTGGTCTAATGCCATATGACATTCTCTAAATTTTGTGGCATATTTTTGTGAGTCGTTCAGGCAAAATAAATACTTAAAAGACATATTAACTATTTTTTGTGCCTTTCCATATGGGATGCTTCCATAGCAAAGATTTATTTTTTTACAGAATTCCAAACAAGTATTTTTATGCCATATCTCAAAATCACTATCAGCAGAATGAATATATAAATACAGTTCATTTGCTAACCAATTTAATGCAGATTGAATGCTTTCTTTTTTAAGACCGGCAATAGTTCTTGGCGTAAAATCTTTATATGCAGGTCCTGACACAATTCTTTCATAATCTTCCAAACAATCAATTGAACAGTCAGCAAATTTATTTGACGGAAAATTAAATACTTTTTGTAAATCTTTGTGGGCAACACTATATTTCATATTCTTTCTCCAATGCTTTCTTTACTTTGTTGAAAACCAACTGATTTGGGTAATAGCGATAATCCGCAAATATGGATATACCATTTTTCTCGTAAAACTCTAAAATGGCGGCGGCACAAGCAGCACTTCTGCTTTGTCCATATTCACATTGACAAATGAAATCCAATCCATCATCTACCGCATTACGAATAAACCTTGCAAGCTCATCGACCTCAGAAAAATAGGAGTTAAAATCAAGACCATAATCTCCAAGTATTTCAATATCAATATCGTGAAGAGGTATTGCAAAGACTCGGTTAGCTTTGTTGCCGTAATCAACTGGTTGAAAAATTTCGCCGGTTCGTTTCGAAGGTGGATCATAAAACGATATGATTGCCACATTGTTTGGAAAGTTATTTTTGAGTAAAAGTTCTATTGCTTCTCGAGAGTAAATATCCACTTGCATATTTCTGCACTCCTTTGTTATTTGAGTACATTATATCGCATATTTAATGCCAATTCAAATTCCTTAATAGTTTCGTTACATTTACAAGTATATTCTTACTTTTTACTTAGTGTTTCTATGCGTTCTTCAACTTCATCGATAAGGTCTTCAATTTCGCTATATTTTTCTTCCCATTCATCGTATTCGTCAGAATCCATATCTTCGGGTTCGCTATCTTCAAGTTCGCTAAGCCGGTCTTCAAGGTCTTCGAGATATTCTTGCAATTGTTCAAGGGTAAGTTCTTCAATATCGGGTTCGACTTCAATACTAATCTCTATACCAAGTTCTTCGCTGAGTTTTTTTAGTTTATCCTGTGTGATTTTTTCGTATTCTTTCATTGTTTCTCCCTTTCTTATATACCTCTAAAAGTTGCTTTTATGCATCCTTCTGTATAACACCTAATTTCATAAGAGCTTCCCACGGCTCTATAGTGTAGTTCCTTACCACAGCGAGGACACCGCACATATACATCGGGATTATTGGATTTTAAATCAATTGCTTCGAGTTCTTCATCACTATAGTTGATACGCTCATATTTTACTACTTCTTCGATTGCCATTTCCTTGGCTTTTATTTTAATGCCTGCATCATCGATAAGAAGCACGAAAAGGTCATTTTCTTTTTCGATATTTTTCTCATATAGAATTTTGTTGGCTGTATCAAAGTGAATATCCTTCGAAACGACAGCACGGCAGAAAATACCGAAGTATACGCCTTCGTGAAGCAATGCAATTTTTATATCGTCATTATTCTCAATAAACAGTTCAATTAGTTCGGCATCATGGAACTTCTCTTCAAGAATAAGCAACAGCGACATTTCTTCAAAGGTTTCATGTCCTTTGATAATCGGTGAATTATCCAAATCGCATGTTTTCTTTTTATACATACCTATTCACCTATACTTTCTCATTATTTTATCAATGCGCTTTTGGTTTTGGTCGAAGACAAATTGAGTTTTTTCTTTTTCGGTCATATTCGGGTTATATTTAGTAGGCCTGTGTTTATGCACAACACCTATAACACCACAAACCGCACCTATACCGAGTAAAATTAAAACTGGCATCATTTATCACCGTGCTTTCTGTTTTTAAGATACTTTTGCCGAGCCTTTTGATCTGGCAAAGAAGATAAATGTTTTAAATGCTCATCCAAATTTTCTATTGGTGGTGCAGGTGGAGTGAATTTTTCTTTTAGTGCAATAACCGCCCAAATAATCAAAATTACAATTACTATTGCAAGATACATATTATTATCTCCTTTTTCGAGAGCAGCAAGAACAAATACCCGAATTTACACGATTGATGCCACCGTAGGATGCAAAATCATAATCCGGTTTTATTTCACCGCATTCCTCACACTTAATCCAGCGTTGTCCTGTGTGGTCAAGAATGCGTTCTTGCTGTTGAGTGAATTTGTCTTTTACTTCGTTATAGCAAACTTCAAACTGTTTTTTCTCTTTTTCCTCGGCTTCTTTCCGTCTTTTTTCAAGTTCAAGTTCTCGTTGCTTTTTTAATTCTTCAAGGTTTGTAGTTTGATAGAATTGAGGATTGACCGTAAAATTGACGGTAACTCTTGGCGAAAAGTTTGTTGCAACAGGTGAGACAGTTTGTTTTGGATTAACCTCAGTTGGAAACATTTCAGCTAAATACGAACTGTATCTTGTTTTTATATTGAATAGATATAGTTTGTTTTTTGCTCTTGTTATGCCCACATAAAATAATCTGCGTTCTTCCTGTTCTCCATCAGAGTTATCTTTCGAACGATTAAAAATATTCGGTCTTGATGAAGGAAATCGATCATCGTAGACATCAACCATATAAACTGTATCATATTCAAGACCTTTACTTGAATGAATTGTGGATAGAATAATGGGGTTTTCACTGTTGGAATTAAATCCCTTTACGAATTCAGATTCTAAGAATTTCAAGTGTGCTAAAAAGTTTTCAGCTTTCGGTTCGTTTTCTGCAAGCATTTTGAGTATTTCAATTTTTCCGAGATCATAATGTTGCTCACGGGCATATTTGCCATAACCTTCTTCACAAATAATTTCAATTGCTTTAGCTGTAGTTGAACTTTTTACCGACTTCATTATGTTTTCAAACTCTTCAGCTCGCCAACGGTAATTCATTTTGACATACTCCATTTGTTCGTCTAAAGCTTCAAAAACTGTAATATGTCTACGCTTGGAGTTTGTCACAGTATACTTTTTGGGATTAGCTTTAAGATAAATTAGTCCCTTATTACAGATTCGTTCAAATGCATCGGCATCATATGGATTTAGTGATAGGGTTAAATAGTCAGCAATGTCCTTTACGATTTTATTACCGAAAAAGTTCATTTCGGGTTTTCTGTGAACAAATGGAGTTTTGTTTCTTAAAAATGCATCTACAAGCACAACAGCACTATCATTATCACGATATAAAAATGCCGTTTCTCCTGTTGTTCCCTTTGCAACATCTATTAATTTCTTAAATTGCTCAGCACGAGTATTAACTGTTATTAAAGAAATATCCTCACCAGTTTCTCTCTGTGCAACCATGTTTTTTTCATAACGGCCTCTGTTTTTTGAAATAAACTTTTGAGCTGCATCGACTATTTTGCCCGTAGAACGATAGTTGCGTTCCATCCTTAAAATAAATGGATTTCTATAGTCGTATCTAAAATTCAATAGAGCTTTAGGGAAGGCTGCACGAAAACCATAAATACTTTGATCCTCATCGCCAACCATAAACATATTTTCCGTGAATAACAGTTGTAATATTTTATGTTGAATTTTGGATGTGTCTTGGGCCTCATCTACGCAAATATATTGATATCTTTTTTGATAACTTTGCAAAACAGAAGGGTTGTTTTTAAGGATCCAATATGCAAATACCATTTGATCATCAAAATCCATTAAATTGTTTTCTTTCAATGCGTTTTGGTATCTTTTATAGGACTCACTAATTTTAGACATATCGGCTTCTAAAACTAATATATCTTCTTCATTAAGCATCATATTTTTTATATATGCAAATGCGGTTTTCAGTTCTAAAACATCACTTTCTGTTGCATAATCATTTGGATGCTGTTCACCATATATTTTACTTTTTATTCGATTAATGATTTTACCTTCATCGAGCTTTTTTATCGGGTGATTGTTTTTCTTGCAATACGAAATGTAAATATCATAACAAAGACTGTTCAATGTTCTAAAATCAATCGTTCCGTTGTCAGAGCTTCCAAATGTATTGTTATATCTTGTTTTCATTTCCTCCGCAGCTCTGCGGTTAAAAGTAAGTGCAAGAATTTTATTAGGGGAAATACCTTTTTCTTTTACCATGTATCCCAAACGAGCCACAAGGACGGTTGTTTTACCAGAACCGGGTACAGCCAATAATAAGTTGGCACCATCTACTGCCTGTAGTGCGCGTTCTTGTTGCTTATTTAAATGGATATCGTATTTTTCCTTAAATGCCAAATAATTTTGATTGGTTAATAGATCTTCTCTAAGTGGGGGTTCGCAGACACCGTCACATAAACCAACATATTTAAGAAAATCCAATTTGCTCATCCACTTGGATGTTTCAAACTGCTCAAAACCATACTCTGAAACATCTCGAACCTGAACAATACTTTCGCCTTTTTCGTCTTTCAATTGGAAAAACAAATCAATACAACCGCTTTTCACATCGTAATTATTAAATGCTTTTTTGGGGTTCTTCCAATAAAATGTATATCCTTCGACTGTTTTTTCTTTGTGTAGTTGCCCTTCTTCATAAAGCGATGATAAGTCGAATAACCAAATGACCTTGTATCCTAAATTATGATAAAAGTTATTGCGTTCATCAAAAAACTTGACCGGCATTATGCTGTGTTGAAACTCGATAACAGTTCTTCCGATCATTACATCAGCTCGATGCCGAGTTTCTCCAAACACGAGTTTGATTTCTTGATTATCTCTTGGAAACTCATTTTGCCATTCGTTATGCCAAGGCGAAATATCATAGGAGCGTTCTCTTTCCCAAGTGTCCGAGCATAAATGATGAGATTTGTGGGCGAAATGGTGCTGTCTGATTTCACCTTTTTTGGTTACAAGAGGCGCACCACAATAAGGACAAAAGTATTCACTATTGCTGTGAGTATCTTCAATAAAGATTCTATTGTCTTCGTGGTCATAAGCAAACAGCATATTTTACTCCTTTTCATTAAGACTTTTTGTTAGTCATCGTGATATTTACAACGCTCACATATCTCTCTTTTGGCTTCAAGTTCTTCCTCTGTAATTATGCCGGGGATTTCATCTATAAGCGGATCATAGAGAATATCATAGCAAACATCTGAACTTATCGCTTTTTCACACATGGGACAGTAAATAAACTTTTCACCGTCCTCATTTTCCTTGGGTGGAATAAAGCGACCAAGTATTGATTTTACTTTTTCTATCGGCATCGGGAGTTTACCTTCTGAAAAGTATTCTTTTTTTGATACGGTTACGATTCGTTCTGTTCCATCTGAGCCGACCGGTACTTCAACTTGGTCGCCAACTTGAATGGTATCGTCATCGGTAAGGTAATAATAGGGCTTACCGTAACCACCAAATTTAACACTCAAAAAAATGTAATCGTTCTTTTTTCTGTAAGTTTTTGCGTATTGTTTTTCATCAAACATTTCGCCAAAGCCATAGAACGAAATAAATCCATAAAGGTCTTCAATGAATTCCGGCCAATCTTTAGGCAATCCTTGTTTGTCATAGGTACCTGAGATTATACGAGGTTCTTGGCGATGGAACTCTACTTTAACCTCATAGACCGCAGTTCCTTCGGGAGAAGGAAGCGCATCTTTTTCCGATTCGTTAAATTCGGTAAACAAGCCTTCGATATCCAAATCATCCAAGAATGAGGTTACACCTTCGGCAACATGATATTTGCGTGTTACATCACATTGTTCGGCAAGTTTCAAAACATCCTCTATTGTTTCGGTTTCACGGTCAATAACGAGGTGGTCTGAATATTCCCAAGTGATATCA
>JAZNNW010000114.1:0-5740 GCA_045580485.1 Candidatus Avilachnospira sp. | reverse complement strand
GGGGGCCCTGAGAGACGCGGCTGCCGAACTTGCCGAATTTCTCAAAAATGGGGATCAGCACTTCTTCCAGGGTGGTCAGCACATCGTCCTGAGAGGCGAAGGCCATTTCCATATCCAGCTGATAGAATTCGCCGGGAGTGCGGTCGCCGCGGGCGTCTTCGTCACGGAAGCAGGGAGCGATCTGGAAGTAGCGGTCGAAGCCGGAGGTCATGAGCAGCTGCTTGAACTGCTGGGGAGCCTGAGGCAGGGCATAGAACTTGCCGGGGTGCTTTCTGGCAGGAACCAGATAGTCACGGGCGCCTTCGGGGCTGGAGGCAGTCAAAATGGGAGTGGTGATCTCCAAAAAGCCCTTTTCGGTCATGGCGGCACGGATGGCAGCCACCACCTGGCAGCGGAGGATGATGTTCTGCTTCACAGCAGGGTTCCGCAGGTCCAGATAGCGGTGCTTCAGGCGGAGGGCCTCTTCGGCGTCACGGCTGCGGTTGATCTCAAAGGGCAGCTCGTTGTGGATGCAGGTGCCCAGCACTTCGATCTTGGTGGGGACCACTTCCACATCGCCGGTGGCCTGCTTGGGGTTCTTGCTGGCACGCTCCCGGACAACACCCTCCACGGAGATGGTGGTCTCCTTGTTGAGGGGCTTGATCTCGTTCATCATTTCTTCGGTCTCAATGACCACCTGGGTGGTGCCGTAGAAATCACGGACGACCACAAAGGCAAAGTTTGCGCCGACGGCACGGACATTTTCCATCCAGCCGCAGATCTTTACAGTCTGACCTACATGCTCCATGCGGAGCTCGTTGCAGGTATGGGTACGGTTTTGCATCATAATTTATGCTTCCTTTCAGCTCTCTATATAGCCTCCCCTTGAGGGGAGGTGCCGAGCGAAGCGAGGCGGAGAGGTGTGTGCAGGCACTGCCCTACACCTCTCAGTCACGGCTTCGCCGTGCCAGCTCTCCTCAAGGAGAGCCTTTGCTTATTCCACAATGACTTTGCCGCTGTTCTTTTCAGCCAGACCTTCCTTGATGAGGGCGGCGGCTTCTGCGGCGGAGACGGTGACCTGTTCGCCCTTGGTCAGATCCTTCACGGAGCAGGTACCGGCGTTGATCTCGTCCTCGCCCAGGAACACGGCATAGGGGATGCCCAGCTTGTCGGCATAGGACATCTTGGCCTTAAACTTCTTCTGTTCGAAGTACAGCTGCACCCGGATGCCCTGTGCTCTCAGATCCGTTGCCAGACGGATGGCAGGTGCCAGATCCTCGGTCATAGGCAGCACCAGCACATCGGCGGGAGCGGTGTTCAGGTTCTCGTTGAGCATCTTCTGCTCACCCAGAACAAAGAACAGTCTGGTCAATCCGATGGAGATGCCCACGCCGGGCAGCTGCTTGTCGATATAGTATTCTGCCAGATTGTCGTAGCGACCACCGGAGCAGATGGAGCCGATTTCGGGATGATCCAGCATACAGGTCTCATAGACGGTGCCGGTGTAGTAGTCCAGACCTCTGGCGATGGTCAGATCCACGGCGAAGTTTTCCTGAGGCACGCCGAAGGCGGACAGGTACTTGACCACGGTGTTCAGTTCATCCAGACCCAGATTGAACAGCTCGTTCCGGCCCCGGTAGCCTTCCAGCTGTTCCAGAACGACCTCGTTGGTGCCGGTGATCTGAGTGAAGCGGAGAATCTCGCCTGCATCCTCGGGGCTGATGCCCAGCTCTTCCACCAGCAGACCGTGGACCTTGTCGGCACCGATCTTTTCCAGCTTGTCTACCGTACGCATGATGTCGCCGGATTTCTCCGTCAGACCCAGCATGGCATAGAAGCCGCTGAGGATCTTGCGGTTGTTGACACGGATCTGGAATCGGTTGAGACCCAAAGTGGTGAAGGTCTGATAGATGATGGCAGGGATCTCTGCCTCATTGACGATATCCAGCTTGCCGTCACCGATGATGTCGATGTCAGCCTGATAGAATTCACGGAAACGGCCTCTCTGTGCCCGCTCACCACGGTAGACCTTGCCGATCTGATACCGGCGGAAGGGGAAGGACAGCTCGCCGTAGTGGAGCGCTACATATTTTGCCAGAGGCACTGTCAGATCGAAGCGCAGGGCCAGATCGCTGTCGCCCTTCTGAAAGCGGTAGACCTGCTTTTCGGTTTCACCGCCGCCCTTTGCCAGCAGAACATCGGCTGCCTCAATGGCAGGAGTGTCCAGAGGCGTAAAACCATAGCGGGAATAGGTGCTGCGCAGGACTTCCATGATGCGCTCCATCTGCACCTGAGGTGCAGGCAGCAGCTCCATGAAGCCGGAGAGGGTTCTGGGTTTGATTGCCATAATATAGTTCCTTTCTGAAAGGGAAAATGTATATGGAAAATCAAATTTCCTGCAAATGCAGGAAATTTTGATTATCTTAAACTGCGTTTGGGACGGACCATTTCTCTCCAATCCAGATCGCCCCGCTGCAGACCCAGGATCAGCATTTCTGCCGAAGCCAGATTGGTGGCACAGGGGACATTGTAGCTGTCGCACAGATGGATGGTCTGCATGACACGCTGATCCTCCCAGGGATCACTGCCGTTGGGATCAGCGAAGAGAATGACCATGTCGATTTCATTATAAGCGATGCGCACATCCACCTGCTGATGTCCGCCCTGATGGCTGGAGAGGAAGGTGGAAACGGGCAGACCGGTGGCATCGGTGACCAGACGGCCGGTAGTAGCCGTGGCGGACAGGTTGTGCTTGGCGAGAATACTCTTGTAAGCCGTGCAGAACTGCACCATCAATTCTTTTTTCTTGTCGTGGGCCATCAAAGTAATATTCATAGTTTCACCCCATGTTCGTCAGGTTGATACTTACAGTTTCAAAAGGGGGACCTTCTGCCCCATAAGCCGCATGGCAATGTGCTTACAGGCCACAGCGGCGCTTTTCTTTCCGGAGTCGGCAAGGGGTTTGTTCTTACCGGCGGAAAGGGGCACTGCCTCATCCTCAGGTATGATACCCAACAGAGGAAGTCCTACCGTATCCATGCAGTCATCCACAGTGAAGCGGAGTCTTTTGAACAACTGCCGCCGAATGCGGTTGACGATGAGCTTGGGCTGGGCTTTGGAAAGCAGCTCCATAGCCTCGGCGGCTCGGGCACCGTCCCGCAGGGAAGCCGGGTCGGAAGTGGAGACCACCAATGCCGTATCTGCCCAGCGGACAGCTAGCTGAAAGCCTGCACCTACGCCGGCAGGTGCATCGATGAAGCACCAGTCATATTGGCTCTTTACCTGCTCCAGGAGCAGGCGGAAGGCCTCTGCATCCAGATCCTCAGGCTGTTCCGTTACAGGTGCGGTGAGGAAATGGAGATTTGCGTTTTTGGGATGGACGGCAGCTCTGGAGAGGGGATAGACCCCATGCATCACATCGGTGAAAGGGATCACCGGTTCTTCGGAAAGCCCAAGGGAAATATCCAGGTTTCGCAGACCTGCATCGGCATCGATGCACAGGACTTTCTGTCCGGCATTTGCCAGTGCCATGGCAACGGCAGCACACACAGATGTCTTGCCCGTTCCGCCTTTGCCGGAAACCACTGCCAGCACTCGACTCAAGCCGATTCCCCCTTATCGCCCAATTTAAGGTATATTATAACGAAAACAAGGGATAAATTCAAGATGTTCTTGGGCATTTGCTTGCAAAATTTTCCACAGGGGATTATAATATCCCCGGAAAAGAGGGAGAATATCATGTACAACGAACTGACCCAGCAGGATATCGCCATTATGGAGCAGGAATTGCAGGAAAAACGGCTTGTGGAGCTGCCTGCCGCCATCGAGGAGGTCAAGCGCACCAGAGCCTTTGGCGACCTGTCGGAAAACTATGAATATAAGGCCGCCAAGCAGGTGCAGAACGCACTGAAAAAGCGCATCCGCTATCTGGAACGGATGATCAAATCCGCCACGGTCATCGAAAATGAATACGGCGAAGACCAGGTGGGCATCTTTGACCAGGTGGAGCTGTATCTGGAAGAGGATGATGATACGGAGGTTGTCCAGGTGGTCACCACCGTCCGCTGCGATCCCCTCAAGGGACGCATCAGCAAGGAGTCTCCCATGGGCAAGCTGCTCCTTGGCAAGCGTGTAGGCGACCGGTTTCTGGTGGAAGTCTCCGCCGACTATTCCTACTATGCTGTGGTCAAGTCCATCACCAAGGGACAAGATGATGGGACTGCACCGATTTTATAGAAAAAAAGTCCGATTTTTGCAAAAAATCTCTTTACAATCGGCGCTTCTTATGTTATCTTAATCAGGCTGGCTTAATGTGCCACAGAAGCCCCTTTTCTCAGTTTCGGGAGACAGCCTGAGCTTTATGCGGGCATTTTCACTGACCCCTTACTTAGAATGTGGGCAAAATAATTGAAAGGTGGAAATTACCATGATCCGTAAGGAAAACAAGACTGCTGTTATCGCAGCAAACGCAACTCATGAAGGCGACACCGGTTCCCCCGAGGTCCAGATCGCCATTCTCACTGCCCGTATCAACGAGCTGACCGATCACCTGCGTGTTCATAAGCATGACAACCACTCCCGCCGTGGTCTGCTGATGATGGTCGGTAAGCGCCGCAAGATGCTGGACTATCTGGCAAAGAAGGATATCAACCGCTATCGTGCACTGATCGCCAAGCTGGGTATCCGTAAGTAATTTGTATCCCTTGATGGGCAGACACCTCGTCTGCCCATCTTTTTGAAAGTCCGCTTCCGCAGCGGGTTTGCTTTAGCAGTTGAAAGAGCCGCTTGGACAAGCAGCTGTTTCAAATGCTAAAACTCCCATGCGGAAGCCCAACCAATACTTTAAGGAGGTTTCCCAATGATCACCAGAAAGCAGTACCCCAATCATCACATCTTTGAGACCGAGATCGGCGGCCGTACCTTTACCGTCGAGACCGGCAAGGTCGCTGAACTGGCCAATGCCGAGTGCATCTGCCGCTACGGCGATACCGTGGTTCTGACCACCTGCACCTGCAACCCCATTCCCAAGGCCGGCATCGACTACTTCCCTCTGACCATCGAGTTTGAAGAGAGAATGTATGCCGTGGGTCGCATCCCCGGTTCCTTCAACCGCCGTGAGGGCAAGCCCTCCGAGCGCGGCATCCTGAACAGCCGTATCATCGACCGTCCCATGCGTCCTCTGTTTGACGAAGAACTGCGTAACGACACTGTCGTCACCTGCACCGTTCTCGCCAACGACTATGAGAACCCCGTGGAGATCGTCGCCTCTCTGGGCGCTTCCATCGCCATCGCTTCTTCTGATGTGCCCTGGAACGGTCCTGTGGCCACCACCAATGTGGCCTATGTGGACGGCAAGTATATCGTCAACCCCTCCAACGAGGAGCGGGAAGCCTGCAAGTGCTTTGTCTGCATCTCCTCCACCTTCGAGAAGGTGGTCATGATCGAGACCGAAGCCAACGAAGCTCCCGAAGATATCGTCTACGAGTGCATCCGTGTTGCCCACGAGACCAACATGGAGATCGTCAAGTTCATCAACTCCATCGTGGCGGAGATCGGCAAGCCCAAGTTCACCTTCGAAAAGGCTGCTGTCAACCATGACCTGCTGGATGACCTCATCAATTACGGTCTGGGTCAGATCGAGTACGCTCTGGATACCGACGACAAGAATGTCCGTGAAGAGCGTCTGACCGCTGCTCGTATGGACTTCGCTGAGAAGTTCGCCGAGAAGTACGAGGATTTCGAAACTCATATCGAAGTCTGC
>JAZNNW010000113.1:0-43738 GCA_045580485.1 Candidatus Avilachnospira sp. | reverse complement strand
GTTGATCTGGCCACGCTCAACACGGCCGGTAGCAACAGTACCACGACCGGAGATGGTGAAGACGTCTTCGACGGGCATCAGGAAGGGCATGTCAGCCTTACGGTCGGGAGTGGGGATATAGCTGTCGACAGCATCCATCAGTTCCTTGGTGCAAGCGAAGTCAGGATCATCGGGGTTGCCGGATTCGCAGGTAACAGCGATCAGAGCGGAACCCTTGACAATGGGAATATCGTCGCCGGGGAATTCGTAGTAAGACAGAGTCTCACGAATTTCCATCTCAACCAGCTCGAGCAGTTCTTCGTCGTCGACCTGGTCGCACTTGTTCATGAAGACAACGATTGCGGGAACGCCGACCTGACGGGCCAGCAGGATGTGCTCCTTGGTCTGAGCCATGGGGCCATCGGTAGCAGCGATAACCAGGATAGCGCCGTCCATCTGAGCAGCACCGGTGATCATGTTCTTAATGTAGTCAGCATGGCCGGGGCAGTCAACGTGAGCATAGTGACGGGCGTCAGTCTGATACTCAACGTGTGCGGTGTTGATGGTGATACCACGCTCGCGCTCTTCGGGAGCCTTATCGATGGTGGAGTAGTCAACGTAGTCAGCCTTACCCTGCATGCCCAGATACTTGGTGATAGCAGCGGTCAGGGTGGTGTTACCATGGTCAACGTGACCGATGGTACCGATGTTTACATGGGGCTTGTCTTTGATAAACTTCTGCTTTGCCATTTGAGAAAATCCTCCTTGTAGGTTTTTGTTTTATGGTTTTTACGATTCCCTGTCATCCATCATACTACAAAAGCCGGCAGATGACAAGTAAAATTTAACCTCTGGAACGCTTTGCGATGATTTCTTCCTGCAGAGACTTGGGCAGCTCAATATAATGGCTGGGTTCCATGGCGCACTGGCCACGGCCCTGAGTCTTGCTTCGCAGGTCGGTAGCATAGCCAAACATATTGGCCAGAGGCACATTGGCATCCACCTGGACAGCACCGCTGCGGATCTCCTGACCCAGGACATTGCCGCGACGGGAGCTGATATCGCCGATCACATTACCGGTGTATTCATCGGGAACAATGACAGCGACCTTCATGATGGGCTCCAGAATGACGGGATTTGCCTTGCGGCAGGCTTCCTTGAAAGCCATGGAGCCGGCAATCTTAAATGCCATTTCAGAGGAGTCGACTTCATGATAGGAACCGTCAAACAGGGTGACCTTGACATCGACCACATTGTAGCCGGCGAGAACACCGGCCTGCATGGCGCCCTGGATACCTGCATCGACAGCGGGGATATATTCCTTGGGAATAGCACCGCCGACGACAGCGTTGATGAACTCGTAGCCCTTGCCGGACTCGTTGGGTTCCACACGGATCTTAACATGACCGTACTGACCCTTACCGCCGGACTGACGGGCATACTTGGTATCCTGCTCAACCTGCTTGCGGATGGTCTCCTTATAGGCGACCTGGGGAGCGCCGACATTGGCCTCCACCTTAAACTCACGCAGCAGACGGTCCACAATGATCTCCAGATGGAGCTCACCCATACCGGCGATGATGGTCTGACCGGTTTCATCATCGGTGTAGGTGCGGAAAGTGGGGTCTTCTTCAGCCAGCTTCATCAGTGCGATACCCATCTTCTCCTGACCGGCCTTGGTCTTGGGCTCGATGGCAACACGGATAACAGGCTCGGGGAATTCCATGCTTTCCAGAATGATCGGATGGTCCATGTCGCACAGAGTATCACCGGTGGTGGTATTCTTCAGACCGACAGCAGCGGCGATGTCGCCGGAGTAGACCATTTCGATATCTTCACGATGGTTGGCGTGCATCCGCAGGATACGACCCATACGCTCCTTATTGCCCTTGGATGCGTTCAGCACCGTAGAGCCGGAAGTCAGCGTACCGGAGTACACACGGAAGAAGCACAGCTTACCAACATAGGGGTCGGTAGCGATCTTGAATGCCAGGGCGGAGAAGGGCGCATTGTCATCAGACTCACGCTTGTCTTCGTCACCGGTTTCGGGATCGGTACCGGCAATAGCGGGAACATCCAAGGGAGAGGGCATGAAAGCCACGATGTTATCCAGCAGCTGGATAACGCCCTTGTTCTTGTAAGAGGTGCCGCAGCACACGGGGACCATACGGACACCGATGGTGCCGCTGCGCAGAGCACGGTAGATCAGCTCTTCGGGGACATCTTCGCCCTCCAGATAGAGCATCATGATCTCTTCGTCCTCTTCGGAAACAGCATCCATGAGCTTTTCACGGTACTCGTTGGCCAGATCCACCAGATCAGCAGGGATCTCTTCCTCACGGGCATCCTTGCCCAGATCATCATAGAAGACAATGGCCTTCATTTTGATCAGGTCAACAACGCCGCGGAAGTCGGATTCGGAACCGATGGGCAGCTGCACGGGGACTGCATTGCACTTCAGGCGGTCCTGCATCATATCGAGGACATGGTAGAAATCTGCACCCATAATGTCCATCTTGTTGATGTAGACCATACGGGGAACATGATACTTATCAGCCTGACGCCAGACAGTTTCTGTCTGGGGCTCGACGCCGCCCTTTGCACACAGAACAGTCACGGAACCGTCCAGCACGCGCAGGGAACGCTCGACTTCGACAGTGAAGTCCACATGTCCCGGAGTATCGATGAGGTTGATACGATGATCCTTCCAGAAACAGGTGGTAGCAGCGGAAGTGATGGTGATACCACGCTCCTGCTCCTGAGCCATCCAGTCCATGGTGGCGGTACCATCGTGGGTCTCGCCGATTTTGTAGTTCACGCCGGTGTAATACAGAATACGCTCGGACGTGGTGGTCTTGCCTGCATCGATATGAGCCATGATGCCGATATTGCGGGTATTTTCAAGGGAATATTGTCTGGGCATACTTTAGCTCCTTTATAATTACCAGCGGAAGTGGGAGAACGCCTTGTTGGCTTCAGCCATCTTATGGGTGTCTTCACGCTTCTTCACTGCAGCGCCGGTGTTGTTGCAGGCATCCATCAGCTCACCGGCCAGACGCTCGATCATGGTCTTCTCGCTGCGGGCGCGGCTGTAGTTGGTCAGCCAGCGCAGGCCGAGAGTCTGACGGCGTTCGGGACGAACTTCGATAGGAACCTGGTAGTTAGCACCACCAACACGGCGAGTCTTGACTTCCACGGTGGGCATGATGTTTTCCATAGCCTGAGTGAAAGCTTCCAGACCGTTCTTACCGGTCTTCTCTTCAACGATTTCAAATGCGCCGTAAACGATCTTCTGTGCAACACCCTTCTTGCCATCCAGCATGATGCTGTTGACGAGCTTGGTGACCAGCACGGAATGATACATAGGATCCGGCAATACTTCTCTTTTGGGAACATTACCTCTTCTGGGCACTTCGCTTCCCTCCTTCATAAAATGATTTCATAGGTACTTCGAAAGTGTGACTTTCGTTGGTGCCTGGCCAAGAGGTTTATCTATATCAAACCACTCAGCAAGGCGATGCCTTGCGATAAGGCATAGTTGCATAATAATTTCGGACAGCTTGAGATTACTTCTTGCCGGCCTTGGGACGCTTTGCACCGTACTTGGAGCGAGCCTGCATACGGCCCTGAACGCCCTGGGTATCGAGGGTACCACGGATGATGTGGTAACGGACACCGGGAAGGTCCTTGACACGACCGCCGCGGATCAGAACCACGGAGTGCTCCTGCAGGTTATGACCAACACCGGGGATATAAGCGGAAACCTCGTAGCCGTTGGTGAGACGCACACGGGCGATCTTACGCAGAGCGGAGTTGGGCTTCTTGGGGGTGGTGGTACGAACAGCGGTGCAGACACCTCTCTTCTGGGGAGAAGACAGATCGGTAGCGCGGTTCTTCAGGGTGTTCATACCCTTCTGCAGAGCGGGAGCGGTGGACTTGTAGGTGACCTGCTCTCTGCCCTTACGGACCAGCTGGTTAAAAGTAGGCATGCATATTTCCTCCTTTCTCAAGTGATCGCTGCTTAGCAGCATTTATTTTATCCCGAAATATCAAAGATATTCCGTTGGGACCGAAATTTACCGGCTCAGGCAAGAATTCCTGCGGCGGATGCGCCTACTGAAATGCCGCAGGCGGCACCCAGTTCTGCCATGGTGGGAACTTCCACCAGTTCCACTTTCATGGCGGCACATTCCTCAGCCAGAGGATCTGTCAGCCGGGGGTCAGCATCCAGTGCCAGATAAGCACGGCGGATCTGCCCATTTTTCAAGGCTTTTCGGAGCTGCTTGATGCCGACGACCTTGCGCTGTGTGTTCAGTTCGTCCAGCATTGTTTCTTCCTCCGATTTGACTTTTGGGCATAGGCCCACACAATTAGGCATTATAGCAGATTGACTGAAATTCGTCAACAAAAATCGTGAAAATTATAGAAAAATTTTTAATCTTTCATCAGTTTCTTTCTTGCGATGTTAATTGTACCTTCCTGCATGGAGCTGATCCACTGCAAGCTTCTGCCGCAGCCAAGGGCCACGCAGCTTTCCGGATCGTCGGCCACCACGCAGGCAATCTCCGTCCGCTCGGTAATGAGCTTGTCCATGCCCCAAATCTGGCTGCCGCCGCCGGTGAGGACAATGCCGTTCTGTGCCACATCGGAAACCAACTCGGGACTGGACAGTTCCAGCACAGAAAGGACTTCATCCACAATCCGCCAGGCAGGACGGCGCATGGTTTCCATCAGTTCGGTGGAAGTGACCACAGTCTCCCGGGGCAGACCTGTCCGCATATCACGACCCTTGACCACCATGGAGACCTCCTCGGGACGGGGTGCCACGCAGCCGATGGTGATCTTGATTTCCTCTGCGGTGGTAGCACCGATGAGCAGACCGTGGTGGCGGCGAACATGGGTAATGATCGTATCGTCAAAGGTGTCGCCTGCCACCTTGATGGAAGCAGAGACGGCAATATCGTTGATGCTCAGCACGGCGATATCGGTAGTACCGCCGCCGATATCCACCACCATGTGTCCATTGGGAGCACTGAGATCCATACCGGCACCCAGGGCTGCTGCAAAGGGTTCTTCAATCAAGTACACTCGTCGTGCACCGGCTTCCATGGCAGCCTGAATGACAGCCCGCTCCTCCACTTCCGTGACACCGCTGGGAACGCAGACCACCACTCTGGGCTTGACCAGAGAATAGCGGATGATCTTCTTCAAAAATTCCGTCAGCATCTTCTCCGTCATTTCGTAGTCGGAGATGACGCCCTCCCGGAGGGGACGGACGGCAATGACATTGCCGGGAGTACGACCCAGCATGTTCCGGGCGGCAGCACCTACCTGCAGAACCTTGCCGGTGTTCTTGTCAATGGCGACCACGGCAGGTTCCCGAAGGACAATACCGGTCCCTTCTTCATAGACCAGCACATTGGCTGTGCCCAGATCAATGCCCAGATCTCTGGACAGTCTCAAATTTTTCAGCATACTATCATTCCTTTTCCTTGGGTGATACTGCAATAGCAGCACACACCAAATCACTGCTGCCTGCCAGACGCAAGGTCTTTCCACATTCGGATATGGTCGCGCCGGTGGTCAGCACATCATCAATGAGTAGAATTCGTTTATGTTTCAGCCACTGGGGATCGGTCACCCGATAGGCCCCCAGCACATTGGCACGCCGCATGGCAGCGTTGGCTGTTTTGGACTGTTTTCGGTTGTGGCGAATCTTTTTGAGGGTACAGACCGCCTCCACATCCAGCTCCTTTGCAAGAGCCTGCGCCAGCAGTTTTGCCTGGTCGAAGCCTCTTGTCCACACACGGAGCCGGCTGCATGGCACCCAGGAAATATAATCGTACTTCCCTGTCAGTTTTTCCCGGATGGGAACAGCCATCCATTTGGCAAACTGTTTGGCGTAGGACTGCATTCCGTGAAACTTCAGCCGAAGAATGGCCTCCCGGATGTTGCCTTCGTAAAAGAAGGGGGAAACACATTCTTCAAAGAAGCGCACATCTCTTGGCGTGCCTTCAAATTCCGGCAGATCATCTTGGACGCAGCTTTTGCACAGGGTTTCTTCCCCCGTTTGCAGCAGCTTTCCGCAAAGCATACACTTGGGCGGAAACAGCAGATCCAGTATCAGTTCCAGCAGGACATTCATTCCACGATCTCCTGCTGCAGCCGCAGCTTCAGACCGCTGTACCGGCGGGTCTGTCGGTCATTGGCCACCATGGCAGCCACCACTTCCTCGTTGCCCACCACAATGAGCAGATCCTTTGCCCGTGTGATGGCGGTATAGAGGACGCTTCTGGTCAGCAGATACCGGCTGCCCGACCAGGCCGTGAGGATGACGGCACGGTATTCGCTGCCCTGACTCTTGTGAACCGTCATGGCATAGGCCGGTTCCAGCTCCGCCAGCATGGTGAAGTCATAGACCGCTTCCCGGTCGTCAAAGACGATAGTCACCGTCTCCTCCTGGGGATCGATCTCGGTGATCCTGCCGATGTCTCCATTGAAAATACCGGCACCGGAACCAAGACCGTCCGTCCGTTTCCAGAGGATATCATAATTGTTTCGGATCTGCATGACCCGATCCCCTTCCCGGAAAGCATAGTCGCCATAGACTTTCTCCCGTTTGGTGGGATGGGCAGGGTTGAGAACGCTCTGCAGCTGTTTGTTGAGATTTCTTGTGCCGGCTTCATTCTTTCTTGTGGGAGAAAGGACTTGAATATCCGTGGGATCGATGCCCATATTCTTGGGCAGCCGCTGGCTGCAAAGCTCCTGAATGGTACGCACCACATCTTCCGATGTTCGGCGCTTCATGAAGAAGAAATCCCGATCCTTGACGCCCAGTTCCGGCAGTTCCCCATGGTTGACTGCATGGGCGTTCATAACGATGAGGCTCTCCTGTGCCTGCCGGAACACCTCCGTCAGACGGATGGTGGGCACTGCCTCACTGCGGATGAGATCGGAGAACAGATTACCCGGTCCCACAGATGGCAGCTGATCCGGGTCGCCCACTAAGATCAGACGGCAGCTCTGAGGCAATGCTTTCAGAAGGGACTGCATCAGCAGCACATCCACCATGGAGGTCTCATCCACCACCATGACATCGGTCTCCAGTGGTGCATTTTCATCATGGAAAAAGCACATATCTCCGGTCTGCTGGTCGTACTGTGTTTCCAGCAGCCTATGGATGGTGGAAGCCTCCCGACCGGTACATTCGCTGAGCCGCTTGGCAGCCCGTCCTGTGGGGGCAGCCAGAGTAGTATCCAGCTTCATTTTATCAAAGAGAGACAAAATACCTGCCATAATGGTGGTCTTGCCCGTACCGGGACCGCCGGTGACGATCATGACCCGGTTTTCCGCTGCTGCACGGATGGCCTGCAGCTGCTTGTCCGCATAGTCGATCTCTGCCTCCGCCTGCACCTCTGCCAGCAGTCGTTCTGCATCTCTGTGGGGCTTGGGCAGCTTTCGTGCCATCTGGCAGATTCGTTGGGAAATATAAACCTCCGCCTCATACAGTTCCGGCACATAACAGGCCTCCAGACCTGCCACCGTATCGGTTTTCAGCTGATCGGTCTCACACAGGCGAAGAATACCTGCATCTATGATTGCTTCCTCCAGACCCAGCAGCATGGCAGTGGCTGCCACCAGCTTGTTCCGGGGAATAAAGGTATGACCGTTGTTCTGATTAAAGGTCAGCTCAAAAAGAATGCCTGCCTCCACCCGCCGCTCATCGTCGGCTTCGGTGCCTAATTCCAGTGCAAAGGCATCCACGGCGGCAAAATCCGCACCGAAGTAGGGCTGGGTTAGCATATAGGGATCGTCCTGCAGGGCATCCACCGCCAACTCACCGTAAGCGCGGTACAGACGCATGGCCAATCCCACCGGCAGCCGATGGGCAGACAGGAATTCGATCAGCCGCCGCATACCCACCTGCCGCTTGAAGCTCTCAGACATCTCCAGAGCCTTTGCCCGGGAAATACCGGAGATGGAGGCCAGCTTTTCCGGCTCATTTTCCAGAATATCCAGACTGCTGCTGCCAAAAGCAGCTACGATCTTGGCAGCCGTTCTGCCGCCAATGCCCTTGACAGCACGGGAAGAAAGATAGGAGAGGATCTCCTCGCTGGTCTCCGGCATGAGCCGTTCCAGCAGGTCGGCTTCAAACTGTCTGCCGTAGGAGGCATGGGCAGTCCAGCGGCCGGTGATGGCCAGCCGCTCACCGATGACAGTCATGGGAATGGTACCCACCACTGTAACGACCTCGTTATCCTGAGAACGCAGCCGCAGAACCGTATATCCGTTTTCTTGATTTTGAAAGACCACCGCCATAACGGTGCCGTAGAGGATTTCCTGTTCCATGGCATATGTCCCCATTTTCGTAGTACCTTATATCATACTATATGAATGTGAATTTTTCAACGAAAACCTCAAAACTCCATCAAATCCAGATAATCCTCCAGAGCCGGTGCCGGACAGTAGTCCAGCCAGGTATACCGATCCTGCAAAAGCTGCGCCGTATCCAGTCCCGGTTTGGTCAGACCGCAGTCCACCATGACCATCCGACCGCCGGTGATCTTTCCGTCACGAAGCCAGCCGTAGGCGCGGACGCGCCGTTCCAGTCCGTCGCCGTTTCCCCGAACGAAATAAAGAGTCACCATCTCTCTGCCAAAGACCGGCTCCAGCAGCAGTCCCAGCAGACACCAGGCCAGCAGTATCACACCACAGGCAGCAAAAAACACCAACAGTACTTCTCCCAACATGGCCGCACCTCCTGCCCCAGTCTATGCCCATACAGCAAAAATGTGAGAGGCATTGCCTCTCACATTTGTTAACATAATTATTTTATTGCGAATACATCCCATGGTGCTGTGGCAGGTGGGTTTTGAACGAAAGACAACTTCTCCCCAGTGATGGGATGGGAAAAGGAAAGACTGTGGCACCAAAGTCCCAGCTTGCTGCCCGGTTCCTTGCCGCCGTATTTTCCGTCCCCCACCAAAGGCAGCTTTCTGGATGCAAACTGCACCCGGATCTGATGGGTGCGACCGGTGTGCAGCCGGACACGAACCAGAGACCGCTCCCCTGCTGTTTCCAGAAGGGTGTAGTCCAGCTTGGCATCCTTGACGCCCTTTCGCTGCCGGTCTACCACATAGGTCTTGTTCCGCCGCTGGTCATGGAACAGGAGATCCTCCAATACAGCTTCATTCGACCCAGGAATTCCTCTGAGAACCGCCAGATAAATTTTCTCCATTTCCCGATTCTGCACCAAGCGGCTGAGACCGGCGGCAGCTTCCTTGGAAAGTCCGTAGACCATGATGCCGCCCACTTCCTTATCCAGTCGGTGGATCACATGCACTTCCTCCACGGACAGCTGCTGCCGCAGCAGATGGGGCATACTGTTCTCCCCGGCATCCTGGGAAAGCACCCCCGCCGGTTTGACTGCCACTGCCATATGCTGATCTGCAAATAGAATTTCCATACCCTGCTCCTGTTGCGTTTTTTTCATTTTATCACAGCCCTTAGCAGGTGGCAAGCCATTGATTTTTCAGCTGTTTTTTCCTATAATAAAGAAAAAACTCATGGAGTTTGCTATGAAGAAAAAAGATTTCAAAAACTGGAGTGCCATCCGCATTTTCCTTTCCTATTTTGCACCCCATAAAAAGCTTTTCATTTTAGATATGTGCTGCGCCTTCTTTGTGGCGCTGGTGGATCTGGCCTACCCTCTCGTCTCCCGCCATGCCATGCAGGTCATGCTCCCCGGGAAAGCCTATTCTGCCTTTTTCACGGTCATGGCCATCGTGGTGATCGCCTACATTCTTCGCTCTCTGACCCATTATCTTGTCATGTACAAGGGACACACCTTCGGCATCCGTGTGGAGGCCGACATTCGCAGAGATCTGTTCGCCCATCTTCAGACCCTTGGCTTTGATTTTTATGACTCTCACCGCACCGGTCAGCTTATGAGCCGCCTGACCACCGATCTTTTCGAGATCACGGAACTGGCCCACCACGGACCGGAGGATCTGTTCATCGCCTCCACCACCATTCTGGGTGCACTGACTGTCATGTTTTTTGTGGAATGGCGGCTGGCACTGGTGGTGGCTCTGCTCATCCCCATTTCCATAGCAGTCATCATGTCCCGTAGGAGAAAAATGGGCAATGTCTCCCGACAGGTGAAGTCCAAAATTTCTGCCATCAACACGGAAATCGAATCCAGTCTTTCCGGGATGCGGACAGCCAAAGCGTTCGCCAACGAAGATCGGGAATTCAAAAAATTCTGCGAAGCCAATGACCGCTTCAAAAACTCCAAGCGGATGTTCCATCGGGAAATGGGTATTTTCAGCGGATTTATGGAATTCTTCCTCTCCATCATGTCTGTGGCGGTCATCTCCGTCGGCGGCTGGCTCATTATGAACCACGAGATGGACTATATCGATCTTATCACCTTTAGCCTCTATATCACATCCTTCATCAATCCCATCCGCAAGCTGGCAGCCTTTGCCGAACAGTTTGCCGTAGGCACGGCAGGTCTGCAGCGGTTTCGGGAACTGATGGCAACCGATCCCACCTTCACCGATGCTCCCGATGCAGTCTCCCCCGAGACCTTCCGTGGTGAGATCACCGCCGAGCATGTGGATTTTGCCTATGAGGGTGACTTGGATGTGCTCCACGATGTGAGCCTACAGATCGTGCCCGGAGAGACCATCGCCATTGTTGGCCCTTCCGGCGGCGGAAAAACAACATTATGTCAACTCATTCCCAGATTTTACGATGTCCAGTCCGGTTCTATTTCCATTGACGGAACGGATATCCGACAGATTTCTCAAGAATCTCTCCGCAAAAACATCGGTATTGTCCAGCAGGATGTGTTTCTCTTTGCCGATACAGTTCTGGAAAACATCCGTTATGGTAAACCGAATGCCACCATGGAGGAGATCATCGAAGCCGCTAAGAAAGCCAACATCTACGAAGATATCCTCGCCATGCCCAACGGATTTGACACCTATGTGGGCGAACGGGGCACCCTGCTTTCCGGCGGACAGAAGCAGCGCATTGCCATTGCCCGGATCTTCCTGAAGAATCCGCCCATTCTGATTTTGGACGAAGCCACCTCTGCTCTGGATACCATCACCGAAGCCCGAATCCAGTCGGCCTTTGATGCTTTGTCTGTTGGACGCACCACCCTCATTATTGCCCACCGTCTCTCCACCATCCGTAAAGCCACCAGAATTCTTGTCATCAGCGATGGACGGATTCAGGAACAGGGCAGCCATGAACAGCTGATGGCGCAAAACGGCATTTACGCCAACCTCTACAACACCCAGACAAAACTCCACGGCTAAGGTTGAGTTTCGACCAAATCTATGGTACAATCTTCTGCGAAAGAAGGCAGAATTTCCATGAAAATCGCAGATATCCACGCCCATATTTTTCCTCATAAAATCGCAGAAAAAGCCTCCCTATCCATCGGAGGCTTTTACAATGCTGCTTCCAACCATATTCCCACTTTGGAAAACCTGTTGGCAGAAGAACGGAAAGCCGGTATTGAGACCTTTGCCGCCTCCAGCTCCGCCACCTCCCCGGCGCAGGTTTCCCACATCAATGATTTCATCGCTGAGAGCATTTGTCAGGTTCCCGGTATGATCGGTCTTGGCAGTCTGTTCCCCACCATGGAGGGCTGGGAGGCTGAACTGGAGCGCATGGTGGACTTTGGCATTCACGGCATCAAGATCCACCCGGATTTCCAGAAAGTCCCCATCGATGCACCGGAGGCAGTTCCCATGTACAGAGCCATTGCAAAGGCAGGTCTGCCGGTGCTGTTCCACATGGGCGATGCCCGGTATGATTATTCCGCTCCGGAGCGGCTGGAAAACCTCATCCGGCAAGTGCCGGATCTGGTTGCCATCGCCGCCCACTTTGGCGGTTGGCAGGCTTGGGACCGATCCTATGCTCATGTTCTTCCCGAGAATGTGTTTTATGACACTTCCAGCAGTCTCATGTTCCTGGGTAAAGACCGGGGACTGGATTTTCTGGACAAGATGGGGGCTCATCGTTTTCTTTTCGGCACAGACTTCCCCATGTGGACACCGAAAACAGAACTAGATCGGTTCTTAGAGCTAGGTCTGGACGAGACGACCCGAAACCAAATCCTTTACGGAAATTTTGAACGGCTGTTCCTCAGCCGGTGAGAGGAGGCATACCCATGGTCGACCACAGCGGACATCGTAAACGGCTTCGCAGCCGTTTTCTGGAACACGGACTGGATGTGCTGCCGGATCACGAGGTACTGGAACTACTGCTGTTCTATGCCCTCCCCAGAAAAGATACCAATTTGCTGGCCCGTCAGCTGTTGGATCACTTCGGCACCATTGCGGCTGTACTGGAAGCTCCTTTGGAGGAACTGAAATCCGTTGCCGGCATCGGTGAAAACGCTGCCGTGCTGCTGCGTCTGATCACGCCACTGTCCCGACGGTATCTGCTTTCTCGCACAGAGAAAAATGTCTGTCTTTCTACTTCCAAAGCCTGCGGTGAATACCTGCTGCCCTATTTCTTCGGTGCAACGGAAGAACAGGTCTATTTGCTCTGTCTGGATGCCAAGTGCAAGGTACTCGCCTGCCGCTTGCTTCAGTCCGGCAGCGTCAACTCCGCCTTAGTCCCTCTGCGAAAGGCTGCCGAAGTGGCCATGGCCTGCAATGCCAGCGCCGTCATCCTCGCCCACAACCACACCAGTGGTCTGGCACTTCCCTCCCGGGCAGATATCGAAGTGACAGAGCTGCTCCGTTCCACTTTAGAGCCTTTGGAGATCAAGCTGGTGGATCACATCATTGTGGCAGACGGTGAATATGTTTCTATGATGGATAGTAACCGGTTTGATCCTTGACAAGTAATTTCTTTTCCAGTATAATACCTTTGAACCGCGACAACCAAACACAGGGGCGCTGGACGCAGTCCGGCTGAGATTGGAAGGAAATGCCCTTCCGGGTCCCTTAACCTGATCCGGGTAATGCCGGCGTAGGAAGCTGTTTTGTATACTGCATTTGCTTCGTACCGCACTACCGTTTGGATGGTGCGGTATTTCTTTTTAAGGAGGTCTTTTTATGACCCAAGCAAGCAAATCCCGTTCTGCCGTTCGCACTCTGTGCGAAGGCGCCCTGATGATCGCCCTTGCGGAGATCCTCAGTTTCCTGCCCCTGTACAAAATGCCCTGGGGCGGTTCCATTGATCTGGCCATGCTGCCTATTTTCCTGTTCTGCACCCGGTGGGGCTTTGGTCCCGGTATGCTGGCAAGCGTGGCCCACGCCATTTTGCAGACCCTCTTTGAAGGCGGCATCGCCATTGGCTGGCAGAGCATCGTCGGCGATTTTCTGGTAGCCTACTCCGTCATGGGTGTGGCAGGTCTGTGCCGGAACTTCTACCTGGGCACTCTGGCAGGCTGTGCCCTCCGCTTCCTTGTCCACTATGTAGTCGGCGCTACCATCTGGGCAGAATACATGCCGGAAGTCTTCTTCAACATGACCATGACCACCCCCTGGATCTACTCCGCCCTGTACAACGGCTTCTACATGGTCATCGACTGTGCCGCCATTCTGCTCATCGGCTTCCTGCTGAGCAAGACTCCCGCAGCCAAATATCTGAAACCCTATAACTAAGGAAAACGCAGACGGCTCAAACCGTCTGCGTTCTTTTTACATATGCTCCCGGATGGCCTTCACATCGACCAGCAAGGGCTGAGCGGGAGCGGCATATTCATCATGCTCATACACACAAAGGTACATACAGCAGCCCAACTCGCCGCCGATTCTTCGCAGCACGCCGCATTCGCCTACACAGAGGAACAGGAAGGGAATCTCCAGATTTTCCTTCAGCAGCCGGATGATTTTCAAATTCTCCAGCTGCTGCTCCATGGTATCGGCACCGGTGACGATCTTGGCAATGTCTGCGCCGCGTTCCTGCTGGGCAAGGGCAATTTCCAGCACCCGCTCTGCCGGTGTGTAAGTAAACACATGGGAGGACATGAGCACCTCTGCACCCTTTTTATGGAGCTGTTCAATGAGCTGTTTCTGCTTCTCCACTGCTGTGGGGTCAACGGTCAGTTCTCCCGGCTGGGGATCAAAATAGTCACCCATGACATCGCAGAGAACCTTGCCATGATCTGCCACCTGCAGCAGTTCCGCTGCCAGTTCTTCGTCCGTTCTTCCCTCGTTTTCATAGGTGCGATAGTTGGTCACATACACAGGTAAATCTGTATAAGAAATCAGATCTTTGTAAATTTCCTGCTTTTTATATTCCGGCTTCAGCCGCTCCAGTTCCACACCGAAAGCCTCCGCACCCAGAGGTGTGGACAGATCCATCAGTTCCTTGATTCTGTCGGGATCTCCTGCCTGTACCATCACGGTTAGCATGGCTTTTTCCCGGTTCAAAAAAGACTTCTTTATATCAATACCTCCTTGTCATTGCATTTCTGCCGCCGTCGATCATAATGTTTTCACCGTTGATAAACTGACCCTTTTCCGAAGCGATAAACAGGCACAGATCGATGATTTCCTGGGGATCGGCAGCTCTGCCGGCAAGGGTCGTCATATTCGCCATGGCCGCTCTGGTGAGTACAGGTCCCGGAGAGACGCAGACGCATCGGATACTATACTGCGCACCGTACTGGGCAACAGACTTCGTCAGACCGAACATCAGACCGGCCTTGGAAGTCGGGTAATCCATGCCGTAGCCGTCACCCTCCATGCCGGTGATAGAACCGATATTGATAATCAGACCGCTGCGTTGCTCCCGCATCTGCTTCAAGACTGCATGAGCAAAATAGAAAGGTCCCTTCAAATTGACATCGATGCCCCAGTCGTAGACATCAATGGGCACATCGGGAAATTCGGTAAATCGGCTTCTGTCCACATTTCTCATGCGGACGGCTGTGCCACCGGCAAAGTTTGCCATGATATCGATCCTGCCAAAGGTCTCCACAGCCAGATCTCTTGCGTGGCAAACCTGGGCATAATCTCTCACATCGCAAACGATGCCGATGGCTTTCCCCTTCCCCTTTCCCTTTCCATTGATCTCTGCGACCTTTTCCATCAGCACCGCTTCATTGACATCGCACATGACCACATTTCCACCCAACTGGGCAAAATTCTGTGCAAACAAAAGTCCCATACCGGAAGCAGCACCGGTAGAAACCGCAACCTGATTGGTAAAGTCCATGATCTCATCTCCTTTTTTATCATTATAGAATCCACCCTCTGCAAAACAAATGCACAAATCGGTTCTTGATTGATGTTTTTGGCCAAACTTTTAACGAAATTTGACTTTTCCTTGATATTTATGGTATATTGTTCCGGGTGAGATTCTATGGATATCAACAAAATCGAAATCACAGACATTCTGGCGGTCATGACCGTCTTTTCTCCCAAAGGTCGGACTGAGAGCATTCACAATCGCAGCTGCTACGGTTTGAGCTTTACGGCTGACGGAGAGATTCTCTATACCCACAAGGGTCAGACTTACCTGTCGGACAGACACCACGCCGTCATCCTGCCAAAGGGACAGAGCTACTCTCTGCAGGGCACGAAAAAAGGAACATTCCCTGTCATCAATTTTGATTGCGAAGGATTTGTTTCCGATGAATTCATTGTCCTGCCGATCAGCCACATTGAACCCATTTTGAAGGATTTTGAGTACCTAAAAAACAGATTTTTCCGTGAGGAAAACCGCCTTCTGTCCATGAGTATTCTTTACAAAATGCTCTATGATCTTGTCCGGGGGGAGACGCTTCTGCATTCTCCTTTATCCCCTGCGTTGGCCTATCTGGAGCAAAACCTCTCCTTTGATATCACCAATGCCACGCTGGCAGAAACCTGTTCCATGAGCGAGGAATATTTCCGAAAGCAGTTCAAAAAAAACTACGGTCTATCCCCCAAGCAGTATGTCATCGACCTGCGAATCGCCAAAGCCAAACAGCTTCTTACAGACGGAATCCTAAAAGTTCAGGCCGTTTCTGAACAATGCGGTTTCTCAAATCCTTATCATTTCTGCCGCCTGTTCAAAGAAAAAACAGGTCTTACTCCAACGGAATTCATGAATACAAATAAGACAGACCGCATCTGATATCTTGCCAACTTTCTCTTCAGAAGGTATAATGAGGAAAATGACAAAGGAGGTTCACCTATGGCATATTATATCGGTCAGGCTCTCGGCATCGTGGCAACCGTTTGCTGCTTTGCATTGCCCCTGTTCAAGAAGAAATGGCAGATGCTTCTGGTTTCCGCCACTTCCAACCTGTTCTTTGCCCTCAATCTGATTTTGATCGGTGATGTGGGTTCTGCCATCATCGTCAACCTTTTGGCAATCGTCCAGACCTTGCTGTCGTTGTGGCATGTGCAGAAGGATAAGCCCGTGACTGTGGCGGAAAATATCATCTTCCTCATCGGTTACATCATCTGCGGTTCCTTCGGCTTCCACAGAGCGTTGGATGTGCTGCCTATTATCGGTGCCGTGTTCAATATGCTCTCTGTGTTCCAGAGAGATGAGCAGAAGACCAGAATCCTCATTTTGCTCAATGCCTCCACCTTCTTCATCTATTATATCGTGGTAGGCTCCACCAATCTATTCGCAGAGCTGCTGGCCGCCATCACCACCGTCATCGCCATGATAAAATACAGAAAACATGAGTAAAATTATTGAAATCACCGATTTTTCCGCCCCGGAATTGGATGTCTATGCCCGTTTGACGGAAAACCAATTATTGAACCGGGAACACCCGGAAGACGGTCTGTTCATCGCCGAAAGCCCCATTGTGGCAGAGCGGGCACTGGATGCCGGTTACGAGCCTGTTTCCATGCTGTTGGAGAAAAAGCATATTGAAACACAGGCGGCATCCCTCATTGACCGCTGCCATGTGCCGGTATATACAGCGGAATTTGATGTTCTGACCCAGCTGACAGGTTTTCAGCTGACCAGAGGCGTCCTCTGCGCCATGAGAAGAAAGCCCCTGCCCTCTTTGGAGGATGTCTGCAAAAACTCTAAACGGGTAGCCGTACTGGAAAATGTCATGAACCCCACCAATGTGGGAGCCATTTTCCGTTCTGCCGCAGCTCTGCACATGGATGCGGTGCTGCTGACCCCCGCCTGCAGCGATCCCCTCTACCGCAGAGCCATCCGGGTCAGCATGGGCACGGTGTTCCAAATCCCGTGGACATTTGTGCCGGAGAACTGGGCTGTCCAGTTAAAACAGTTGGGCTTTGCCACCGCAGCCATGGCGCTGACAGACAACTCTGTCAGCATCCGTGACCCGAGGCTTGCAAAGGAAGGAAAGCTGGCCATTGTTCTCGGCACAGAGGGTGACGGATTGGCAGAAACCACCATCGCCCAATGCGATTACACCGTCAAGATCCCCATGTCCCACGGAGTAGACTCCCTCAATGTGGCTGCTGCCAGCGCCGTCGCCTTCTGGCAGTTACAGGTGGAAGCATAAAAAATCGCATCCGAAAGGATGCGATTTTTTTATTTACTTGATTTCCAGTTCCTCCGTATCCACAGGTGCAATGCCATGGGACTGCAGCAGGGCAACAAACTTTTCTTCATCGGAAATACGGAAAACCATATACGCCTTGTTTTCCCGATGGGTGAACAGAGAGTACATATACTCAATATCGATATTGCCTTCTGCCAGCAGTGCCAGCACAGGAGCCAGACCGCCGGGTGCATCGGGCACTGCCACCACCACCACAGGGGTCATGGACAGGATATAGCCATGGGACAGCAGAACGCCGGTGGTCTTTTCCGCATCGTCCACGATCATACGCAGCACGCCATAGTCAGAGGTCTCCGCAATGGAAATGGCCCGGAGGTCGATGGCGTTATCCGCCAGAACACCGGTGATCTCTGCCAGCTGTCCGGCACGGTTTTCCAGAAATACAGAAATTTGATGGACACTCATTGCAGTACCTCCTTAAATTTTACGCTTGTCGATGATACGAACAGCCTTGCCCTCGCTTCTGGCGATGGACTTGGGCGCCACCAGCTTGACCTTGGCATAGATGCCAAGCATAATCTTCAGTGCAGCAACCAGATTCTTTTCCATGGCGCTGATCTTTGCCAGGGAGTCGGAGAAGTTTTCAGGAGTCATTTCCACCATGACTTCCAATGTATCGGAATGGTTGACACGGTCCACCACGATCTGATAATTGGCCTGATAACCCTGCTCGATGAGGACGGCCTCGATCTGAGAGGGGAACACATTGACACCCTTGACGATAAGCATATCATCGCTGCGGCCCATGGGCTTGGACATCTTCACATGGGTTCTGCCGCAGGAACATTTCTCTCTGGTCAGCACGCAAATATCACGGGTGCGATAACGCAGCAGAGGGAATGCTTCCTTGGTAATGGCCGTAAAGACCAGTTCGCCCTTGCTTCCCTCGGGGAGGACCTCACCGGTATCGGGATCGATGATCTCTGCAATGAAGTGATCCTCGTTGATGTGCATGCCGGTCTGCTCTTCACATTCAAAGGCCACACCGGGACCGGAGGTTTCCGTCAGGCCGTAGATATCATAGGCCTTGATGCCCAGATTCTTTTCAATATCATGGCGCATTTCTTCCGACCAGGCCTCAGCACCGAAAATACCGGCCTTCAGTTTGATCTGATCCCGGAGACCGGCTTCCTCAATGGATTCTGCCAGATACTGAGCGTAGGAGGGAGTGCAGCAGAGGATGGTGGATTCCAAATCCGTCATAAACTGCATCTGCCGCTCCGTGTTGCCGGAAGACATGGGCAATGTCAGACAGCCCACCTTGTGAGAGCCGCCATGGAGACCGGCACCGCCGGTGAACAGGCCATAGCCGTAGGCCACCTGCACCACATCTTCCTTGGTGCCGCCTGCCGCCACAATGGCTCTGGCGCAGCAGTCTTCCCACAGATCCACATCGTGCTGGGTATAGAAGGCCACCACACGCTTGCCGGTAGTACCGGAGGTGGAATGGATACGGACACATTCGCTGAGGGGCTTGCCTCTGAGGCCGTAAGGATAGGCGTCCCGCAGGTCTGCCTTAGTCAGAAAAGGCAGCTTGTGCAGATCGTCAATGGACTGGATATCTGCAGGGGTGACACCCTTTTCTTCCATTTTCTTGCGATAGTAGGGCACATTGTCCCAGACATGCTGCACCTGCTTCACCAGGCGCTCATTCTGGAGCTTGATCATTTCCTCACGGGGCATGGTTTCAATTTCAGGCTGATAATAGTTCGGCATAGGGACACTCCTTTTTAAGCGTTTCGACCCAGTTGGAAGGCCTTTTTATTCAGTTCCAGGAATTTGGCAGGCACACTCTTTTCGATGGCGTCCAGCCATTCTTTCTCGGAAAAATCAAAGTATTTGGAGAGTCTGCCCATGAGGACGATATTGACCGCTTTGGAGGAACCGGCCTCCTCTGCCAGCTTCAGGGCATCAAAGGCATCCAGTGCCAGACCTGCCGCTTCGATCTTGCCTGCCAGATTTTCGGGATACTCCGCAGCGCCGATGATAACGGGCATGGGGTTGATCTGCTGGGTGTTGACGATGATCTTGCCGCCATCTTTCAGATACTCTGTCCACCGGGCAGCTTCCAGCAGTTCAAAGGAGACGATGAAATCGGCCTCGCCCTTGTCGATGACAGGAGAATAGACCTTTTCGCCGTAACGGACATAGGTGACAACACTGCCGCCTCTCTGGCTCATGCCGTGGACTTCAGAGACCTTGATATCATAGCCCCGGGTCAGCAGCAGACGACCCAGCAGCTTGGAGGCCAGCAGACTGCCCTGACCGCCCACGCCAACGATCATAATATTCTTCGTTTTCATGTTCAGCCCTCCTTAGGTGCCTGCAAGGCATCGAATTTACAAAGCTGTGCGCATACGCCGCAGCCGGTGCAGAGGGTAGTATCCACCTTCGCCACACCGTTTTCCATGCTGATGGCAGGACAGCCGATCTTCATACACATCTTACAGCTCTTGCACTTGTCGGCATCGACAGTCAAGGGCTTGTTGTGCTTGACATACTTGAGCAGGGCGCAGGGTCTTCTGGAAATGATAACAGAGGGCTCCCCTGCTGCCAGTTCTTCCTTCAGGACCTTGTCGCACTGTGCCAGATCGTAGGGGTCTACCACCTGCACACGCTTGATACCAACAGCTCTGCACAGGCTTTCCAGATCGATCTTGGCACAGGGATCGCCCTTGAGGTTAAAGCCGGTGGTGGGATTCTGCTGATGACCGGTCATACCGGTGATAGAGTTGTCCACAATGATGACCGTGGCATTGGATTCGTTATAGGCCATGTTGATCAGCCCGGTGACGCCGGAGTGCATGAAAGTGCTGTCACCGATGACGGCAACGGTCTTGTTGTCCGCTGCGCCGTTCTGGGACTTGACAAAGCCATGCGCACCGGAGATGGATGCACCCATGCAGATGGTGGTGTCCAGTGCCGACAGGGGCGGCACTGCGCCCAGCGTATAGCAGCCGATATCACCCAGAGCCGTGACCTTGTTCTTGGCCAGAGTATAGTACAGACCTCTGTGAGGGCAGCCTGCACACATGACAGGCGGACGGGCAGGAATGTTCTCCTCCAGCTTCACACCGGTGGGGACTTCCAGTCCCAGCAGTTCTGCGATCTTGTTCTGAGAGAACTCGTCGATGCAGGGGAATTTATCCTTGCCCACTGTGGCAAGACCCATGTGACGGCAGTGGTCTTCAATGAAGCCATCCAGTTCTTCCACGATACACAGCTGATCCACCGATGCGGCAAAATCCTTGATTTTCTGTTCCGGCATGGGCCAGATCATACCCAGCTTCATAACAGGATACTTGTCACCGCAGACTTCCTTCACATACTGGTAGGAAGTAGAGGAAGTGATGATGCCGATGGAACGGTCATCACCATCTTCCACCCGGTTGATCTCAGCCGTTTCTGCCCATTCCACCAGTTTGCGGGTGCGCTCCTCCACGATGGGATGGCGGCGCTTGGCATTGCCGGGCATCATGATGTACTTCTGAGGATTTTTTTCGTATGTCTTGGTGACTTCCACCCGCTCACCGGGCTCCACCACACTCTGGGAGTGGGCCACACGGGTGCACATTTTCATAAGAACAGGGGTATCGAACTGCTCAGACAGTTCATAGGCCAGCTTGGTGAAAGACAGTGCCTCAGCGGAGTCGGAAGGCTCCAGCATGGGGATCTTGGCAGCTCTGGCATAATGGCGGGAATCCTGCTCATTCTGGGAACTGTGCATACCGGCATCATCTGCCACACCGATGACCATACCGGCATTGACACCGGTGTAGGAAATGGTGAACAGAGGGTCAGCAGCCACATTGAGACCCACATGCTTCATGCCGCAGAAGCTGCGCTTGCCTGCCAGACAAGCGCCAAAGGCAGCTTCCATGGCCACCTTTTCATTGGGCGCCCATTCGGCATAAACTTCTTCATATTTAGCCACAGCCTCGGTGATCTCCGTGCTGGGCGTGCCGGGGTAGCTGGAGACAAAGCTGCAGCCCCCTTCAAAAAGACCTCTGGCAACGGCTTCGTTGCCGAGCATCAAAGTTTTCATAAAAAATCTCCTTCCATCAGCCTGTGATCTGTGCTTCCACCAGTCTGCCCTTGCAGTACTTTTCACGGAGCACAGGCTTTTCGATCTTGCCGGTGGGGTTTCTGGGGACCTTGTCGAAAATGACCTTCTTGGGACGCTTATAACGGGGCATGCCTTCGCAGAACGCATTGATTTCTTCTTCTGTGCAGGTGATGCCTTCCTTGATCTCCACAATGGCAGCGGCGATCTCGCCCAGTCTGGGATGGGGCAGACCGATGACCGCCACATCCTTGATCTTGTCGAAGCCACGGAGGAAATCTTCGATCTGGACAGGATAGAGGTTCTCACCGCCGGAGATAACCACATCCTTCTTGCGGTCGACCAGATAGATGAAGCCATCCTCGTCCATCCGGGCCATATCGCCGGTGTAGAGCCAGTCCCCATGGAGGACTTCTTCGGTGGCTTCCTTGTTTTTGTAGTACTCCAGCATAACGCCGGGACCCTTCAGTGCCAGTTCGCCAACATCGCCCTGGGCTACTTCGTTGCCGGCAGGATCGATGATCTTTGCTTCCCACAGATAACCGGGCACGCCGATGGCACCCACCTTGTGGATATTCTCCACGCCCAGATGGACAGCACCGGGACCAATAGATTCAGAAAGACCGTAGTTGGTATCGTAGGCATGGTCGGGGAAGATCTTTTTCCAGCGGTGAATTAGGCTGGGGGGAACGGGCTGGGCACCGATGTGCATCAGCCGCCACTGATCCAGATAATAGTCGTTCAGATCGATACGGCCTGCCTCGATGGCGTCCAGCATATCCTGTGCCCAGGGCACCAGCAGCCAGACGATGGTGCACTTTTCTTCTGTGACAGCACGGAGTATCCACTCAGGCTTGACGCCACGGAGCAGCACCGCCTTGGAGCCTGCCAGCAGAGAGCCGAACCAGTGCATCTTGGCGCCGGTATGATACAGGGGCGGGATGCACAGGAACACATCGTCACGGGTCTGACCGTGGTGATTCTGCTCCACCTTGCAAGAGCACAACAGCGCTCTGTGGTTATGAAGAATGGCCTTGGGGAAGCCGGTAGTACCAGAAGAGAAATAGATGGCGGCCAGGTCGTCCTCCTCCATGAGAATGGGAGGTGCGCTGGAGGAGCAGTAGCCCATGAGGGTCATGCAATCCTCTGCATAGGCAGGATTGTCCTTGCCCACATAGAACATCTTGACATTGGGGATCTGATCGGCAATGGCATCCATACGGGTGACAAATTCCGGTCCAAAGATCAGCAGTTCCACATCTGCCAGATCGAGGCAGTACTGGATCTCATCGGAGGAATAACGGAAGTTCATGGGCACGGCGATGCAGCCGGCCTTGAGGATACCAAAATAGATTGGCAGCCATTCCAGACAGTTCATCAGCAAAATGGCAACCTTGGTGCCCTTTTTCATTCCACGGCTCAGAAGCAGATTGGCAAAGCGGTTGGCTCTGCGGTCAAAATCCTTCCAGCTCATTTCACGGCGGTAGGGGGCATCGGGATTGGCATTTTCAATCAGGTTAAAGTCCCGCCAGGTAACGGCAGCATCCCGCTCCTCTGAGGGACTGATCTCCACCAGAGCGGTGTCTGCGCCGTAGAGGCGGGCATTGCGTTCCAGCAAGTCCGTAATGACCATAGTGTTTCTCCTTTGTCATAAAAAAGCTGCCCCCTGCAAACCAGAGGGCAGCCTGGTCGTCTAAAACAGAAGGCCTTTCGGCCTCCATTTTGCAGTTTATCACTTTTAATCGCTAAAGTCAACTGTTATTTACAAAATATTTCCGTATTCCAGTTCATGCGTCCGTAGCGCTTGGTCAGAGCCAGCACTTCCCTGCCCAGTTCCGCAGTGAGTGCATCCCCCTCCATCCGCCACGACCAGTTGCCGACGACGGTTCCGGGATGGTTCATACGGGCAGAATTGTCCAGTCCCAGATAGTCCTGCACAGGGACGATGCAGGTTCTGGCGCAGGACAGCATGGCAAGGCCGATCAACTTCTTATGTAAACCTTTATCCGTAGCTGCCTGCACATACTCTCTGACCATTTTCTTCGTCTCTTTGTCCAAGCCTTCCAGCCAGCCAACCAAGGTCTCATTGTCATGGGTTCCGGTATAAACAAAGCAGTTTTCCCCATAATTGTGGGGCAGATGGTCGTTGAAGTAGCCCGTATCGTTGGCATCGAAGGCAAAGCCCAGCACCTTCATATTGGGATAGCCGCTGTCCTTGACCAACTGACGGACAGAATCCGTCATAAGACCCAGATCCTCAGCAATCACATCCACATCCCCCAGACGGTCATGGATCGCTCTGAACAGATCCATACCGGGACCGGGCTGCCAAAAACCGGTCAGCGCCGTTTTGCTGTCTGCCGGAATGGAAAAATATTCATCAAAACCACGGAAATGGTCGATTCGCACCAAATCGTAGAGTTTGAAGCTCTGGGCCATACGGGAGACCCACCAGTCGTAACCGGTCTGACGATGATAATCCCAGTCATAGAGGGGATTGCCCCACAGCTGACCGTCCTCGGAAAAGGCATCGGGGGGACAGCCTGCCACATGAGTCGGTCGTCTGCTCTCGTTGAGCTGGAACAGTTCCGGGTGTGCCCAGAGATCAGCACTGTCGGGAGAGACATAGATGGGAATATCGCCAACGATGGAAATGTGCTTTTCATTGGCATAGGACTTCAGCGCCTTCCACTGGCGGAAGAACTGGAATTGGAGATACCGATGAAATTCTGCCTCAAAATACAGCTCCCGGCGGTAGTAATCCAGCGCATTGCCCCAGCGAAAACGGATATCCTCCGGCCATTCGTACCATGCCTGCTCAGAGAACCACTGCTTCAGAGCCATGAATAGGGCGTAGTCCTCCAGCCACCAGCCGTTTTCAAAACAAAATTTCTGATAATCCCCGTTGTGGCTGATGTCACTGCGCTCATAGGCCTTCCGCAGGAGCTTCAATCGGCTGTCATGGAGCTTTTCATAGTCGATTTTGGCAGGGTCAGACCCGAAATCCAGAGCGTCACATTCTGCTTGGGACAGGGTCCCCTCTTCCACCAGATCTTCCAGACAGATGAAGTAGGGATTGCCTGCAAAGGCAGAGAAGGACTGATAGGGCGAATCCACAGAGCCGCCGAAACTGGTGGGACCCAGAGGCAGAATCTGCCAGTAGGTCTGACCGGCAGCAGCCAGCCAGTCTACAAAATCATAGGCCTCCTTGGAAAAACATCCGATTCCGTATTTGGACGGCAGGCTGAACACAGGCAGCAGCACACCGGCAGAACGCTTCATAACCGTTTCCTCTTTTCTTTACGATGAACTCATTTTACCACGATACAGAGGCAAAGACAAGCATTTCCTCTCTTTACACAGAAGGGTCGGCAGATTATAATAGACAGGAAATTCCGAAAGGAGGAAGTGACTTTGAACTTCAGTACCAACAGTACCTTCCTGTATCTCATTGCAGGAGCGGTCATTTTGTTTGTTCTGGCGCAGTCAGTTTTCTTTCTGATCCGTGCCTATCGCCATGGCAAAGCCATCGGCATGAGTGTAAAGACTCTGCGGAAAACCGTGGTGTCTACCGCCGTGTTCACCGTTGCCCCTGCCGTTTCCATTCTACTGGGCGTGGTGACTCTCAGCAAATTTCTGGGCATTCCCCTGCCGTGGATTCGGCTCAGCATCATCGGCGCTCTGACCTATGAGCTGCCTGCCGCCACCTCCACCGCCAACGCTCTGGGCATTTCCCTCTCCGAGATCATCACCGACCCCAAGGTCTACACCGCCATCGCATGGGTCATGACTCTGGGCATCCTGCCCAGCATCATTCTGCCTCCCATCCTCATGAAGAAAATTCAGGGCGGCATGGTGAAGCTGAAGGCCAAGGACAGCAAGTGGGGCGACATTTTCATGACCTCTTTGTTCCTCGGCATGATCTCCGCCTTCCTCGGCATGGTCTTTGCGGATATCCGCTCCGGTCTGGCCGGTTGGATTCCCATTTTCGTGCTGCTGGCCTCTGCTGCCCTCATGGGCATCTGCGGTCTGCTCATCAAAAAGTGTAAAATGCAGTGGCTGGAGACCTACGCCCTCGCCATCAGTATGGTGGGCGCCATGATCTTCGCCTGCATCATCACCCCGGCCATTCTGTAAGGAGGTGCAGTTATGAGTAACTATATGCGTGATACGGACCGTTACGGCAAGATCTGGATCTGGACTGCCGTTGTTCTGGTTCTCATGGTTCCCGTGGCCATCTGCGTTCGCTACAATGCATGGCCCCAGCTGACTGCTGTCCTCAAAGGCCTTCTGGGCGTAGCCCCCATCTACTGGACCGTCGGCGTCATTGAAGTGCTGACCTACTCCCCCATGCTGGGCACCGGCGGCACTTACCTTGCCTTCGTCACCGGCAACCTCACCAGTCTCAAGGCTCCCAGCGCCCTCAACGCCATGGAGAATGCAGGTGTCAAGGCCAGCTCCGAGGAAGGCGAAGTCATCTCCACTATCGCCATCGCCACCAGTTCCATCGTGACCACTCTGGTCATTGCACTGGGCGTGGCTGTCCTGTCCTTCATCGCTCCCGTATTGGATTCCCCCGTGCTGAAGCCTGCTTTCGACAACATCCTGCCCTCCCTTTTCGGTGGTCTGGCAGTGGTCTATGTCAGCAAAAATGTAAAACTCGCCATTGTTCCCCTGGTGTTCATGGTTATTTTGTTCCTGGCTGTTCCCTCCCTCGCCGGTTCTGTCGGTGTGCTGGTGCCGGTGGGTGTGCTCATCACCCTGAGTGCCGGTCGGCTCATGTATAAGAAAGGCTGGCTGTAATGGTCATTTTGATAATCCTTATTCTTCTGATTCTGGTCATCTTGATTCGGACATTGCGATTTAAGCCCAAGGCGGAAGCCAACCTTTCTTCTCCCGCTGTTTCCGTCAACGAAGAAAAAATCGTGGCGGATATGCAGGCCATGATTCGGTGCAAAACCGTCTCTGATCGGGATGAAAGCGCCGTAGACTGGACGGAATTTGAGAAATTTCAGACTCTTTTGAACGAAATTTTCCCAAAAATTCACGAAAAATCCACCCTTTTACACCTTGGCAAGACCGGTTTGCTCTATCATCTGCCCGGCAAGGACAACTCCAAATGTGCCGTTATGATGGCCCATTACGATGTGGTCCCCGCCGAGGAAGATTCCTGGGACAAGCCACCCTTTGAGGGCATTGTGGAGGATGGCATTCTCTGGGGCCGTGGCACTCTGGACACCAAGGGTTCCCTTCTGGGTATCATGGAGGCGCTGGAACAGCTGCTTGGTGACGGTTTCGTCCCTGCCTGTGATTTGTATCTCAGCTTCTCCGGCGACGAGGAGATCAGCGGCAGTTCCTGCCCCGCCATTGTAGACTGGTTTCAGCAGCAGGGCATTACCCCCGATCTGGTGCTGGACGAAGGCGGCGCCGTGGTGGATCACTCCTTCCCCGGCTATGACGGCATGTGCGCCATGGTGGGCATTGCGGAAAAGGGCTTTATGAATGTGAAGTTCTCCATGAACTCTCAGGGCGGTCACGCCTCTACGCCTCCTGCCAAGCAGGTATTGGGACATCTGAGCCGGGCACTGCTGAAACTGGAAAAGCAGCCCTTCCCCTGCCGGTTCACCAAGCCGGTGCTGGAGCTGTTCAACACCGCAGGACGCCATTCCAATTTCTTCTACCGGATGATCTTCTCCAATCTCTGGTGCTTCAAGCCGGTGCTGAATTTGGTCGGCAAGCTCTCCGGCGGTGAGCTTAGCGCCATGATGCGCACCTCTGTGGCGCTGACCATGTTTGAAGGCAGCAAGGCCTACAATGTGCTGCCGCCCCACGGCTCCTTCGGTGCAAACCTGCGGCTCATGCCCGGTGAAACCATGGACAGTGCCATGAAGCATCTGAAAAAGGTTATCGGCAACGAGAATATCACCGTCACTGCATTGGATGGCAATGACCCCTCTCCTGTACCGGATATCCACTGTGAGGCATGGGAGACTG
The DNA here is from genome assembly GCA_045580485.1 of Candidatus Avilachnospira sp. Classification (GTDB taxonomy): domain Bacteria; phylum Bacillota; class Clostridia; order Oscillospirales; family Oscillospiraceae; genus Avoscillospira. The sequence continues at coordinate 16,178 of JAZNNW010000113.1, read as the reverse complement.
TCAAAACCGCCATCCGTCAGACATGGCCGGAGGCTGTGGTCTCGCCCTATCTGATGCTGGCCTGCAGCGACTCCCGTCACTACAACCGCATCACCGACAAGGTCTACCGCTTCTCCCCCATGCATCTGAGCAAGGAAGAACGGAGGATGATCCACGGCAACAACGAGCGAATCCCCGTGGAAACCCTCTGCTCCACTGTGAAATTCTATCTGCGGCTGCTGCAGCAGTTATAAGAAAAGACCGCCTTTCGGCGGTCTTTTCTTATACAAATCCAAGGAGCAATCCCACTGTACGGATCAGCAGAGCTGCGATCCAGGCAACGACGCATTGTCCAATGACCACGCCCCACGCCCAACCGCCGCCAAGTTCCCGTTTTACTGAGGACACGGCAGCCACACAGGGGGTATAGAGCAGGGTGAACACCAGCAGGCTCACAGAGGTCAACGGTGTCATAAAGGCCGTCAGCTCCATGCCGCCCAGCAGGACAGTCAAGGTGGAGACCACGCTTTCCTTCGCCATAAAGCCGGTGATGAGAGCTGTGGAGATCTGCCAGTTGCCAAAGCCCAGAGGGGCAAAGACGGGAGCAATGACACCTGCCACAGCAGCCAGCAGACTGGACTGAGAATCGGACACAATGTTCAGCCGCAGATCAAAGGTCTGCAGGAACCAGATGATGATGGTTGCCACAAAAATGACCGTAAAGGCACGGGTCAGAAAATCCTTGGCCTTTTCCCAGAGAAGCTGGGCCACATTTCGCAGTCCGGGGAAACGGTAGTTGGGCAGTTCCATGACAAAGGGCACAGGCTCACCCCGGAACATACTGCTGCGGAGCAGAAGGGCCATCAAAATCGCCATGATGATACCGCCAAAATACAGAGCGATCATCACCAGCGCACCGTGTTCCGGGAAGAAGGCTGCCGTAAAGAAGGCGTAAATCGGCACCTTTGCCGTGCAGCTCATAAAGGGAGTCAGCAAAATGGTCATTTTCCGATCCCGCTCAGAAGGCAGGGTTCGGGTCGCCATGACACCGGGAACGGTGCAGCCGAAGCCGATGAGCATGGGCACGATGCTTCTGCCGGAAAGGCCGATCTTTCGCAGGAGCTTATCCATGACAAAGGCCACTCTCGCCATATAACCGCTGTCTTCCAGAATGGACAGGAAGAAAAACAGAACAATGATGGTGGGCAGGAAACTCAACACACTGCCAACGCCGTTAAAAATACCGTCTATGACCAGAGAGTGCACCACCGGGTTGATGCCATAGAGAGTCAGTCCCCGGTCCACCAGATCCGTCAGCACCGAGATACCCATCTCCAGCAGGTCAGAAAGCCAGACACCCACGACGCCAAAGGTCAGCCAGAACACCAGAGCCATGATGGCAACAAAGGCAGGAATGGCTGTATACTTACCCGTCAGAACACGGTCCAGACGGCGGCTTCTGGCATGACCCTTGGATTCTCCGGGTTTGACCACCGTTTCCCGACAGACCGCCTTGATAAAGCCATAACGCATATCCGCCATGGCGGCTGCCCGGTCGAGGCCCCGTTCTTCTTCCATCTGACGGATAATGTGGGCCAGGGTCTTCCGTTCGTTTTCGTCCAGAGACAGCTTTTCAAGGACAGTTTCGTCCCCCTCTGCCAGTTTAGCGGCAGCAAAACGCAGAGGGATCTGCGCCCGTCTGGCATGGTCTTCCACCAGATGCATAATGGCATGGAGGCAGCGGTGGACGGCACCGTCATGATCCAGAGGATCACAGAAGTCCTGTCTGCCGGGGCGCTCCTGATGCCTTGCCACATGAATGGCATGATCCACCAGTTCGCCGATGCCTTCGCCCTTGACGGCGGAAATGGGAATGACGGGTATGCCCAACAGCTGCTCCAGTTCGTTGACACGGACAGAGCCGCCGTTTTCCCGGACTTCATCCATCATATTCAGCGCCAGCACCATAGGTACATCCAGTTCCATGAGCTGCATGGTCAGATACAGATTTCTCTCAATATTGGTGGCATCCACAATGTTGATGATGGCCTTGGGCTTTTCTTCCAGAATAAACTGCCGGGTGACCATCTCCTCACCGGAATAGGGCGACATGGAATAGATACCGGGCAGATCGGTGACCAAGGTGTTCTCTTTCCCTCTGATCTGACCGTCCTTCCTGTCCACCGTGACGCCGGGGAAGTTGCCAACATGCTGGTTGGAGCCTGTCAGCTGGTTGAACAAGGTGGTCTTGCCGCAGTTCTGGTTACCTGCCAGCGCAAAGGTCAGTTTCTCCCCTTCCGGCAGCAGGATGCCGTCGGATTTGGCATGATAAATACCGCTTTGTCCCAGTCCGGGATGGTATGTAACGGTTCTGCGGGTGATTTTTCTTTCTTCCTCCGCTGCCGGCTGGATCTGCTCCACTTCGATCTGGGCAGCATCGTCCAGACGGAGAGTCAGAGAATAGCCGTGGAGCAGCAGCTCCATGGGATCACCCATAGGCGCCAGCTTCACCAGAGTCACTTCCGCTCCGGGAATGACACCCATATTCAAAAAGTGCTGCCGCAAAGCGCCGCTGCCTCCAACGGAGAGAATTTTGGCGCTCTGCCCCACTTTCAGTTCTTTCAGAGTCATATTCGATCTCCCTTGTTTGTCTATACTAACTCTAAACTATTTTCAAGGAAAAGCCCTCCCAGAGGGCTTTTCCTTGTATATCTTAGTATTCCATTTCGCCGGTGTAGACCAGGCGGGCATTGCCTGCCAGAGAGACACCTTCATCGGTATAGCGGACATAGAGCTCGCCGCCCTTGACCTGCACAGTGATATCCTCATCCTTGTTGCAATAGCCATTTTCCACAGCTGCCACAACAGCGGCGCAGGCACCGGTACCGCAGGCCAGAGTTTCACCGCTGCCACGCTCGAAGCAGCGCATTTTCAGGGTGTTCTTATTGACCACACGGACAAACTCGGTGTTGGTACGCTCCGGGAACATGGGCGCATTCTCAAACTGGGGACCCAGGGTATCCAGATCCAGAGATCCGATCTCGGAACAGAAGACCACACAATGAGGGTTGCCCATGCTGACGCAGGTGATCTCCCACTTTCTGCCACCGATGACAGCAGGATAGCTGACCAGCTTCTTCTCGGGGATGGTGCAGGGGATCTTCTCGGTTTCCAGAGAAGGCTTGCCCATGGCAACATCCACGGTGGAGACCTTGCCGTTGGACACAAAGAGCTTCATCTTACGGACACCGGCAGGAGTTTCCAGAGAGATCTCATCGCTGTCCACGATACCGTTATCGTACAGATACTTACCGGCGCAGCGGATACAGTTGCCTGCCATAGCGCCCCGGCTGCCGTCACGGTTGAAGAAGATCAGCTTGGCATCTGCCACATCGGAATTCTCAATGAGGCAAATACCGTCAGCGCCGATACCGTAGTGGCGGTCGCACTCGGAGATACACAGGGACTCGGGGCAGTTGATGATGCCGTCCCGGTTATCGAAGAGGATATAGTCGTTGCCGGTGCCTTCCATCTTATAGAACTTCAGCTGGGTATGGCTGCGGCGCATATTGTTGATATCCACCAGTTCGGTGTTATCCTGAGAGAAGCGGCTGGCCATAATATCCGCCAGTGCGTTGGCTGTATCCAGAGAGGTCAGGCAGGGAATGGACAGCTGCATGGCTCTGCGATGAAGGACACGGAAATGGTCATAGGTGGAGACCACCAGATCACCGGTATAGATGATGAAGTGGACATCGCCGCTTTCCAGCACATCGAAGATATGATCGGATTCCTTGATGGATTTCACCTGCTTGACCTGAATGCCCAGCTTCTCGATCGCCATAGCAGTCTTGGGGGTGGCATACATGACAACACCCAGATCGTCCAGCTTCTTGGCAAGACCCACCACTTCCAGCAGATCATGATCGTCCACGGAGATCAGCACGCCAAGCTGCTTGCCGGGCTGGACGGAGGCCACAGACATACCGGAGGAAGTCAGACCCTTGAACAGAGCTTCGGTCATGGTTCTGCCCAGACCCAATGCTTCGCCGGTGGACTTCATTTCGGGACCCAGACGGGAGTTGGCATCAGACAGCTTCTCGAAGGAGAACACCGGCACCTTGACACAGAAGTAAGGAGGTGTGGGGTACAGACCAACGCCATAGCCCAGATCCTTCAGAGGCTGACCCATCATGACACGGGTTGCCAGATCCACCATGGGAACACCGGTGACCTTGGAAATATAGGGAATGGTACGGGAAGCTCTGGGGTTGACTTCGATGACATAGAGCTTGCCGTTATAGAACAGGTACTGGATATTGACCAAGCCCTTGGTCTTCATGGCCAGAGCCAGCTTGGTGGAGACTTCCACCACATTTTCGATCATGCGGTCGGTCATGCCGAAGGGCGGATAGACAGCGATGGAGTCGCCGGAGTGGACACCGGCACGCTCCACATGGCGCATGATACCGGGAATGAGGACATCCACGCCATCGGAGATGACATCCACTTCCAGTTCCATGCCGCTCATGTATTTATCCACCAGGACGGAGTTTTCAATACCCTGATTGAGGATCATTTCCATGTAGACACGGACATCCTCTGCCTCATGGGCGATGACCATGTTCTGACCGCCGATGACATAGGAAGGACGCAGCAACACGGGATAGCCCAGCATTTCAGCCGTTGCCAGTGCTTCTTCCAGAGAATCGACACCCTTGCCCTTGGGTCTGCGGATGCTGAATTCCTCCAGCAGAGCATCGAATCTGGCACGGTCTTCCGCCAGGTCGATGCTGTCACGGCTGGTACCCAGAATGGGGACACCGCTCTTATCCAGGAATTCGGTCAGCTTGATGGCGGTCTGACCGCCGAAGGCAACCACAACGCCGACGGGCTTCTCCACCTCGATGATGTTCATGACATCTTCGGGGGTCAGAGGCTCGAAGTACAGGCGGTCGGCAGTATCATAGTCGGTGGAGACGGTTTCGGGGTTGTTGTTGACGATGACCACATCGTAGCCCAGTTCCTTCAAAGTCCACACGCAATGGACGGAGGAATAGTCGAATTCGATACCCTGTCCGATTCGGATGGGACCGGAGCCCAGAACCATGACCACAGGTCTGCCGGAACGGCGGAAACGGCGGGCTTCACAGAAGTTATCGAAGGTGGAATAGAAGTAAGGTGTGGTGGCATTATACTCTGCGGCGCAGGTATCCACCATCTTGTAGTAAGCCCACTTCTTGGGGGGCAGCTCGTGACCGGTGATGCGCTCCAGAGCTTTGTCTGGATAGCCCATCTTCTTGGCCTTCATATATTCTTTCTTGTCCAGTGCCACACCTTCAATGGACTTTTCAAATTCCACCAGGTTCAGCAGCTTGCCCAAGAACCACTCATCGATCATGGTGATGCGGTGGATGTCATCGATGGACCAGCCGGCTTTCAGGGCTTCAAAGACGGTGAACAGGCGGCGGTCATCCTGATGGTGGAGCCGCTGTTCCAGGGCTTCATCGGAAATGGGCTTGGCATTGAGGGTATCCAGACCGATCTCGGCACCACGGACAGCCTTCATGATGGCCATTTCAAAGCTGGGGGCGATGGACATGACTTCGCCGGTGGCCTTCATCTGGGTACCCAGTTCACGGCTGGAACCATAGAACTTATCAAAGGGCCACTTGGGGAACTTTACGACTACATAGTCTACCGCAGGCTCGAAGCAGGCGCAGGTCTTGCCGGTGATATCGTTGGTGATCTCGTCCAGAGTATAGCCCAGAGCTACCTTGGTTGTGATCTTTGCAATGGGATAGCCCGTGGCTTTGGATGCCAGAGCGGAGGAACGGGAGACACGGGGATTGACCTCAATAACAGCATATTCAAAGCTCTCGGGATTCAGAGCAAACTGGCAGTTACAGCCGCCCACGATTTCCAGCGCTTCCACAATATCCAGAGCGGCCTTGCGGAGCATCTGGTATTCTTTCTGTGCCAGAGTCAGGGCAGGAGCCACAACGATGGAGTCGCCGGTGTGGACGCCCACAGGGTCAAAGTTTTCCATGGAGCAGACGGCAATGGCGTTGCCGGCGGCATCCCGCATGGTCTCAAATTCGATCTCCTTCCAGCCCTTGATATAGCGCTCCACCAGAATCTGGGTAATGGGAGACATATCAAGGCCCGTACGGGCGACAATACGCAGTTCCTCTTCGGAATAGGCAACACCGCCGCCTGCGCCGCCAAGGGTGAAGGCAGGACGGACGATGACAGGATAGCCGATGCGGTCAGCAACCGCCAGAGCCTCTTCCAGGGTATTGGCGATATCGGAGGCGATGGTGGGCTGATGGATGCTGTCCATGGTATCCTTGAACAGCTGACGGTCTTCTGCCTTGGAAATCGATTCGGCATTGGTGCCCAGGAGCTTCACATTGTGGCTCTGAAGGAAGCCTTCCTTATTCAGCTCCATGGCAATGGTCAGACCCACCTGACCGCCAAGACCGGCCAGCATGGAATCGGGCTTTTCTTTTTCAATGATACGCTTGATGGTCTGAGAGGTCAGAGGTTCCAGATAGATCTCATCGGCCATGGCGTTGTCGGTCATGATGGTGGCGGGGTTGGAATTGACCAGCACCACATCCAAGCCCGCTTCTTTCAACACACGGCAGGCCTGTGCACCGGCATAGTCAAACTCTGCGGCCTGACCGATGACGATAGGGCCGGAGCCGATGACAAGAACTTTTTTGATCTGCGGATTCAGCGGCATAGTTTAACCCTCCTTCATCATGGTCATGAACTGTTCGTAGAGCATATTGGCGTTCTTTGCGCCGGTGGTGCAGCCATCGGGATGGAACTGCACGGAAAATGCCTTGTGGGCAGGATAGCGGAGACCTTCGTTGGAGCCGTCGTTGACATTGCAGAAGGTCTCTTCGGCATTGGGAACGGTGTCCGCCAGAACTTTATAGCCATGGTTCTGGGCGGTGATATAAGTCCGGGTGCCATTCAGATCACGGCAGGGCTGATTGCCGCCACGATGACCGTATTTCATTTTTTTGGTTTTACCGCCCATGGCGATGGCCAGCATCTGGTGACCCAGACCCACACCCATAATGGGCTTTTTGCCAATGAGGCTCTTAATGACCTCGATGCAGCCGGTATTCTCGGCAGGATTGCCGGGACCGCCGGAAAGGACGATTCCATCAGGCTCCAGAGCCAGAATATCCTCACCGGAGGTGAAAGCAGGAACGACTGTAACCTTGCAGCCATGGTGGTTGAGAGAACGGATGAGGCTCTTCTGGACACCGTAGTCCACCAGAACCACATGGGCCTGCTGCTCCCCTTCTGCTTCGCTGACATAGGATGCCTCACAGGTGGCCTTTGCAACCGTATCCTTGGCAGCGAAAGCGGCGATCTCTTCAAAGACCTCCGGCAGCTTTTCCGTGATCATGGCATTGACTACGCCATATTCCCGGATGCGGTTGGTCAGTTCCCGGGTGTCCACGCCGCACAGGCCGGGGATGTTGTGCTTTTTCAGGAAGGTATCCAGATCGTATTCGCAGCGGAAATTACTGGGCAGGTGGCAGAACTCCTTGACCACATAGCCGCTGAGCAGCGGCTTGCCCTCGAAATCCTCCTCCATGATGCCGTAGTTGCCCACAGTGGGGAAGGTCTGCATCAAAATCTGGCCGCAGTAGCGGGGGTCTGTGAGATTTTCCACATAGCCGACCACGCCCGTATGGAACACCAGTTCGCCCATGACGGCCTCATCGGCGCCAAAGGCCCAGCCCTGGAAAATCGTACCGTCTTCCAAAATCAAGTATCTTTTCTTCATGCTGTCACATCCTTCTCAGCTTATAAAAAAACGGCTTTTCCGAAAGCAGCACCACAAAAGGGGAAACAAGCTTTCGAAAAAACCGAAACGGAAACAAAACTCCCGACCTGACCGGGATCGCAACAAGTGTAAACTTTGCTGTGTACCATGGTATGCATCATGACCGGTTGCGCTCCTTTCAGCCGTTGTTTTACTCTGTCGATTATCATATCGCATGGGTGAAAAATAGTCAAGTTCTGACGGAAAATGTGCCGTAAAAAAAGAACAGATTTCCCACGGCTCTCTTTGTCTAATTTGTACATTTCCCACCTTTGAGGTTTGATATACGCAAAATGCCGGGACGGTTTGACCGTCCCGGCAAAAGATTTATACCAACAGACCCAGCGCCTGAGCCAGCAGCAGAACCAGCATCACTGGGGTCACGAATTTGACCATGACCACATAGAGCTTCTCTCTGCCGAACTTCAGACCGCCGAAGGTGACTTCTTCGATCACCGTCTTGGGCATAACGATCCAGCCGACGAGGATGCAGGTGCCGATGGCAACCACAGGCATGAGGATGTAGTTTGCCAGATAGTCCATCACATCCAGAATCTGTGCCACCGTGCCGTTGGGCAGGGTCAGAGAGAACTTAAAGACATTGTAGCCCAGGCAGACCACAAAGCCCAGCACCAGTGCCATGGCGGTGACCACCAGGGTAGCCTTTTTCCGCTCCATACGGAACTGATCCATAAAGCTGGCTACCACAGCCTCCATGATGGAAACAGAGGAGGTCAGTGCAGCAAAGGTGACCATGATGAAGAAGACAATGGCAACAGCCGTGCCGATACCGCCCATGGCAGCAAAAACCTTGGGCAGAGACACGAACATGAGACCGGTGCCTTCGGTCATGCCCTCAGTGCCCATGAAGGTATACACGGCAGGGACGATCATAAGACCTGCCAGGAATGCCACAATGGTATCGAACAGTTCAATCTGATTGACAGACTTGACCAGGTTGGTCTCCTTCTTCACATAGGAGCCGTAGGTAATCATGATACCCATGGCAACGGAGATGGAATAGAACAGCTGACCCATGGCATCCATAAGTACATGGACGAAATCGCCTAAGGTCATACCGGAAAAGTTGGGTACCGCATAGATCTTCAGACCCTGCAGACCGGTACGGGTAACGCCGTTGGCATCGGTGTGGGAGAGGGTCAGAGAGAAGCAGGAAATGACAATAATCAGCACCAGCAGAATGGGCATCATGACTTTGGACATCTTCTCGATACCGTTGTTGACGCCCTTGTAGACCACAAAAGCAGTGATGGCAAGAAAGATGACAAACCAGACCACAGGTTCCCACTGCAAAGCAATGAAATCACCGAAATAACCGGTCTGGACAGCAGCACTGCCGTTGCCGGTGATATAAATGGACAGATACTTGAGAATCCAGCCGCCCACAACACTGTAATAAGGCAGGATGATGGCAGGGATCATGCAGGCTACTACACCGATCCACTTCCACTTTTTGTGGACCACACCGTAGGCCGTCAGGGGGCTCTGACCGGTCTTACGGCCGATGGCGATCTCTGTGGTCAGCAGTGCAAAGCCAAAGGTCAAGGCCAAAATCACATAGCACAGCAGGAACACACCGCCGCCATCTTTGGCAGCCAGGTACGGGAACCGCCAGATGTTACCCAGACCAACGGCACTGCCGGCAGCTGCCAGCACGAAACCGATGGAACCGGAGAAGTTACTTCTTTTCTGTTTATTTTCCATGGCATTTCTTTCCTTCCAAACGCAAAATCCTTGCCATTCTATCACGGTTCAACAGAAAAAGCAACCGCAAAAAACGCACCTGAACCAGTCAGGTGCGTTTTGGAAGCAAACCTTATTTTTTGTTTTCTTCGGGGACGAAATCCAGAGTGATGCTCTCCAGAGAGGGAGTCAGCTGGGTGTACTTGACACCGGCTGCATCCAGCATCCGTTTGGAGGCCAGAGTACCTGGAGTGGTTGCATACTTATCGGACAGATACAGCACCTCTTTGATACCGCTCTGGATGATGGCCTTGGCACATTCATTGCAGGGAAACAGTGCCACATAGATCCGGCTGCCACGCAGGTCACGACCGTTGGCGTTGAGGATCGCATTCAGCTCCGCATGGACCACGAAGGGATATTTGGTCTCTGCGCCTTCCCGATCCCAGGGGAATTCATCATCGGAACAGCCCTTGGGCATGCCGTTATAGCCGGTGGAAATGATGATATTATCGGCAGACACGATGCAGGCACCTACCTGCGTACTGGGGTCTTTGCTTCTTCTTGCAGCCAGCATGGCGATACCCATGAAATATTCATCCCAGCTGATGTAATCCATCCGTTTCATAGACACAACTCCCTATTTTTCTTCAAGATGTTCTTAATTTTACCGAAAAACTCGCCAAATGTCAATTTTATTCTGCGGAAAGCAGATCAGATGTGCCTGCAATGGCAGCCGTGCGGAGGGCATTTTCATGGTAGCGGCGGACATTGCGGATACCAAGTTCCAGAGCCTCCACATCACCGGGGCCGGCATACTCTGTGGAGAACCAGCCGTCATAGCCCTGCCGCAGAAGCATGGCAAAGACCGTTTCAAAATTCACAGAGCCGCGACCCATGGGCATTTCAATGAGATAGTTGCCTTGGGCAGACACATAGCAGCCCTCACCGGGATGGGGCATGGAGGCAGGGCGAACCAGATAATCTTTCAGATGGACATGCTTGATAAGGGGCAGGAACAGACCGGCAAACTTCTCGGGCATTTCATCCACAAACAGGCAGTTGCCCAGATCCAGACAGACACCGGCAGGACGGTCCAGCTGTCCAAGGAAATCGCCAAATCTGGCAGCACCGTTGCAGTAAAGCCCCTGATCCTCATAGAGGCACAGAACCCCCTTGTCAGCAGCATAGTCAAAGACCTCTCTGGCTTTGGGGGTCACCCGCTCCTTGATATCACGGAAGGTCACAGCACCGTAAGAGGGGGTCAGGCTCAATGCCAGCGTATGATGCAGATAAGGACTTCCGGCGGCAGCAGCACAGTCCACCCAGTTTTTCAGCTGAGAAACACGGTCGATGCCGTCGTTGGCTGCCAGATCCACACCGGCAGAAAAACAGGTGATCTGCAACCCCTTAGCCCTCGCCTCTTCAGCGATAGCCTTTGCCTTTTCCGGTGTACTTTCCTCCAGCTCAAACATGGGGAACAGCTCCAGACCGGTAATGCGATTTTTTACGCAAAAGTCGATCAATTGGCTGTAAGAAGTAAAAGACTGCGGTGCCATGAAGACGGAAAGTTTCATCATATACTCCCCTTTTGCTTTTTTCTTATCATAACACACGCATTTACTTCTGTCATTAAAAAAGTGCGTCACCATGGTGACGCACTTTTTATCATTTTTCAAAGAAATCAACGGTGAAGGAATATTCCTTCTGCTCACCGGGCTTGATGAAGTGGAGCTGACCCTTCTGACGCAGGACATCACGGCCTTCGGGCGTGCTGTTGCCGGGTTCCAGACCCAGAACATAGTCGTGGCTGCCCATCATCTTCCACTCACAGAACCGATCCAGAACCTTGGGATCAAAGGTGATGGTCAGACCCAGACCGATCTCGGGATTGTAAATAGATGCCTTGCCTTCCTTATCAAACTCATGGAAGAAGCACTCTTCTTCATAGCCGTCTGTGGGAGGCAGCATCTGCAAATGGGTATCGATATTGGAGGCTGCCTTCTCGTTCCGGGGAATGACCCGGTCGGAGGGGATGGAGACCTCTGCCTTTTCACTGAGCAGGGGGTAACCCATATTCATATGATAGAGGATCATGACGGGGCTTTCGGTGTCGCCCACATTCTCCACAGTATCGGTGAGAGTCACCTTGTTCTCCTTGGTAGAGAACTTGATCTGACGGTGCATCCGCAGCTTGCGGCTGAAGATACCGGCATCGTTGATGTCTGCTTCCACCACCAGTGCATCGGCTTCCCGGTGCCACCAGATGTGCTCGGCAGGGGTGTTGGAAATGCTGCCGTGGAGCGGCAGTGCCTCGCCTTCGTCCACGCAGGGGCTGCCAACAGCCACCAGACCGCAGGTGGTCAGGAAACCGGCTGTGAAGCCCTTGAGCCAGCCGGCTTCCACATGGTCATAATAAGTGGGAGCCACATAGCCGTTGGCGGAGAAATAGCCCATATTCCGACCCATGAAGGTCACACGGGACAGATCTGCACAGCGGTCAGCAGAAATTGTACATTCCAGACCCAGACCGTTGCGGACTTCAAACAGGCGCATACCGTCGCCTCTGCCGCCGACCAGACGGTGCTCTTCCACGCCGGAAAGCTGCTCTTCCCGACCGATATACTTACTGTACTGCATAAGTACCTCCTAAATCGTCTTCGCGAATTCGCGGTATTTTTTATAGGTTTCGTACTGCTTTTTATAGTAGGCATGGCGCTCTGCATTGGGCTGAACAGCCTTTCCGTGACGGACAAATTTCTTTGCCAGTTTGCAGATGCTCTCTGCACCGGTGACGGCAGCAAAGCCCAGAATGGCGCTGCCCAGAGCGCCGGTCTCCTCCGTCTCCACGGGGACGATCTCTCTGCCCCAGACATCGGCCTTGATCTGCAGCCAGACCTTGGATCTGGCACCACCGCCACAGGCATAGAGCCGGGTGGGGTTGACCTTGCCTTCGCCCAGTTTTTCCAGATTGTACTGCATTTCAAAGCAGAGACCTTCCAGAATGGCACGGTAGATCTCCGGCAGAGTGGTGCCGGTAGTGAGACCTGCGATCAAACCGGTGGCATTGGGGTCCACTTCCGGGGTGCCGCCCATGCCCTGGAAGAAAGGCAGAACCAGCAGCTTGGTGGGTTCTGCAGGGCAGACCCGGTTCAAAAGGTCGTAAATGCTGCAGTTTTCCTCTGCTGCCTGCTGCCGCAGGTGGGCTGCCAGAGCATCCCGGTACCACTTGACCACAGCGCCGCCGGAGACATTATAGGCATAGGTCACATAGCCCAGATCATCCAGATAGGGCACGCAGGCAAAGTTGTTTTCCACAAAGTTCATGCCGGGCATTTCGGCAAACAAGGGAGTAATGCACTCCACAGTGCCGGTGGTATCCACGGCTTCGCCCGGTGCGCAGACGCCTGCGCCAAGGGCATTGACGATCTGGTCATGGCAGCCGCTGACGATCTTCACATCTTCGGAAAGACCCAGCTGCTTTGCCACTTCGGGAAGGAGCTTGCCCACCACGGAGCCGGCAGTCTTCACTTCCGGCAGCTGCTCAATCTTGATCTCGGCAGCTTCGACCAGTTCCCTGGACCAGCAATGATTCTTCACATCATACAGAAGGCTGCGGCAGGCCAGAGACTCATCGCAGACTGCTTCACCGGAGAAGCAGAAGGACAGATAAGCTGCCACAAACAGATATTTCCAGACAGGCTCTGTGACGGTTTTCTCTGTATAGAGCATTTTGGACAGAGAATAGGACGCATCGGGCAGGACACGGGTCACCTCCATGACCTTCTCTGCTCCGATTTTTTCCACCAGAGCATCAAAATCCGTGCTTTCCGTGTTGGCGAAGTACAGGATGATATCCGTCAAAGGCTTGCCGCTTTTTGCCACAGGGACAAAGGACTCGCCGAAGGATGCCACGGTGATGGCTGCCACTTCCTTGGGGTCAAGCAGTTCTTTTACGCAGTTTTCTGTGACAAAAAACACAGAATCCCGCAGAATTTCCGCATCCAGATTGACTTTTCCGGAGGGATTGGGATATTCCTTATAGGACAGGGCCAGCTGGGTGCCATCCTCCCGGAAGGCCACGCATTTACAGCCGGTACCGCCGATATCAATACCAAGACTGATCATTTCGATCACCTCATTTTGCGATTTTCAAAAAGGCGACCCGATGGGGTCGCCTTTTACAGTTTAGTCGATTTCCACCCAGTCGTAGCCCAGGTAGGTGGTGAAGGCTTCCTTCAGGATCTCCTTCACATGACCTTCCACGATGGCGGTATGGTGCTTGAAGCCACCGCGAGCCAGCTTGATGAGCTTGTTCTGCAGGTCGGGAATCTCGCAGACACCGCCGCAGCCGAAGAATTCGGGTTCGATAACATCATCGGTGAACTTGGCCTCGGAGGCGTAGATGATGATCTTGCCGTCCTTGGTCTGGCAGTTGGAGATGGTCACAGGCATAGCCTTGATGCGGCCTTCGTTGCAGCCCCAGCCGGAACCGGGATCGTTCTTGGCGAACATCTTATGCTCAGTGACAGTGCCCTTGCCTGCCATGAGGCTCTGGGCAACGGGACCGCAGTGGAACAGGATAACCTTGTTCTCGTCATCGCCGTAGTTGTTGTTCCAGTCCAGAACGGCGCAGGGAGATTCGGTTGCCAGCTTCATGGCGTGCATGCAGATGGCGGAGCACATATCGATCTCGCAGGAAGCTGCGATGCCGCGGTCGTTCAGCTCGGACAGCAGGACGCAGGGGCAGACACGGAGATAGGTCTCCATCTCGTTCCAGCAGCGCAGTGCCAGGGCATCCAGATGATACTCTTCGATGTACTCGTCGATAACCACAGAGATCTTGGCCAGAGTCAGCTTGTTGCTCTCGGGAACACGGGTGAAGTCGGTGTAGTTCTCCAGACGCTCCACCTTGGCCAGAACCACGGGATCGTCATCGGTCTTTTCCTTGACCTTGGCAAACAGTTCGCTCAGGTCGAAGGACTCCACATTGATGCCGTACTTCTGCATGGCGATCTCGTCGAAACGGACGGTCTTGAAGGCAGTGGTACGGGCGCCGATGCAGCCCAGATTAAAGCGCTTCATGCCATTGACCACACGGCAGATGGCAGCGAAGTCACGGAGGTTCTCCTGGAACTTCTCGCTCAGGGGATGAACCACATGGGGCTTCATGACGGTGAAGGGCACCTCATACTGGGTGAACACATCGGTGACGGAGAACTTGCCGCAGTAAGCGTCACGGCGATGGGCAAAGTCCATCTTGCCGATTTCATCGGGATAAGCCTGCATGAGGATGGGCACACCGGCATCCTGCAGAGCGGTGATGGCGCCGTTTTCATCGGCGAAAATGGGCATGGAGAAGATGACGCCGTCATACTGGCCTTCATGCTCCTTCAGCCACTTGGCATACAGGCGGCCTTCATCACGGGTCTCGACACCGCCGTAACGGGTCAGCTCGGCATCCATGGCAATATAATCATAGCCGGCATCGGTGACAGCCTTGATCATATCTTCACGGGCACCGTAGATCAGTTCACCGGGCATGAAGCCGCGGTTGCAGAAGCAAAGAGCGAAAGTCATTTTTTTCATATCAATTTCTCCTTATTTCAGTTTGTCGTGATTGCCGGTGGTGCGCAGGAACTCACGCATGACCCAACGGGTACGGTCATAGACCTTCTCCTGAGCATAGGCAATGTTGCCGGGCTTCTCTTCCAGAGCGAACTCGTAGGGCTGACGGATCTCGGTGGCCACATTGATCTTGGCGATGCCGCTTTCCACACCCCGGAGGATGTAATCCTGCTTGATGCCGGAGCCGCCGTGAAGAACCAGAGGCATGTTGCCGGTAGCCTTTGCCAGAGCGACGATATGGTCGATATCCAGACGGGCTTCGGGCTTCTTCAGGTGCTTGGTGGAGGCAGCAATGGCACCATGGAAGCTGCCGACAGCAACGGACAGCCAGTCACAGCCGGATTCCTTGGCGAAGCGCTCAGCCTCATCGGTCTTGGTAAAGCCCTTCTTGGTGGTGAAGAGCTCTTCGTAGCTCAGGCCGATGCCGTCGCCTTCGTGACCGGAGACAGCACCCAGCTCGGCTTCCACCGCTGCATCATACTTGGCAGCAATGGCAGCAGCCTTGGCGGTGACGGCAATGTTCTCATCCAGAGGCAGACGGGAGCCGTCCACCATGATGGACTGATAACCGGCATCCAGAGCTCTCTGGAGCAGAGGCAGGAAGTCAACCAGCTTCTGGTCCTCGTCAATGGCGGGGACATGATCCAGATGGAGCAGGGTGTAGCCTTCCTTGGCAAACTTGAAATACTCCTTTGCCACGGCTTCGGGGCTTTCGGACTCGAACTTTTCCCATTCCAGACGGGCAACCTGGACCATAGCCAGAGAGTTTTCATCCACGATGGCCTGAACAACAGGCTCCACCATGGGCAGGTAGGGAATGTTAAAGGCAGGGATGATGGTCTTATTGGCCTGGGCCAACTTGACGGCTTGCTTTGCGTTCATGAATATCAGCATCCTTTCTCAGGTTTTTTACTCTGTTTCAAGCATATCTGAAAAACGAAAAACATTATATAGAATCTTGTCTTTTTTTCTTCAAATTTGTTCGCAGGCATGATATAATATCAAAGGAAAATTT
>JAZNNW010000112.1:0-1690 GCA_045580485.1 Candidatus Avilachnospira sp. | reverse complement strand
TACACCTATAAAGAGTGCGCGAGAGACAAGCTCTATGACCGCACAGCAACCTGCCGGATGGTAAGGTGCTAATGCTTGAACGATGGGGCTATATGGAATGTCTGCTCACAGTCCCGTCGTTATCGATGGGGCTGTTCTTTTATGCGCTCTTGTAGGAATATCAAAACAGGAGTGTAAAACTTATGCGAACCATCAGAGAACTTATTGGCAAGGAAGAAAAGGTCTACATCATGCTGCGGAGCAAACCGATCCGTTTCCGTTTCATGGCAGATGCAGCTATGGAAGGTATCACCTTCGGTGATGGAGTTCTCGCAACGGACCGGGAAGTAGATGACATCATGGCATTACAGTCAGACGGGACGATCTGCTTCCTTGGCTGGGCGGGTCATATGTGTTACCACCACAGCGAAGGAAGTGTCCTCCGCATCGACTATGAGAAGTATATCAACGGAGCGGAGGACTATATTATTCAGCCTCGTCAGTAAAGGAATGGCAATATGCGATGCCGGAAAGCACGAAAACCACGCACGGGAGAGCTACGCCGTTGCCCCACATCTTATACTCGGCGGCATCCGAATGCGGGTCACGCAGCCACTTGGCAATCTGCTTCAGAGATTTGGGCTTTGAGGAACTGCCCACGATCCTGCGGTGGGTTTCAAAGACATCGTACCAATAACGGAGGTCATCCGTGGTCGGTTCGATGCCCAGGTCATCACACCACCAGTCAGGGAAACCCTGTAGTCTGGCGCACTCGGTGGGAGTCAACCTGCGGACGGTGTACCCGCTCTGAATAGCACCGGGGCCTTTGGCAACGAGAGTAGGCTGAAGTTCCTGCTCAAAGGTGGGAGCGAACTTGGCGTTTTTACCCTGGTTGAATGTATCCCTGCCGATGCCGTAGCAAACGGTGGTGGGGTCTTTATAGTCACGGGCGAGAACCGTAGGAGCCATGTTCTCGGAAACCTGGGCAAAGCTGCCTGTGGTCATAGAATAAACAGCATGGCGGTCGACCGTATTGAGGGTATACATCACATCGGATTCCTTATAGCCATCTCCCTGGTGAGAGGGGCGCGTTCCGTTGCCCTCGATTACAATTGTTCCGCCCTGGTTACAGGTGGGATTGCCGCCATTGGCATCCAGGGTTCGTGAAGTGTCAGCATGATAAAATCCAACATGAGGATTTGCGGATTTCATGCCGTTGCTATCTTTGGAAGAGATACCGAAAGCCTGCAGAACGCAGTTGAAGTGGTTCTTGTCAGGCATCCGCTGATTGCCTCCGGCATTGTGTGCCGTGAGCGTGGGCGCAGTCTGCTGACCGTCCCAATTGCAGGAGGGCTGTTCGCCGCTGACCACGAAGGGCTGATTGTTCCCGCCCATGCCGTAAGTTGCAGATACCGTAGGAGCGGTATCCACGGGACCGGTGTAGCGGGTGTCCTGGCTGTGGTTCTCATATACGGTGGCGGGGACAACACCGGCTCGGAGCGTAGGAGAAGTTTCTTCCTCATAGCCGATGCTGCGGCTCCTGGCAGAATGCTCGGTACAGAATCCGGCTGCATCCATCACCACGGGAGGATGATGTGCCTCGGCTCGGAGTGTGGCGGTGACCTCATCAGTGACATCCATACGGTTACCGCCCTGGTCGTTGAGAACGATGCCGTTTCTGCCGGTACTCATTCCGCAGTTCACTCCCAAG
>JAZNNW010000111.1:0-39572 GCA_045580485.1 Candidatus Avilachnospira sp. | reverse complement strand
ATACCCCGGCATTCCCGGTATGTTTTACACCAACATCGACAGCGGTGCTGTGTATGTCTGTCTGAAAGCAAACCCCGAACTTGGAATTTATGTTTGGACTGATATCATCCCTGAAAATCTGTATGTCAAAAACATCAAATTCCGGCATGATATCGGCATCGGCTATGCGGAGATTACCGCAGACAAGCAAGTTGTGAACATTCAGAATGATGGTTCTGATGCAGTCGTTCGAGGTGTAGCCGACCCCGTTAACGCAAACGATGCGGCAAACAAGGAGTATGTCGATTCCGTCATTCTGAGCAAGTACAAAATCAACACCCTTGGCGTTCTGCTGAATGCGCTGGCTGCAAACCATCCCGAAGTGCAAGGCTCCCTTGATTCATTCAACACGGCATGGGCGGGAGGTTAATCTATGGCAAAAATAGAAATTTTCCTCGGTATGTCCGAACAGGCTATCCGTCAGAGGGTAGTTGAGGAAGCTCAGAAATATCTGGGCGTGGTTGAGGGAACGATTGAGCATAAGCGGATCGTTGACATTTACAACAGCCAAAGAAATCTCCCCCGTGGTTATCGGCTCCAATACGACGATGCATGGTGCGCCGCCTTCATGTCTTTCATCGGTATCCAACTGGGCATTTCCGATATCATTCTCCCTGAGTGCGGTTGCGCTCCCATGATCGAGCTTTACAAGGCTATCGGAAGATGGGAGGAACGGGACAACTATGTACCCGACCTTGCAGATATCGTCATGTACGACTGGGATGCAAAGAGCGGTGCTTGCACTGGCTCCCCGGATCATGTCGGTATGGTGGTTTCCGTCAACGGAAAAACCATTCGTGTTATCGAGGGCAACTATCAAAACAAGGTTCAGTACCGGGACATTTGCGTGGAGTATGTGAAAACCCGTGGTTTCTGTCTGCCCGACTATGCAAGTCTGGTGCAGCATTACACCGATGTCCCCAACGATATCTGGTACGCAAGAGAAATCGCAAAGGCAACGGAGCTTGGAATCGTGAACGGTGTAGGCAATGGGGAGTTTGCCCCCGAACTATTCACCACCCGTGCTGAGAGTGCGGCTATCGCTGTTCGTGTCGTGGAGGTAGCCGTCAGACTGGCCATCGAGGAAATGAAGAAAGGACAATGAACCATGAACAAGATTATCGAACATCTGAGAATGAACATCCCTGTCCGCTTCCAAAACTGGGCTTTCTGGCTGGGTCTGGGCGCAACCATCCTGGCGGCAATGAATGTTTCCCCCGAAATGTTCACCAGTTGGGAACTGCTGTGGGCTGAGATTGTCGCACTATTTGGCAATCCCTTCCGTCTGGGCTGTGTTGTGGTGGCAATCATCGGCGTGTTCACCGACCCCACCACCCCCGGCGTGGGCGACAGCCAACGGGCGATGAACAGAAAGAAACTGGGTGACGGCTGATGCTGGATGACCGTGATTTAGAGTTTCTGGACGGGCGGTACGTCCCCCAGACCGAATGTAACCGCATTCAAAAAGAGTCCGACAAAAAGTTTGCCAACGATGACAAGCGGATTGAACTTCTGTCTGCCAAACTAGACACTTGGAACAAGCTGTTTTGGGTGATTGCAACCTCCGGCATCGGCACACTTGTAACAAATATTCTCGGACTGCTATCTTGATTTTTGGCTGACGATATGCTACCATAGGAACAGGGGAATCGGTGATTGCAACACCGAGGACGGGCGTTTACCTCCAGCCCGTCCACCCCTGTTCCGCTTTTTGTTTGGAGGTAAAAACACATTTGGAGGTATAAATATGGCTTGTGAAAACTGTGACGGTTGCGTTCCTGCGACCGCTCCCGAAAATGTCCCCTACATCGTCCACGAAACGGAAATGGCAAGGGCTGAGAGACACACAAAGCGCATTTGGATTGCGCTGATTGTCTCCGTGCTTCTGCTTTTTGCTTCCAACGCAGCATGGCTTTACGCATGGATGCAATACGACTATGTGAGTTACGAAGCCGTAACAAGCGACGGTGGCGATGCAAATATTATTGGAAATGACGGTGATATTTACAATGGCTACAGCGAGAATGCGGAAGCGTACGAAGCGGAAGAAGAAGGCTAAGGGCATGAGAGTACGGAGGACACGCCGTTGACAATCTATGTCGCACACAGCCCCTACGATCAGAAAGCCCGGAAATGCCTGGATGTTGTGACCGACCTTCAAAAGCGGTTCCCGGAGCATACCTTTGTGTGCAATGTCCTTGCGTTTTGGCATCTGTACGCCGACACTCCCGGCGAAAAACTGTACAACATCGAAACCGACTTGCTCATGGTCTGCGATAAGATGTACCTGACCACCCAGCCGATTGGCATACTCAGAAAAGAGGTTGAATACGCCCGAAAAATCGGCTTGGAGGTGGTTGACCTTGCGGAAGAATATCGAGCGGTATAACCGCCCACGATGCGAAATCGAAGCCGTTATTGACCAGTGGATATTTAACGAGCGTGACCGTGCGATTCTGAAACGGCGGTTGCTTGACGGAATCCTGTTTGAACCGCTTGCGGAAGAATTTGGGCTGTCGGTCTATCAGACGAAAAGCATCGTGTACAAAGGCACTGAGCGCATTATAAAGCATTTATAAGATTCCCCATCTTCGGATGGGGATTTTCTTTTGCTTGAAAATATATCAAGAAATTGGTAAAAACCTATTGGCAAACAGGGATGGAGGGTGTATAATAAAGACACTTAAAGAACACCACCCGATGAAAGAAAAGGAGAAAACATCATGGAAAAGATTTACAGAGTTTCTTACATTCTCAACGGCATCACCGAGCGCACCGATGATTTCACCAACATGACTGACAACAGCATTGAGAGCGCAGTTAATGCAATCCGTGAGAAGTTCAACGGCACTTGGGGCTTTAACCCCAACGGCATCGAGATCAAGTCCATCATCGCCGGCCATTATGAGTATCAGATGCCCACCAACCCCAGCGTTGCCCGTCTGCCTTTCTTCAAGGGCAATAAGGTTTTCATTGCTGACTAACCACCCACCGGGAGGGGCAACCCTCCCGACCATGAGAAAGGAAATGAGTATGGACAAGCGTTTATCTTTTGGCAGAATCGTTGGTAAAATGGTTCGCATGGTTGAAACCGGAGAAGTAGGAACTTGCGTTTTTTATGACAAAATCGAAAAGAACTTCCTCGTTGAACTAGAATCTTATAAGAACAAATACAATCCAGATGGGATTTGCTACTGTGACCGAGCAGATTTTACGGTAATCTGATACCACGCCTGACCTACCGGGCATACGGGGAAACGGGGCGCATCCACCCACGATCAAAAATAGCCATTAATTCCTGATAAAAACCTATTGACATTTCCCCACCAATGCTGTATAATTTGAAGTGTCAAGAGGACATGACAATCAACACGGGGCGTTCATCGCCCCACCACTTTCAAGGAGGTAAACCAATGAACGACATTTTCACCATCAACGGGCATCCTGTGGAGTTTTCCGTGGTTGACTGCATCGAGGTCAGCAAGGCAGAGAGCCACACGAAGCCAGCCCTGTTCGTCCACGATCAGGAGGACACCCTTTGCAACGGGGACTGCATCATCATCGCCCCCATGCCCAGCACCGACACGGAAGCGGAGCGGGTTCTGATGGAGTGCGAAGCCCACCCTGTCGAGCGGATTATGGGCATTTACTTTGTCTGAGGAGGTGCGAACATGGCAAGAGAAATTCTGTTCCGGGGCAAGCGGACGGACAACGGTGAATGGATTGAAGGGACGTTGTATCAGATCGCTGACGATCTGAACCCATTTATCATGCTGAAAAACCGTCACGCTGAGAGCCACGAAGTTGATGCCAACACCGTGGGTCAGTATACCGGGCTGACCGACAAGAACGGCAAGCGGATTTTTGAGGGCGATATTGCAAAGTACACGAACAAGGACGGAACCGCTGTATTCTATGAGGTTGTTTGGGACAACGAGTTTTCTGCACTGATGTTTCGTCTTATCGGGGGCTGGTCTGGCGTTTTTATGGCTGGCATGAATGAGCGGGTCGAAGTCATCGGCAACATCCACGACAACCCGGAGCTTCTGAATGGCACGGAATCTTAACCCCCGCAAGCATGGAATCGGGGAGCCGTCCAGCAAATACGGCTATGACCGGGACGGCTCCCAATTCGATGCAGACATTCAAGCGGGAATCGACCTTTACGAATACCTGTGGGCTGAGTTTGTTTCGTTCATGGATTCACATGATGTGAAGCCGTCTGAACTGCGGACGATGTTTACTAGGTACTATGATGAATATTTGAGTTAGGAGTACAATATGGAAAAAGAGAAATGCCCATTTTGCGGATGTTCTGCAATCTACGAAATCGAGCGAAACGATGATCTGGTTGGCACATATCCGCAACTTTTTTGCAATGGCTGTAAAATGGTTTTTGAATTAGAAAACAACAGCCCTTATCTGAAAGACAAAGATACTTTCAATTATCTCCGTGAAAAAACATGGAAAACATGGAACACCCGCACACTCCCCGAAAATACCATTCAGCTCCCCTGCAAAGTTGGCGACGAGGTATGGTGTGTCCGTGACACAAGAGTCTACAACAAGCCCGTCAAGGGCGTTGTGACGGAGATTTATTTCCGGGATAACATGGATATGTGCATCGTCGTTCGTCGCCTGTGCCGTGGCAGATGGGGCGAGAAGATATTTGCAACGGAACAGGAAGCGCAAGCTGCGATTTATAGGAGGATGAACAGTGAAAAAAACTTGTAAGGACTGCCTGAGTTACGGTGCTTGCCTTGAATTTTGCACCGAAACAGTGTTGAGAAACCACGGAATCTGCGAACATTTCAAAGACAGTTCCCATTTCGTGGAGTTCCCGTGCGCAATCGGAGACACGATTTTCAGAGTTGCTGAATTTCTGTGCAAAACGGAGCCTGTCGAATACAGAGTTTCTGGTCTGAGTGTCAAAAAGGACAAAACCATCAAAATCAAGCTGTCTGACAACATCGGCGTTTTTGAGATTACTAAAGCGGACATTGGAAAATCTTTCTTTTTGACCTACGAAGATGCAAAAGCAGAGTTAGATAGGAGGATGAATGATGGCAAAATGTAAGGACTGCTATCACAACCAAGTATGCGACTTTGCTTGCAAAAGATGCGATGGAGCAAATTGTATATTTTACGTTGATAGCTCACGAATGGTCGAACTGCCCTGTAAGGTGGGTGATACGGTTTATCGAATCGACAAAGGCGGGTACTACCCGAAATATAAACCTTTTGTTCAAAAATTAACCGTCACCGAAATAAGCTGGAAGCACGAAAAATACGGAACCAAGGATTTGGGATTTGCTATCATCGCAAACGGAATCAGATATAAATTTTCGTCAATCGGCAAAACCGTCTTCTTGACCCGTGAAGAAGCAGAAGCCGAACTTTCACGGAGAACAGCCAATATATGATCTGACTATCGGGCAAAGAGCCGCCCGGCTGATTGATGGTCGGTCATGGGACACGAAACTCCCCGTCACCACGCTCATGGAAATGCTGGGCACGAATCGGCAAGTTTACTACAACTGGCGAAGCGGTAGAGAAGACCCAAGTGCAAAGCTCTTAGCAAAAATGGCACTTGCCGGGTATGATGTGTTATGGGTGCTGATGGGGATGGAAAGGAGAGGCAAATAGTGGAACATATACTCTCCCTGAGCTACGGGAAGGATTCTCTGGCTTGTTTGGGCGCAATCGAACAGTTGGGACTCTCGCTTGATAGAATCATCCATGCCGAAGTTTGGGCAACAGACACAATCCCGGCAGACCTACCTCCTATGGTTGAGTTCAAGAAAAAAGCGGATGCAATCATCAAGGAAAGATGGGGAATTGAAGTTGAACATATTCGAGGAAAGTTGACCTACGAGCAGGCTTTTTATCGTGTTTTGGGTGGGAAAAAACGCCCTGGCGAAATTTACGGATGGCCTTTCCAAAAAGGCTCATATTGTAACAGCGATGTAAAAATGCCCCCCCCTGGATTATATCGAAAAAGATAACATAGTTTATGTGGGCATAGCCGTTGACGAACCGAACCGTTTCCACAATCTTTCCGAAAAAAACGCTCCCCGCTGGTTCAAGCTGGATGGACGGAGGAAATGTGTCGTAAATGGTGTGTAGAAAACGACTTGCTTTCGCCTATTTATACCAATTCAGCCCGTGGAGGCTGTTGGTTCTGCCACAACCAAGGCGTTGAACAGCTTCGCATTTTGCGCCGTGACTACCCCGAATATTGGGCGTTGATGTTGAAATGGGATAAAGACAGCCCTGTTACATTCCACGCTGATGGCCATACCGTCCACGATTTCGACCGCAGATTTCAACTAGAGGATGACGGTTTGATTCTTCCAACCGAAAGATTCCGTTGGTCGATGCTAGATGAAGAACTAAACACACGCCTTTTTTGACCGACAAACGAAAAACCAACAAAAAACCAACGAAAACCACACGTTTACTTGATTGTAAATGTGTGGTTTTTGTTTTATCATAAATCCAGAAAACGGGGGTGATTCCAATGTTTATATATGGAAATCCTAACCCCTACGGAAAGCACGTTGGAGACTGCACTGTCCGGGCGATTGCAAACGCCACGGGGCGAGGATGGTATGAAACATATTTCGCACTTTGCCTACAAGGTGCAATCATGTGTGATATGCCATCATCCAACGCCGTGACCACGGCATATCTCAAACGGATTGGATTCCGTCGGCGCACGATCCCGGACAACTGCCCGGAGTGCTACTGCGTGGAGGACTTTTGCGCAGACCATCCAACAGGCACTTTTGTTATTGGCACCGGTAGCCATCTGTTGGCAGTCATCGACGGGAAATACTGCGACAGTTGGGAATCCGGCAGAGAAACGCCTGTGTACTATTTCGAGAAAATGGAGGTAATCGAAAATGGATAACTACTACGCACCGTTCTATCAGCCGAACTATTACGGCAACCCTACGCAGAACAGGCAGTATCCGCAGCAGTACCAACAGCCTGTAGTTCAGCCACAACAGAGCGGAAACGGCTTGATTTGGGTGCAGGGCGAAGCGGGAGCGAAGTCCTATCTGGTGGCCCCCGGCAACACTGTCATGCTGATGGATTCCGAGTCCGAGCGATTTTACATCAAGTCCGCTGATGCAAGCGGTATGCCACTCCCTCTGCGTGTGTTCGCTTATCAAGAACTGACTCAGCAGGGCGTACAATCCCCTATGACGGCAGAACAAGCGAACCCCAACAACTTTATCACCCGTGAGGAATTTGAGCAGAGAATCGCTTCTCTGACCGCACAAAAGGAGGTTGCAAACAATGGCTAATCCCCTCTTTCAGGCTCTGGGTGGTCAAACCCAAATGAACCCCATGATGCAACTGATTAACGATGCACGGCAACTGAAACAGACCTTCCAGGGCGACCCCCGGCAAACTGTGCAACAGTTGGTTGCATCCGGGAGAATGTCCCAACAAGATTTTAACAGGTTTGCACAGATTGCAAATCAGATTGTCGGTAGCGGAATGCTTAAGTGAAAATAGCAGGGGATCAATCCCCTGCGTATTTCCAAATACATCCACTGTGAGTTTTTAACTTTCCACGACAACATTGATTTATGGCCGATCTGCTGTATCCTTTTTTCTCTGCTTCTGTTGCAGAATCCCACATTGCTAGAAACTTGCCGCTCAAATCAAATTGAAGAATTTTTTTCTTGCACAAGTTTTCGCAAAAGAGGTTATCTTTTGTTATTTCGATTTTTCGAGATTTTAGCCTTGCATATCTTTCATAAATTTTCTTTTCTGGTAACCCAGTTTCAATACTCCACTTTGAAACGGTTTTCGTTTCCCCGTCTATTGTGATTGTAACATTATTCCTTCTGTTAGATTGTTGCTCTGCGTGTGTGATCCATCTACAATTTTCGGGATAATATCCTTTTTCGTTATCGATTCTGTCAATTGTTAGATTTTCTGCATATCCGTTCAACAATGACCAACTATAAAAAGAAACAAAATCATCTTGCCATTCATCGCAAACCTTTATTGCTCTTGCACCATAATTTTTATAATTTTTATCATTTGGATTGTTGCAACGTTTTTTCATGCCACACCAAATTCCGTAGATTCTGGTTTTCTTTAATCCGTGAGTTTGATTTTTTGTTTCGTACTTTAAGCAACCGCAGGACTTTGTTTTTCCGCTTGTCAATTGATTTGTAGATACAGAAGTTAAATTTCCGCATTCGCAAAGACAAATCCATTTCCTTCTACCTGTTTCTGATTTATCAACTTGAATTGCTGTAAGTTTTCCAAACTTTCTACCCGATAAATTCAATGATTCTGACATATTAACAGCCCTTTCTGTTTTACTGCTATATCGGCTGTTCTAATTATACCACAAGTTAAAACCATTGTAAACAAAAATCTGGCCAGATTTTGTTATAAATTTATTTCGAGAGGAGACATAAAAATATGTCTATCGGTACTTCTGAAATGTCTGTCGCTGACATGGCTGCTGTCTGTGGCAACAACGGCAACCGCAACAACGACGGTATGTTCGGCAATGACTGGGCTTGGATCATCATCCTGCTCCTTTTCGGCTGGGGCGGTCGTGGTGGCTACGGCGGTTTTGGCGGCGGCAACGGTGGCGGTTACAATCAGCCTATCGTGATCGATGCTGGTCATTCCGGCGGCTGTTGCTCCCCCTACGCTACTCAGGCTGACCTTGCCGCTGGCTTCAACAACTCCGCTGTCCTGTCCAACCTGAACGACCTGCAACTGGGTCAGGCTGGCATTCAGCAGACCCTGTGCCAGGGCTTCAACGGCGTGAATACCGCCATCCTGCAAGGCTTCAACGGTGTTGACAACGCTGTTTGCAATCTGGGCTACAATGTGCAGTCCGGCTTCAATGGCATTTCCCGTCAGATTGCGGACTGCTGCTGCGATACCCGTGCTGCTATCAAGGATGTTGGCACCGGCGTTGAGCGGGCTGGCTGGAACCTGTCCAAGCAGATTTCCGACTGCTGCTGCGACATCGATAAGATGAACATGCAGTCCCGGTTTGACGCTCAGGCTTACAACTGCAACACCCTGCAAGCCATCGACAAGTTGGGCGACCGAATCATTGACTACATGAGCCAGGACAAGATGCAGACCCTGCGTGACGAGAACCAGGCTCTGCGACTGGCTGCTTCTCAGTCCAGCCAGAATGCCGTTCTGCGTGCCGCTATCGATGCCTCTACCGCCGAAATCATCCGGCGTACCGGCAACGATTGTCCCGTTCCCGCTTATGTGGTGAATGGCCCCACCCCCGTCAACTTCCCTACTAATTGCTGTGGCCAAGTTCAGTGGGGCGGCTGCAACTCCGGCTGTGGCTCTTTCTGATCGAATCGAATAGAGAAACTTACTTTTCCCATCGTGGAAATGGTCGGTAAACCATATTCGTGACCTCACGAAAATGGTATAAACTGACACTGTGACACAAAGGCGGTGGGAGTCCATTCCACCGCCTTATTTTAATTTGAAAGGATTGAAATTATATGGCTGCTGAATATTCGGCTATCCCCGTCCAAAGCATTGCTGTGGACGACAACATTCTTTTTTCCAACGGCTCCCGCTGTTGCAAAAAGGGCTACATCCAGCACCGGGACGATTCCGGACTGTTCACTCTCCGGGGCGCACGGAATTGTAACGCCGTGTACCATGTAAGCTTTGGTGCAAACATCGCCATCGCTGAGGGTGGCACTGTCGAGCCGATTTCCGTTGCCCTGACCATCAACGGTGAAGCTCTGGGCAATGCTACCGCAACTGTCACCCCCGCCGCTATCGGTGATTTCTTCAATGTGTTTGTCAGCACTTTTGTGGAGATTCCCTGCGGTTGCTGTGTGACTGTTTCCGTTGAAAATGTGAGCGACACCACGGCGATTGATGTTTCCAATGCAAACATCATCTTTGACCGTGTGGCGTGAAGAAAGGAGAATGAACTATGCAGTATATGCACGATCTGAAAGACCTCCTGTGCGCCGAGCTGGAGGAATATGCCGAGAAGGGCAAGAAGTCCGGCAAAATGTCCGCCGCCGATCTGGACGGCATCCACAAGCTGACCGATACCGTCAAGAATATCCTCAAGATCAATATGCTTGAGGAGGAGTCCGGCTACTCTGAGGACGGTCATTACATGGGCGAGGGTCGTATTTACGGCACTTCCTACGACGACGGCATGGGTGGCAACTACTCCCGCCGTGGCGGTTCTAGCTATGAGGGTGGTTCCAGCTATGCAAGAGGCCGTCGCAATGCCCGTCGTGACTCCCGTGGCAGATACAGCCGTGACGGTGGTATGGGCGGTTCTTCCTATACCAGAGGTGGCAGAGGTGGCAATCAGGGTGGCGGTAACTACTCCCGTGAGGGCGGTTACAGCCGGGATGAAGCCAAGGACTACATGATGGAGCAAATCGAGGAAATGATGGAAATGGCTGAGAAGCCCGCCGAAAAGGAAGCCCTCAAGCGGTGTATGCAAGCCCTTGAGCGAGCATAAAAGGGGTGATTTTGAATGATTACACAAAAGGAATTAGCCAAAGCAATAGAGGACTGCATGAGGGAACCCGTCACGGGAAACAAGCGGTCTGCTCTGGCTGACCTTATTATCATTCAGGATTATCTCTACGGCGAACCACAACAGCCCACGATCCCCACTGTATCCTATTCCTCCCCGCCTATGGAATCCCCGGAAACCATCGTTGAGACTGACTGCGGGAGCGAATTTCTGCAAGCGGTTGACGGGAAGAAATCAGACCGGGTCTGGAAGCTGATGGACGAATTTGTGGAAGCATCCAAAATCCTCCATCCGAGGATGTACAGCGCATTCATTGATAAGATTCACGACCTTTGACCGACAGGGAGGCGAAAGTCTCCCTGTTTTTTTATTTTTGTTATTGACATTTGGCTTTGAATGTGTATAATAAAGATGTGGCCACCCTCCCCATGCCGTTTCTCTGAAACAGGCATCCAGAACCGCATCATCCTTCCATTGCCACGGCTTCCTAGCACCCTTCCGGGCGCATCCCGTGCCAACTCCTTAGATGCGGTGTGCTGATTCCCAATCAGCAATCCCCAAAATCCCTCGTTTGCGGAAATCCCCGCCTACGGGGGATTTTTCCTTGACATTCAAACACCCATGCGTTAAAATAACCGTGGGTTGTCCATGTCATATCCTCTCCTGCATTTTTGGCGGGGAAAGCGGTTCCGAAAGGAGCCGCTTTTCTTTTTTCTTTTTGCGATAAAATTTAATAAAAATATGGTAAAAAGTTATTGACATTTAACCCAATCCATGATATACTTTAGTCAGAAATCAAGGGTAACACCCAATACGGAGGTAAATAAAAATGATGAACGGTTACGATAAGAAGTACGGTGCAAAGATGAACAAGGCCGACAAGAAGGCCGATACCATCAAAGGTGCAAAGAAATACCTCGCCGTCGGTATGTTCGACATGGTAGCACTCAAAGAGAAAGAACTGCACGAAGTCTACGGCATGAGCTATGACGAGATTGAGAACGCAATTTACGGATAATCAACAAGGGCGGGTCAATCCCGCCCCACACCCATCTCACAATTCAACACAAAAATTCGCAAGTTCCTTGCAAATTCCTATTGACAAATACCTATCATGTGGTATAATGGGAATCGTAAGGAACACACACCCACAGCAAAACAGGAGGTAAAACATGAATAAGTTCTTTTGGTACACATTCGAGGACGGACACCGTGAATGCGTAGCCGGGTATGACCGTGTTGAGATGCAACACATGGTTGCGAAGCACGGCAAAGTGGTAGCGAGGGTTCCGGCATGACTTACATCTGCGAAAATTGCGCCCACATTTTCGAGGAGGGCGAACAGCGAACCGTGACCGAAACCCACGGCTTTTCCGATGGCCTTGCGGAGCGGTTCGAGGTATGCCCCGTCTGCGGTGGCACTTACAGCGAGGCGAAGCGGTGCTACGGCTGTAACGAATGGCATCCCGAAAGAGTGCTTTACTTCGGGTGGTGCGCCGACTGCCTGAAAGAAAGGCTGACACCCGACAGAGCGTTGACCATCCTGACTCGATCCGATGACTGGATGGACGACCTTGCCGAAATGCTGAATGAGGAGGTGAAAAGATGACCGAAAGAAAGAAGTCCCATCGCAAGGAAACGAGAGAAAACAACATTTCCGTACCTTGCCGCAAGGGGGAGCGGGAATTTTACGCCAGTGTTGCTGAAGCCGAATACTGCTCCCTTGCTGAGTTTGGTCGCCGTGCCCTGCGTGAATACTGCAAGCAAAAGGGCTACGAAGTACCCAAGATTGCAGAGTAAGCCGGAAAAATAAAGGAGGTAACAATCAATGTCTACGATCATCGGCATTATGGGTGAAAGTGGCGCAGGAAAAACCACTTCCATGCGCAATCTCGACCCCCGAACAACCTACTACTTCGACTGCGACAAGAAGGGTCTGTCGTGGCGTGGTTGGAAGCGACAGTACAGCGTGGAGAACAAGAACTACTGCGCCACCGACAACCAGAAAACCGTCCTGACCGCCTTGCAGGGCATCAACGACAAGTGCCCCAATGTAAAGACCGTCGTTATCGACACCCTGAACGGAATCATGGTTGCCGACGAAATGCGCCGGAGCCGTGAAAAGGGCTATGACAAGTGGATGGATTTGGCGGTTGCGGTCTATGGCATCATCGACTATGCGCTGACCATGCGTGACGATATCACCGTGATTTTTGTGTGTCACAGTCAGACCGTCCGGGACGATTCCGGGTTCATGTTCACTTCCATCAAGACCAACGGGCAGAAGCTGTCCAAGATTGGTCTGGAAACCAAATTCCCCATCGTCCTTCATGCGAAGTGCGTGGACGGTCAGTACCTGTTCGAGACTCAGGCCAATTTCAGCACGGCAAAGTCCCCTCTGGGTCTGTTTGCTGAAAAGACCATCCCGAACGACATTGCAGCCGTTATCCGTGCAATCGAGGAATACGAAAATGGCGAATAACGCAACCCTGTACTATCAGAGGGCAACGGTTGACATCAACTTCCCAGAAAACAATGTTTGTTGCGATCTTTGCCCACTGATGGAGACATACGCCCGGAAACAGTGCCGACGGACGGGCGAATATCTGTTGGATACCAAACACACTGTCGGCTATGAATGCCCATTAAAATTTGACAATATGGAGGAAAACAATCAATGAGAGAAATTCAGAATTTCGAATCCGTCCAGCCTTCCAATGGCGAGTTCGCCAAGCCCGGCCCCGGCGGTTACATCCTGGAAATCGTGTCCGTGGAGGATGTGCCTTTCAACCCTCAGACGGGTAAGGGCGACTACCTGAAAATCTGCTATGATATCGCAGACGGCGACTTCAGGGGCTTCTACCGGGAACAGGCTGAGCATTTCAACGGCGCATGGTACGCCAACTTCATCCGCTCCTACAAGGAAAAGGCTCTGGGTATGTTCAAGCACTTCATCAACTGTGTCACCGAGAGCAACCCCAGCTTCCGTTGGGCATGGAATGAGCAGACCCTTGTTCGTCGGCGGTTCGGCGCAGTCCTCCAGGAGGAGGAGTACGAAAAGAAGGACGGCTCCGTGGGTGTTCGCCTGATCGTCAAGGAGGTCAAGACCGTTCAGCAGATTCTCAGCGGTGATTTCAAGGTTCCTGACCGCAAGTGCCTGAGTGCGACCAACGGCGCAACTACCGCCCCCGTCGCCACTTCCGGCTTCGGTGCATACGCTCCCGGCGGTTCCGGCGACTTTGCGATGCAGGATTCGGACGATGCACAGCTTCC
The DNA here is from genome assembly GCA_045580485.1 of Candidatus Avilachnospira sp. GTDB lineage: Bacteria > Bacillota > Clostridia > Oscillospirales > Oscillospiraceae > Avoscillospira. The sequence continues at coordinate 25,729 of JAZNNW010000111.1, read as the reverse complement.
TTTCTGATCTGTACGAATAAACACACACCGCCCTGCTCCATTGTGGGATGGGGCGGTTAAGTTATGAAATAGGAGGCAAAATATGAAATGTTGTTATTGCAAGCGTAGATTTTCTTTGAAAAGTCAAAATCGCTATTTATCCGCAGAACCTACATCAATTTCCAATGCGTTCAATGGTGGTGGTGCTATGTATGACAGTTTTGATTGTCCGCATTGCGGATGTCAACACCGAATTGCACAAAGATATTCTAAGGTTGACGAAAATCCGCAAGTTGAAACAGAGGAAACCGAAGAATGAACTACCGCCAAATATACGCCCGAAAAGCAGAATGTGAGAAGCGGATAAAAGAGGTGTGATAATTTGCGTATGTTGGGTTGACAAAAATCTATTGATGCTGTATAATAATACAGGGGTGATTTTTGTGGAATACAAAATAGATTTAGTTGGTCAAAGATACGGCAAATTAACAGTTTTGTCTTATGCCGGAAGAAAACAAAGTGGAAAAAACCAAAAGAAAACAATGTGGCTTTGCCGTTGCGATTGTGGCAACGAAAAAGAAATTGCAGGTCGAGAGTTGCGGAACGGCAACACGATTTCTTGCGGTTGTTTTCACAAAAAAATGGTAGGAGATATAAACAGAAAGCACAACCTTGCTCACAAATGCAATCTTTACGGAGTTTGGAAGAGCATGAACAGAAGATGCTGCAACCCGAAAGATAAGTCATATAAAAATTATGGTGGTCGTGGCATTTCTGTTTGTGATGAGTGGAAAACGGATTTCCTTGCGTTTTATAATTGGTCTTATGCTAATGGATATAAAGATGAAAAGACGGACAAAGGTCTAAATATTTTAACCATTGATAGGATCGATAACGACGGTAATTATTGTCCTGAAAATTGCCGATGGATAACGAACGCAGAACAAGCAAAAAACAAAAGAAAAACATTGCCAAAATCTGAAAAGTTTGCAATTTGCCCAGTTTGCGGAAAGGAATTTATAAGAACACAAAGAAACCATCCGAAAACTTGCAGCAGGAGTTGTGGAGCGAGGTACAGAGGCCGTGAATGAGTATGTAAAGAAATTGATAATTGCCAAAAAAAGCATTGCACCCATTATCACCGAAAGCATACAGACGAAACAGCCGGGAATTTATCTGTTTGAACGAACAGACGAAAACGGCGTGACCTTTTTCTACTGCGGTCAAGCAAAGAACATTTTTCAGCGGATCGTCAGTCATTGGAACGGCTATCAGCACATTGACATTTCAATGCGAAAGCGGAAATTCAAGAGTGACGAAAATCCGAACGGCTGGGCGTTCTGCATCCTTGAATATTGTCCCGCTGAGAAACTGGATGAACGGGAACAGTATTGGATTTTGGAGCATATGCGGCAAGGCAAACAGACCTACAATGTCACCTACGGAAGCCAAACAGACGGCAAACAGAATATCAAAGAGGGCAAAACGCCCCGTGGATATTGGGACGGCGTTGAGGTTGGGAAAATGAAAGCTAGACGTTTTGTTGCTGATCTGTTTAACAAGCATCTCAATGTGTCAATGAAAAAACCGACAAAGAATGCGGAGAAGGCTTTGGAAAAGTTTATGGAGTTTATTGATTTGGAGGCAGAAGAATGAAAGTAATTTATGAGCCGGGTGATATTGTTTACAATTCCAACAATTACACCTATGCAATCGTTTTAGGAGAGTACGACGATAATACAAAGATTTTGGAAGTAGGACAAGATGTGTTCGTCAATCATCCTCCCAAAGTCGCACTGACTTACATCGGTCACACAGACATCAAAAAAGCAATCAAGGCGATTGTTGACCCATTTGCAGAAGTGCATAAGAAAATCACATAACCCCCTAATTCCCTCTTGATTTTTGGGAGGGGATGTGGTACAATACATACAGGTGGTAGCTTGTTTGGCAGAACGGTTACAACCGAATAACTAAATAAGATACTACCTACATAGACCATCGGGAAGAAGCAACTGCCATTGTGGATTCCCGGTGGTTTTTGTTTGCAAAGGAGATTGTATATGAAAGGATCAATTATTGAGATTGATTATCAAATGGCGGTGGATTTTCTGTTGCCAAAGCATTACAGTGGAAGAACGCCCAGCATTTCAAAGGCTTTCGGTTGGTTTGATTGCCAAACATACACGGCAGAACATTTGAAGGCAGTCTGCACTTTTGGTAAGCCTGCAAGTCCGTCTTTGTGTGTGGGAATTTGTGGCAAAGAACACGCACAGAGTGTTTATGAGTTAAACAGACTTTGCCGTACCGATGATTGGGACGAGCCGTTGTCTCAGTTTGTGTCAGCCTGTTTGCGTAGGTTGCGTGTGCAAGATTGGATTGTGGTTTCTTATTCCGATACGGGAATGAACCACCACGGCTATATTTATCAAGCCTGTAATTTCCTTTATACTGGATGCACAAAAGAACGCACAGACAAATGGACGGCTGACGGCAAACATTCACGGCACTATAAGAATGAAGAACAGGGAGAATATCGCAAGATAAGAACCGCAAAACATCGGTATGTATATTTATGCACTTTCAGAAAAAGCCTAAAACGAGAATGGAAAGAAGCATTGAAATATCCTGTTATGGAATATCCAAAGGGCGACAATGCAGAAGATTATGTTTTGGGCGATTATATGAAAGATATTCTTGTAAAATCAAAAGGGAGGGACAGTCTGTGAAGAATGGAATTAAGGCAAAAGATATTCGAGATTTTGAAAAGTATGCCAATAAGTTAAATGGTGTATTGCAACGCATTCGTGAATACAAGCCGGAAGCAAGTGGCTTTCTTGTTTGCGGTTTTCAAACCTATTTATGCCTTATGTCTAACGACCATTGCGATTATCCCGAAAGTGAACACGAAAACTTTGTTGTTACGGAAGTTGATATGCCCGGTTTTGATGGTGGCGATTGGTGATTATGGACTACGCAAGCGAAATAAAAAGCAGATTGACCACGAAAGAGGTATTTCTGCATTACGGGTTTGAGCCGAACAGGGCAGGAGAAATCTGCTGCCCGTTCCATAATGAAAAGACACCCAGCCTAAAGGTTTATGATGGCGACCGTGGGTGGACTTGCTTTGGGTGTCACAAGGGCGGCGATTTGATTTCTTTTGTCCGTGAATATTTTGGCTTGACCTTCTCCGATGCAATCAGTAAAATAAACACAGATTTTTCTCTTGGGTTTCCTATTGGTAAACGCATTTCCCTCCGTCAGCGGCGAGAGATGGAACACCGCCAAAGGGAACGGCAGGAGGAACGCAACCGGGAACAGAGGGAACGGGAACGGCTGGAGGGTGAATATTGGGTGGCTTTCGATGTTTGGAAAAAATATGATACAGACAAGCGAGGGTATGCACCAAAATCACCCAGCGAGGATTTCCACCCTCTTTTCGTGGAGGCGGTGAAAAATATAGATCGGGCAGCCTACGAACTGTCCGTGGCAGAAATGAGGCTGAAAGACTATGCAAATCACAGACAGTACAATAATCAGCATTGACAAGGATGCGCTATTGAAGCGTGAAACCTTGCTTTCTCTGCTGGACATACAGGAGCCGGAGGAACGGGCGAGGCTGTCTGCGTTGCTGGAACTTCGGGCAAAGGAAATGGGTCTGCAAAAGGAATTTAAGACCGTTTTGAAAGCATACATACAAGCCGATGAAGAACTTGCAAAGGAATGGAAGCGAGCCAACGCAAAAAAACGGGCGAGAATCGACCTTGATTTTGATGGAAACGGCAGACCGTTGGCAAGTATCAATAATTTCCTGCAGGTGCTTGAAAATGACCCAAAGTTTTACGGCATCCGTTTTAACCTTTTGACCTATTCCCCCGAACAGATGCGGAATGGAAAAATGGAGCGATGGCTTGACAGTGATGATGCGGAAACAAGGCGATATATTGAGAAAGAGTACGGCTTTCATTCTGCCCAAAAGTGCGATGATGCCCTGCGGATCGTGTTTGCAAAAAACCAGTACCACCCTATCAGGGATTTGGTGAACGGCTTTGAGTGGGACGGACAGGAACGCATACCACATTTCTTGCATACTTGGACAAAGTGCGAGGACACGGCATACACACGGGAGGTAAGCCGTTTAATCTTTGCCGGTGGTATTCATCGGCTATTTTTCCCAGGGGCGAAATTCGATGATATGCCCGTTCTGATCGGCACCAAACAGGGCGAGGGCAAGTCAACCCTTGTCCGCTGGCTGGCTCTGTCCGATGAATATTTCAGCGAGGTAAACGAGTTTGAAGGGCAACGGGGCATTGAAAGCCTCGAGGGTGCGTGGATTTGCGAGGTCAGCGAACTGTTGGCAATGACAAAGACCAAAGAGCAGGAAGCGGTTAAATCATTCTTGACCCGATTGAATGACCGCTACCGTATGCCATTTGACAAGCGAGTAACAGACCACCCCCGGCAATGCCTTTTTATCGGCACAACCAACAAAGAGCAGTTTTTGACGGACAAAACCGGCAACCGCAGATTTTACCCCGTGAAAGTCAACCAGTCCGGCTATGAACTGTTTGAGCATGAAACGGAGATAAAAGCATACATTCGTCAATGCTGGGCAGAGGCGAAAGCCAAACTTGACAGGGTCGAAATGAAGCCTTATGCAGACCGTGACCTTGTAGCCGTCATCCGTGAGATGCAAGCTGCCGCCGTGGAAGATGATTATCGTGTAGGTATGATTGAGGACTATTTGGAAGAACGGACAGAGGTTTGTGTGCTTGAAATTTGGCAGAACGCATTGAAAATGGGCGAGTTTTCCAAACCGTCCAAAAAGGACAGTACAGAGATTGCGTTGATCCTGCAAGGCTTTGATGGATGGGAGAAACAGCCAAAGGTCAAGCGGTTTGCAAATTTTGGTGTGCAAAAATGGTGGAAAAAGGGAAATGTTGCTGACGAAGAACTTTTGCCGCTTTGATTTGTAACTACACCCATTTTCGTTTACACATCGAAAGTGGGTGTTTTTTCTACATTTCAAGTGGAAAATCTGCGCCTGTTTTGATTTTTGCCGCCGAAAAATCCACTTTTGCAAATTGTAACCAAAACAGAGTGTAACCAAGCTGTATATAAATATATTTCACCAAAATAAAAAACATAATTTTTATAAAGTTTCAAATCTTGGTTACTGGTTACACAAAAATCATACTTATTATATATTCTCTATTATTTTGTGTGTTTTGTGTGGTTTATATAGGGAAAAAGTTTGGAAAATTATGTAACCATCGTTTGTAACCAAAAAATTCCGTGGTTACAACGAAAACGAAATGTTTTGCTTTTTGGCTGTTTTGACCGAAATATAAGAACATTTTTGCAAATTTTATGTAACCAAATAAAAGTGTTGACATTGTATAACACATCTGTTATAATGGTTACAAAGGATACAGAAAGGAGATTGATATATGTATTCTGAAAAAATCAAGGCAATTAAGCCGAACATTGACACAGACAGAAAAATTCAGTCCACCAAAAAGACGGAAAAGCTGCTCCGTCAGTTTTGCACCAAAGAGGATGCTATTGGCGCACCTTGCAAGCAACTTCTTGATATTTTCGATCAGTTTTGTAAGGACTACGGCTATCCGATGATTAGCCGAAACCACACCGGCATTGTGCTTTGCAAAATGTATGGGCTGAAAAGAAAGTCTGCAAGGGTCAACGGAAAAGTGACCTGGATTTACATCGAAGCATAACCACCCTAAAAAATGAAATGGAGGCAAAGCGAGAATGAAATTTAAAGATTTTGAAATCAGACCTACCTGTTTTCTTGATGGTCACAAAGATCCCAAACGATGGGATATAGTGAAGTGGGAAAAACACGAAAATCAAATAGAGGTCACAGAATGGGAAACGGGGAAGAAGAAAATGCAAGACACATTCTGCTTTTCCGTTGCAACTGTCGAATGGAACGAGAAAGAACCTTGCTGGGAGTTCCGGTCTTACGGCACACGATTTTTGGAATATTACGAAGAAGGTCTGTGCGAGTTCATTTTGAAATGGCTTGAATTGACCGACTTAACACGAAAGTTTACGGAGGAGGCATAACAATGGATGTTAGGGAAAAGTTGGTGGAGATTTGCTTCCACGAGTTCTGTATGGTGGCCGGTGATAGTCCGTGTGGCTGTGATGGCTGTCCTTATGGTAAGTATGGCTCTGATGATGGATAGTGCTACGAAGAATACAAAAAGGACAAGTTGGCAAAGTTGGAAAAGGCTATGCCCCAACCGCCGAAAGGAGAATGATTATGGACAAAATCAGATTGTATTGGGTGCATTTCCTCCTGAAAAAAACTTGCAAGCACTGCGAATTTCGGGAAGGACAGAACGGATGTTGCGTAAACATTGGCATCTGGAGAGACGATATGTTCTGTTCGTTCTGGAGGAAGCGGAGAAAGGTATAATAATTATCAAAAATCTATCAAAAACCTATTGACATTTACACCCCCATGTGCTAATATATACTCACAGGAACGAAAACCTGATATTGAGTTCGGAGGTAGCAGATATGCAGAGGATCAGAATGAAGTACAGGGATTACAAACAGCATTATGCTGATTGTGAAACCCTGGGCGACTATGACAAGTCCGATAAGACCATCACTGTCCTGGTTCCCGATGGTCGCATGAAGAAAAGTGGTGTCCGTGGACAGACTTACAGATACATTACTTTTCGTGGTGTTGAAAAGGCGACTGGAAGACCCGTCCGTATCACTCTCAAGGCTATCTCCGTAGAAACCGCAAAGAAGCGGCTCCCCACCGATTGCGTGTGGGATGTGGATTAAAATCTAGGAGGTAGGCAATGAGAGCAATGAGAGAAGAGTGTGAAACTTGCGCATACTACGACACCGACAGGGACGATATGCCGTGCTGTTCCTGTGACGGTGGAGAGAACTGGGAGGAAGCCGATGAAAATGACCTTAACGATGCTGTTTAACGACATTCGGAACTACGGCGATTTCACCGCCGGCTTTGAGTGCGTGGACAGAAAGGGCGTGGCTGTTCGGGTGCGGACGGCTGACTACAACGGCAACAAATACTTCATTGTCCAGCGGGGCGGTGAAGTGGTTACAATCAAAGAAATCTGATAGGAGGAAACGACATGACAAACTACACCTACAAAATCTACTACGAGGACGATTCCACCACCTTCAAGCGGAACGGCGGTTGGAAGCTGGTTCGAGGCCACACGCCCGAACAGTCGGTGCGGAAGTTCCGGGCGAAGTTCCCTGACCTGTACCCGCTGACCGTTCAGGCAGGACACAAGCATTTCATGGTCAACCGTGACGGCACTCTGAAAGCCGTTGAATAATAGGAGGTAAAACAAAATGGCAAAGTTCGAGAAGAAGTTCGATTTCCCGGTCATGCCCGTCAATGCACGGCGGTTCGTGCGGGGCTTGAAGATAACCGCACAGGGCGCAATCAGCACTGCAATGCTGGCCTCCTGCGGTTGGTGGATGTGGGGCATTCATGCAGAATCCGGCTGGGTTGCCGTGGGCAAGTTCGTCCTGGCTGTTCTGTCTCTGACTGTCGCCCTGCTGAACATCTACATCACCGGCGCAGGGAAGCGGGTGAACAGAGTGGAGGGCGCATGATGGGAAAGGGAACTGTCATCACTCTGGCTGCGCTTCTGATCTGGGCAGCTTGCACGGTATCCGGCGACGAGAGACGGAGAGAGGAGGAACGGGATGACGAATGCTGAAAAAATCCGGGGCATGAATGACAAGGAGCTGAGAGACTTCCTTATCACGATTGCGAATGCGATTGAAGACTTTCCGTGGGATAAGGCGATTTACGAAAAGCACTGCAAGAACTGCCCCGGAGTGATTCTGGATGGCACTGAATACTACGAATGCGACTACATTGACGGAGAATGCCCGCACGGCGATACCGTTGAATGGTGGCTGAAACAGACAGTGACCGGGTAAACCCCGCACAAGCCCTGTGCAGCCCGAATTTTCCGGGGATGAATTTATACCACCCAACAGAGAAAACGGGCGTACAGGGCAACCAGTGACACGACAGGAGGTAAATAAACAATGTTCAAGGTTAAAAGCAAGCGGAGCAAGAATGTTTACAAGGTTTACGCCGTGAGCGGAAAGAGCTTTTTCATCTTTTTCCCGGATGACCGGAGTTGGCATTGGGTGGATTGCGACAAGTACATCCCCCTGGAGGAATCCGATGGCTGATATCAGAGAAAGCAAGTATGCGCAGTTTCTGGAAGATGTGTGTTCCGATGTCATCAAGACGGAGCCGAAGAATATCGCTGTGGTGTTCTTCTCCGACAACGGCAAAGCGCACACGCACTATTTCGGCACTTGCTACCCTGCGGAAGTCGGGCAGATGGCATGGCAACTCAACGCCGATGCTTGTCTGACTTTGACACAGGCAAATGCAGGGCTGATTCTGGAAGCTGCTGAACAGGAGGACGAAGATGGAGAACCCGAAGAAAACTGAACTGCCCAATGAACGGCTTGCACTGGCAGGCGCGCCGATGCCCGAAGGTCTGGAAATGCCTGAACAGATGCTCTATCAGGCGTTGGCGAGCCTGTACGGGCGGTTCCGGGCGAGTCTGATCGACAAGGAATATGCGACGAAAGAGAAACAGGCTATTGCCGATGCGTACCACTGGTACAAGAAGGATTTCGAGACAAGCTATGCGTGGATTTGGATTCTGCATAACATCGAAATCGCCGCTTCTGCTTGTCGAAAAGACCCCACGCCGGAAAACGCCCTTGCGCTGTGTGAGGTGTTGGAGGGCAGGAAGAAAGACCTGGGCGAAGTGGAAAACGCAATCGCACAGAGGTATAAGAGACTTATGGAATCTATGGGGCGAGAAGTGATGTAAAGAAAAACCTAGAAAGGAAAAAAATGGAAGATATTGCACTGTTAATTGGCTGTGTGTTAATGGGAGTCGGAGGAACTTTACTGGCTTTAACGATCCTGTTTGCTATCGGATACGCCCTGTGTTGCGTTTGGATTGCATTCAGCGACAATTTCAGAGCTATTTGCAAAGCCGAAAGTTTGATTTATGAATACCGCAAGAACCGGGAGAAGTTCCTTGAATGGAAAAAGGGGTGAATAAAGATGGCGAACGAAAAACGGCTGATTGATGCGGATGATTTATTGGCCGAACTTAAAAAACGCCACGAAATCGTAATGCAAGATTCCGAAATCAGCAAAAGCATGAAGTGGTGCGAAGCTGTAAACTATGGTGCGGTTACGGGAATTGTTGAGAAACTGCCCACCATCGATGCTGCGCCTGTGGTGCATGGGCGGTGGAAGTATTACCACAAGCAGAACATGGCGGTTTGTACGAATTGCAGTTTTGAGCGGGATTTGGATGCGAACTTCGGCAAGGCTGTGAGTTGCCCCAACTGCGGCGCAAAGATGGATGGAGGTGTTTCTGATGGCTAAAAACGACTTCCTTGCCAAACAGAAAGCCCGTGACCGTGCCGTGTTTGAAGCGGGAGAGCAAATCGGTATGCAACGGATGATCGATGTTATCTCCATTGTTCTCCATGACCCGGAAATCATGGGTAAGGACACATTCGGAAAAGACCGCATGAAGCGTGTCTTTGATGGCGTGAAAAAGGCGATGGACTTTTGGCATCCGGCATACACCGCAGGGAAAGAAGCGGACTACTACCAGGAAAAAATGGACGAAGCTCTTAGAGCTGTTTATGGAGAAGAAACGATCCCGTTCCACGAACGATACCCGGAGCTGAAACGATACGACTACAACAAAGCACGAAAGGGGTGGGCTGATTGAACCGTATCGGATACGAAGAAAGAAAAGGCGTGTATCTGGATGCCCTGATGGCATACGGCACAAGAAACCAACTGATTGTTGCCGTGGAGGAACTTTCAGAGTGTCAAAAGGAAATCTGCAAAGTTCTGCGTGGAGACGGCGACTTTGAACATCTGGCAGAAGAAGTTGCGGATGCAACAATCACGCTTGAGTAAGTCCGATTCATTTTCGACATCAACGATTCAGTCTGCAAACAGATGGATGCAAAAATCGAACGGCTGAAAAAGCGAATTGAAGACCGGAACGGTTGACAAAGCCGTGATAAATTGGTAAAATAATCTTAGCGATAGTGGCGGAATAGACGCTTATTGCGGTAAAGCCATTCGATGATGGAAATAGTAGACGCACTGTGAGCTTGCAATGTGCCTTGTGCAGTAGACACGCAAGGTTTGAGCAGGGCATACGATGGATTTACACTGCATATCCACCGAGCCATGCAAGGTGCAAATCCTTGCCTATCGCTAGATATAGGGATGTAGCCAAGCGGTTAAGGCACCAGAATTTGACTCTGGCATTCGGCGGTTCGATTCCGTCCATCCCCGCCAGTTGCCGGGTCGCTCCCGGATGATGTTAGAGGTTATCGGCTCACCTAACAGAGAATGACAACGCTTGCTGAAAACTGCTAAAGACTTTGGGCTTGTGTGATAATCTAAGCAAGAAGCCGACAAAAACGAAATATTGGGCGGTCGGCGAATTGGTAAAGCGACATGATGTACACATGGCCAACGGAAGAGTTGGTGGTGGTTCGAGTCCACCCCGCCCAACCATAAACATCCCCGTATCACAACGGACTATGTGCCATTCTTTCAGGGTGTGCGGCTTGCAACGCAGCGGGGCTATTTAACTTTGAAAGGCGGTGGGGTTGTGTCTAAGTTGAAGTCAACTGCAAACAAGCTCCAAAGAGCCTTGACAATGAGAGGTCGATACATAACGATCAATCAAACACAGTTTTACTCTGAAAAACTGGAAAAAATGTGTACTAAGTACATCCTGAAAGAAAAAGTGGAAGTTGATGGGAAAATGCGAAATACGACCTTGCTGGAGACTTTCCGCATGGTCGATATTGTGCTTTTTCTAGCCGATTTACTGAATGGAGGTGGGTAATTGGCACTGACTCCCAAACAACAGGCGTTTGCTGATTACTACCTTGAACTTGGAAACGGAACAAAAGCGGCGATTAAAGCTGGATACAGCGAAAAAACCGCTTATTCTATTGCTTGCGAAAACTTGAATAAACCTGAAATTTCCGAATATATTCAGGAGCGATTAGCCCAAATTCGGGGTGAAAAGATAGCAACAATCGAAGAAGTAATGTCTTTTTACACAAAGGTCATGCGTGGAGAGGAAAAAGACCAATTCGGACTTGACCCGTCTTTGACCGACAGGATCAGAGCGGGGCAAGAGCTGGTGAAACGGCTGTCCGTGTCCAACGCAAACAACCAAAACAAGATGCAGGAAAATATGAATGCATTGGCAGACATGATTCGGAACCCTGCGCCGAACAGAAGCATTTCGGAATTTGAGGGTGGAGCAGATGAATAAACCCGCTCCGTTTACTCAGAATCAGGTTGACTACCTGAACCGATGTTTTGATAGTTGGTTCAATGTCGCAGAGGGTGGAAAGCGTGGTGGCAAGAATGTCTTGCAAACAATTGCTTTCTGTATGCTCCTGGAAGTCCACCCGAACAAACTGCATCTGATAGCAGGAGTTTCTCAAACCACGGCAAAGTTGAACATCATTGACTGTGACGGTTTCGGCTTGACGAACTTCTTCGAGGGAAGATGCAGGGAGGGCAAGTACAAAGACCGCTCTTGCCTTTATGTCAGCACAAAGGCAGGAGAAAAAATCGTGCTTGTGTCCGGCGGTGCAAAGGACGGAGACGAAAAGTACATCAAGGGCAACACTTATGGCATGGCTTACATTACGGAAGCCAACGAATGCCACCCGAACTTTATCAAGGAAGTCTTTGACCGTACTCTTTCAAGCTCTGACAGAAAGATATTCCACGATCTAAACCCCAAAGCACCGAAGCACTGGTATTACGAAGATGTGATAAACTTCCATCTTCAAATGCAGACAAAAGACCCCGGTTACGGCTACAATTACGGACATTTCACGATTGCCGACAATCTTTCTGTGGACGATGCAAAACTGCGAAAGATTCTAAGCACATACAAAAAGGGAACAGTCTGGTATGACCGTGACATTTTGGGTCTGAGGAAGATTGCCGAGGGTCTGGTATACGACTTCGGAGAGCCGAACATTGTGGATGAATCACCACAGAATGGAGAATATTATATCTCCATAGACTACGGCACAATGAACCCGTTTTCCGCTGGCTTGTGGTGTGTCCTGGGTGACAAAGCTGTGCGTGTGGCTGAATACTACTACAACGGACGGCAGAAAGCCATTCAGCGGACGGACGAAGAATACTGTGCCGAAGTCGTTCGACTGGCAGAGGGGAAGCGGATTCAGCAAGTGATTGTTGACCCGTCCGCAGCTTCTTTTATCGCCGCACTGAGAAAGAGGGGCTTTACCGTCCGCAAGGCGAACAATGATGTGATTGATGGAATCCGGCGCACGGCTGTTATGCTGAAAAATGGCAATGTGAAAATTCACCGCTCTTGCGTGGATTGCATTGCCGAATTTGGCTTGTATCGGTGGGACGATAAAGCGACCGCTGATACGGTTATCAAAGAGAACGACCACGCAATGGACGATGTTCGTTATTTTGTGAACACGGTACTACGGTACAAAATCGGAAAGACGGCATACACGCCGATTTTCATGTGATTGGAAGTGATTCAGATTAAGACATTTCAAGATTTGACCGATTTGGGCGACAACGAAAAAGACCGCATGGAGTTTGTGCTGAAAGCTATTGCAGAACACAAGCAGAGCGATTCGTACAAAGTCGCTAGGGATGCGGAGTTGTACTATCAGCATCAGAATCCCACGATCATGCGCTTTCAGCGGTTCGTCTATGACCGTTTTGGGCGCAAAGTCCCGGATGTGTGGAGTCCCAACAACAAAATTGCTTCCAACTGGTACAACTACTTTACTGACCAGGCTGTGCAGTACCTGTTGGGCAATGGCGTTTCGTTCAAGGGCAAGGACACGCACGACAGGTTGGGCGCAGACATTGACCACCAACTGCAAGAGATTGCGACCACGGCTAAAAACGGCGGTGTCGGCTTTGGCCTTTGGAACCTTGACCATGTGGATGTGTTCGAACTGACTGAGTTTGTCCCACTGTGGGACGAGGAGGACGGCTCCCTGAAAGCCGGTATCCGTTGGTGGCAAATCGACGACCAAAAGCCCCTCCGGGCTACCCTGTACGAGCTGGACGGATACACGCAATACATCCGTCGCAAGGATGACGATGTGCGTGTGTTCGCTGAAAAGAAGCCATACATTCAGGTTTCCCGTGTTTCCGAAGCCTCCGGCGAGGAGATTTTGGAGGGTGAGAATTACAGCGGATTCCCAATCGTGCCCATGTGGAATGTGAACAAGCAGAGCGACATTGTTGGCAACCGGGGCACGATTGATGCATACGATTTGATGGTTTCCGGGCTTATCAACAATGTCTCCGAGGGTGAGTTCCTTTACTGGATTCTGACCAACTGCGACGGAATGAATAACGATGAAGTCAACCAATTCATTGAGCAGTTGAAGCTGAACCACGTTGCAAAGGCTGACGGTGGCACGGACGGTTCCCGTGTGGAATCCCATCAAGCGACTGTGCCATTTGAAGCAAGTGCGGAAGCAATCAAGCAGCTTGAATCTCAGCTTTTCCGTGACTTCATGGCTTTGCGTGTTGATGATATCGCCGCAGGAGCGACCAACGATCAGATTCAGGCGGCGTATGAACCGCTGAATCAGAAAACGGACAAGTTCGAGTATCAAGTCACGGATTTCATTCAGAGAATCCTTGCACTGGCTGGAATCGATGACAAACCGACCTACACCCGCTCCCAAATGAGCAACCGTGCGGAAACGGCGGAAATCATCATGGCTGACACTGGCCTACTGAGTCGGCAGTACAAGACGAAAAAGCTGTTGACCCTGCTGGGCGATGCGGACAGTGTGGAAGAAGTGGAGAAGGAACTGCTTGAAGAAGAAGCAAGCCGTTTTACGAACGAAACTGAACCGAATGAGGAGGAATAATATTGATTACTCTTGAAGACAGAAGAAACGAACTCTACCAATGGGACACCGGCCGAAAACTTAAAGTGAGTGCTGATTGCACGCAAGTTCATTACAGCAACAAAATTTTTGGGCGGTCTGTCGATGTTGATGTCGTAGACGGTATCGCAATTATTCCTGACCAACTTTTACAATCCGATAACGATTTGATGGTTTGGGCTTTTGTTGGGACCGCCGAATCCGGATACACAAAAATCAGCAAGAAAATCAAGGTCAAGGCTAGAAACAAGCCGTCTGAATATACGTTCACGCCGATTGACCAAATCACCATGCAAGAACTATCTGACAGAATCAACGCTCTGGAAGAATCCGGAAGCAATGGATTGTCAATCCCTAACGGTGCAAAGGTTGGACAGATGATCGTTGTCAGCGATGTTGACGAAAAGGATCAGCCCACCGAATGGGAAGCCGTGGATATGCCCGAACAGGCGCAAGCCGACTGGAACCAGAACGATAAAACCGCCCCGGACTTTGTGAAGAATAGACCGTGCTACATGAAAAATATGAAAAGCCGAACAGTAGGCCTCGGTGAAGTTACTTTTGAGGACTGGGTTGATTATGCTGGGTTTTTCTTTGAGGATACCGTCGTGGACCCCGGTGCCGTGGTCACTGGAATGACGGTTACTTTTGACGGAATCCAACACGCATTAACTTTTGAACCGACAGAGTATCCCAGGGTAGGAAATATTGGAATATACGATGGGGAGTACGATGAAAACGGTGAACCCTTCGCTATAACTGGTATCCCCGGTGAAGGTATCGAAATCGTTCTCCCCATCGAACAGGCAGAAACCGCACACACGGTTAAAATCGAACTCTCCACCGCTGAGATTGTAGGATTGCCGGAATGCTACATTCCCTATATGCAATACGTCGCAAACGAAGTATGCGCCCCCAAATACATTTGGTTTCATCGCCCCGAAGATGGCAAAATATTAAATAACAGAGTGGTGTTAAGTGATGACGGTATTGTGTATCTGGAATTGAAATCGAACCTAAATTATGCACCGTATTATACAACAGTAAATGACGTTTTTATAAAACTGCCCGAAAATGTTGGGGAAATCACCACAAAAAAAGGCAATTATGCCACTGACATGGACTTCGGAAGTCGCAACACTTCTGCCTCTATACTGAAGTTCGGTGGATTAAAGACCATCGGCACACATTTCGCAAAAGCAGACGGGTACTACGCTTGTACGGGTCTTTTTTCGGATCTGGACAACAAAGTATATAATGTCGTATTTGAGCAAACTGGTGACTCGACTGATGATGGTGGCCAGATGACCCCCGGAACTTGGAGCATTACCCGTATTCTGTAACCAACCAAAGCCCCCCCGCCTTTCGGGGTGGGAGCTATAAAAAAAGGAGTAAAAAATGGCAGACAAAGCGCACACCAAAACCGACGAAAAGCTGGAGGAAATGGAGAAGCGGTTGTCTGCCATTTACTCTAGGGCAAAGAGGGAAGTCGGTGAATCGTGGAAGAAATTTCTGACAGATTCCACGAAAGAAATTGAAAAACTGCAAAAAGAGTACGAACAGGCCAAAAAGAGCGGTGACAAAGAAAAGGCGCAGAACATCGGGAAACGGCTTTCCCGTGCAAAACGGGAACGGACTTTGAAGAACAAGCGATTCAAAGAGCTTTCTGAAACTGTCGCCGCCGAACTTGCCAACGTAAACAGAACCGCTCTGGCTTACATCAACGGAGAACTCCCGGAAGTGTATGCGTTGAATTACAATGCTCTGAAAGAATCGGTTGACAGTGTAGGCGGTTACTCTTTCACACTGGTTGATGCAGAAACTGTCAAAAACCTTGCTACCACGGACAAAAGTCTGCTCCCGTACAAAACGCTGAACGTTCCGAAAGACAAGCGGTGGAACACCCAAAAGCTAAATGCAGAGGTACTCCAAGGCATCCTTCAAGGCGAAAGCATGGATGAAATCGCCAAACGGCTTTCTGATGTTATCGGCATGAACGAAAGTGCCGCTATCAGAAATGCACGAACGATGGTTACAGGCGCAGAGAATAAGGGCAGACAAGACAGCTATGCACGGGCAGAGTCCGACGGAATCATCCTAAAGAAGCGATGGATTGCAACACGGGACAGCAGAACCCGTGATGCACATTTAGAGCTGAATGGGCAGGAGAGGGAACAGGACAAGCCGTTTTCAAATGCAATCGGATTGATAATGTTTCCCGGCGACCCTGGCGCACACCCTGCCAATGTGTACCAATGCCGTTGTACCATGAGAGCAAAAGTTATCGGATTCAAGAGGTTACCAAAATGAGCTATACTTACAAAGATAATACATCGGCTGTTCTTTCCGCTCTTGAACGGGCTAAAATCCATGGGCTGAGAGCAATCGGAATGGAAGCGGAAGGAAACGCCAAAGAAGATCCCCGTATGCCTGTTGACACAGGACGAGCCAGAAACAGCATTACATTTGCTCTGGCTGGCGAACAAGCACACATTACCTCTTATACTGGCGATAACGGCGAACCTGGTGGAACCTACAGTGGAAAGGCTGATGGTAAATTAGGCGAAGCTGTTTATTTGGGCAGCAATGTCAGCTATTTTCCCGCAATTGAGTTAGGAGGTGGAAAGCGAAAAGGCCGTCATGTCCTCCAGAATGCCGCAACGGAACACAAAGACGAATACAAGCGGATTATGGAAGATAGTATGGAAAACGCATAACCGTTGACAAATCAACGGAAACCCTGTATAATAATCGTGAAAAACCAATCAAAGGGCAATGAATCGCCCCCGGAGAACAGGAGATTGAAAAATGGCTTTTACCAGAGAGTATATCCGTAAACTCGCAAAGGAATGCGAGGTCGAGTTGCCCAAGGATTTTATCAATGGGCTGATTGACGCACATATCGAAGCACGGGACGCTTACGCCGAGGAACAGGCGAAGAAGCAACCCGAAACCAATCCTGCAAATGTCAAGGATTCCGAGGAGTACAAGGCACTCAAGAAGGAATTTGACGACTACAAGGGCGAAGTCGAAGCAAAGAACGCAAGAGCAACCAAGGAACAGGCTGTCCGGGCGTACTTTGAAAGCAAAGGCATCAAGGGCAAGAATCTTGACATTGCAATCCGTGGCTCCCGGTCTGAAATCGACGGCGTGGAGCTGGACGGCGACAAGATCAAGGATTCCACCGCTCTGGATGCGCTGATTTCCGGCGATTTCGCAGGGCTTGTGAGCAAGACCAACAGAACCGGGGCAAAGACTGAGAATCCCCCGGCGAATGACGGCGGTGCAAAGCTGACCAAGGCTGACATTTACAAGCGTGACGAACACGGTCGTTATGTCATGTCTACGGCTGAAAGACAAAAGGCACTTGCCGAAAACCCTGATTTGATGAACTAAGAAAGGAGAAAGAAGAATGCCTTCTGAAACTCTGACCAACCCCCGTGACTCTCTGCCCAATGTCTACAATGGCGTGACCGCAAGAGAAGTCGATTTTGTTACCCGATTCAACGACAATTGGGAAGCCCTGCGGAACATTCTGGGCATCATGCGACCCATCCGAAAGGCTCCCGGCACTCAGCTGGTTTCCTATACCGCAGATGTGGAACTGGAGGACGGCGATGTTGAACCCGGCCATGTTATCCCCTACAGCAAGGCTACCATTACCAAGTCCGCAATGGCAAACCTGACCATTCAGAAGTATGCCAAGGCTGTCCCCATCGAGGACGTGGAGAAGTACGGCGCAGCTATCGCCGTTGAGAAGTCCGACGATGCTTTCCTGAACAAGCTGCAAAATGTCGTTCTAACCCGATTCTACAGCTTCCTGAACACCGGCTCCCTTACCGGCACCGGCGCAGATTGGCAGGACGCACTTGCCAAGGCTCAAGGTCTTGTGCTGAACAAGTTCGCCACTATGCAAAAGGATGTTACCTCTGTTGTCGGCTTTGCGAACATTCTGGATGCCTATGACTATCTGGGTGCGGCTGATATCACCGTCCAGACCCGTTTCGGTCTGACTTATATCAAGGACTTCCTGGGTTATTCCACCCTGTTCCTGCTGCCTGAGACTCAGATTGCCCGTGGCAACGTCATTGCTATCCCCGTGGAGAACATCGACCTGTACTATGTTGACCCCGCCGACAGCGAGTTTGCCAAGCTGGGTCTGACTTACACCGTTCAGGGTGAAACCAATCTGATTGGTTTCCATGCACAAGGTAACTACAGCACCGCCGTTGGTGAGTCCTACGCCCTGATGGGTATGGCTCTGTGGGCTGAGTATCTGGACGGCATCGCCAAGGTTACTTTCGGCGGCTGATCTGAAATGGAGGGCTTGCAATGATTACCCAAATTTGCCAATCGCTCCGAAACTGGTTCGACACTGAACGACATTTCGGAACGTTCACAATCCAAAACGGCTCCATTGCGCCCTCCGACTTTTTGCAGGATGGTCAATACTGCCGAATTATCGGCTCCGTGTTTAATGACGGAGTACACAAGTTCGGCTCTGACACCCTGACCGACGAAAAGCCGTTCGACGGTGCTGTTTGGGCTATGGCTGTGCCACCCGACTTTCTGGAAGTAGTGGGAGAAATTGAAGCGTATTGCGAAAGCGATGCAGGAAAGACTTCCCCCTATATTTCTGAGAGTTTCGGTGGGTACAGTTACACCAAAGCAACCACCGCCGACGGCTCCCCCGTTGGCTGGAAGCAAGCCTTTGCAAGCCGTCTGAGTGCATGGAGGAAGCTATGAGCCTTTTAACGCAAGCGATGGAAGATGTGGTCATGCTTGAGAAAAAGCGTGTCCCGGACGGTGAGGGCGGTTTCACTGTCGAATGGGTGAATGGCGTACCGTTCAAGGCGGCTATCACCTTTGACAACTCCATGGAAGCCAGAACTGCCGAAAAACAGGGCGTTACAAGCCTGTACACGGTCACGGTTCCCGTAAATGCAAAGTTGGAATACCATGACGTATTCCGCAGAGTGCGTGACGGGAAAGTGTTCCGTGTGACCTCTGACGGCGACGATAAAATCACCCCGGCAAGTGCAAGTTTCCAATTCGCCCAGGTGACAGCAGAGGAGTGGATTCCCGCATGACAAAGGCATCTGCACTCTATAACTTCTGGTCTGGTTTTGGTCTGACCGCCTATGAAGAAAACACGGTTCCCACGGATGCAAAGTTCCCGTATATCACCTATCAGGTGGTAACGGATTCTTTCGGCGCAGAAGTCGCCCTGACTGCTTCCGTTTGGTATCGTGGCACTTCCTGGGTGGAAGCCAACGCAAAAGCCGAAGAAATCAGCCGGACAATCAGCCGTGGTGGAAAGACCATCCCCGTTGATGGCGGCGTTCTTTGGCTGAAACGAGGGACTCCGTTCTCCCAGTCGATGGGCGACGAAACGGACGATCTAATCAAGCGAAAATACCTAAATATCACAGCGGAGTTTTTTACCGCTGATTGATTGGAGGGAAAACAAGTGAAATTTACGAAAATTCCCGAAAGCACTTTCCGAAAGCTCCAACTCAATGCTGGCGTGATTCTCCGTGCTTTCGACCCTGAGACTGCTACCGTCAATAACACCGATATTGTTGGTGCTACTTCCGGCGGTGTGACTTTCTCCGCAACTCCCACTTATTCTGACCGTGGTGAGGATATCGACAACTGCCCCCGGAACACTATGGAGCTGAAGAAGCTGGATGAATGGGATATCGGCATGAGCGGTACTTACCGCACTGTCGATGCGAACAGCGCAAAGTCCATGATGGCTGCGGCTGATGTGTCCGGCAACAAGATTACCCCTCGAAACGATATCAAGCTTGATGACTTCGAGGAACTGTGGTGGGTTGGCGACTACTCCGACGAAAACGGCGAAACCAACGGCGGTTTTGTGGCAATCCATATGCTGAACACCCTGAACACTGGCGGTTTTTCCATCAAGTCCAACGACAACGGCAAGGGCGAGTTCGCTTTCAGCTACACCGCCCACTATTCCATCAACGAGCAGGACAAGGTTCCTTTCGAGGTTTATGTACAAGCTGGCACGACTTGACGGCGCAATTTGGAGGTAAAATGTGAAGAAACTGTCTGATTTCAAGGACGAGCGTGGCATTGAGATTGCCGCCGATGTTCTGGCCGTCTGCATGGAAATGCTGACCGACCCCCGGAACATGGCTCAGAAAGAAGAAAAAAGCCCTTTCAAGATGTTCTCCGCATTTATGCGGAACACCCCCGCAAAGATGATGCAGATTTTCGCTATTCTGAGCGAACAAGACCCCGCAAGTTATCATTGTGACGGAGCGGAAGCCATGACCAACATTCTGATTATGGCGAACGATCCTATCATTATGAGCCTTTTTCTTTCGCAGAGTCAGACAGGGGATGCGAAATCTTTTGGCTCTGCTATGGAGAGTACCGAGGAACAAGAACAGTAACAGCATTTATGCGATACGCACAAGCACGCTACAATCAGCATCAGCGTGATTTGGCGTATCGCATTTTTGTTTCCGAGGGATTACGCATACTGACAGAAAACACGGCAAAGATGGTGCAGGGCGCATATCTGACCGTGAATTATCTGGATATCATTGACCCAAAACCCAAAGACGAACGGAGCGGCGCAGAAATCGCTTCCGATGTTCTGAAACGGGCGGGAATTGAGGTGATTTAGTTTGAATCTATTTGAATTATTCGTCAAAATTGGCGTAAAGGACGAAGCAAGCGGGGCTATTTCCAAGATTTCCCACAGTTTAGGAAACGGCTTGAAGTCTGCCGCAAAAGTCGGTACTGCCGCTGTCGGAACGGCTATGGCTGGAATCGCCGCACTGACTACGGCGGGAATCAAGGGTTTTGCAGAATATGAACAGCTTGCGGGCGGTGCGCAGAAGATTTTTGACGAAATGGATTATTCTAAAATCCAAGAAGATGCGCAAAACGCATACAAAACGCTGAACATTTCCGCTAATCAGTATCTTGCTACAATCAACGATGTGGGCGCAACATTCGCCGCTACCATGGGTGATGAAGCGGGCTATCTGACCGCACAACGGGGACTGCAAGCCATTGCGGACTATGCTTCCGGCACGGGCAAGAGCGTGGATGTTCTTTCCGACAAGTTCACACTGATTACCCGAAGCACTTCCTCTTATCAATCCATCGCTGACCAGTTTTCCGGCATCCTCCCGGCGACCTCCAAGGATTTCTTGAAGCAAGCGCAAGCGGCGGGTTTCTTGTCCACCAAATACAAAGAGCTGACAAAAGTTCCCGTTGCGGAATACCAACAGGCATTGTCCAAAATGCTCGAAAAGGGCGTTGACGATCTTGGACTTGCAGGAAATACTGCGGCTGAGACTGCAAACACGATTACCGGCTCCCTAGCGGCTTCCAAGGCGGCATGGAGCAATCTGGTTGCAGGATTCGCAGACGATAACGCCAATTTTGAGGTGCTTGTCGGCAATTTTGTCGAGACACTGGTTGGTGACGGGCAGGGCAACGGTGGCGTGATTAACAACATCATCCCCCGTGTGGAGATTGCCATGCAGGGAGCTGGAAAAATGGTAGAGGAGCTTATGCCCGTTATCATTGATACCGTCCCCCAAATCGTAACCGAATGGCTCCCGAAAATCTTGCAATCCGGCATTAGCATTATCGGCTCGATTTATAATGGCATCAAAGAGAATCACCCTGCTATCATCAAGGGCGCAATGGAAACCGTGTGGACTCTGATTGATACCATCACCGACCCGGAAACGCTTGCAGATGTGTTAGCAACTGGCGTTTCAATCATCGGTGAGATCGCAAGCGGTTTCGCAACAGGTATTCCCGCACTGATTGAAAAAGTGCCGGACATGATCGAAGCCATTGCAAACAAACTCCCTGACATCTTGGAAACGCTTTGGGAAATTGGATCAGATATCGTTTCTGGAATTTGGGAAGGCATCATCGGCGCTTGGAACAAAGTAATCAAAAAATGGCCTAGCCTTGTCGATTCGTTAGCAAACACTTCCAACTATATGGCCACGGGAAATGTGGAATATTTGGTTAACGGCTCCCACGCTGGCGGTCTGCGATCCGTCCCGTTTGACGGCTATATTGCCGAACTCCACCAGGGTGAACGGGTGCTGACCAGAGAGGAAGCCAACGACTACAACCGTGGCGAAAAGTCCCAAATCAATATCTATCAGACCATCCATAGCAAGCCCATGACGGCTGCGGACTTGATGATGCAAGCACGATATCAAGCAGAACAGGCGGTGTTTTTGAGTGTATAAAATGATTTTCATGTCCGACAACGGACAAAAGTTTGTATTCGGAACGGACAACGCCAATGTTTTCGATGCGGATTTGGGCGACGGCGTTTCCGTGGATATCGGAACCTCTCAGGGATTTTCCCAAATCGGAGAAACCCTCGAAAATCGTACCGTGGCAGGGCGCGCAATCCCTGTCAAGGGCACTTTCTACGGAGGGAATATTCCAACTCGCAAAAACGAAATGCGCCGTGTGTTGAATCCTATGGCTTCTGGTCGATTGGTTTTTGAAAACCAAGAAATCCGGGTGGTGGTGAGTCAGTCCCCTACTTTCTCCCCCATCCGGGACAACGGGCGTTTTGCCCTCCAATTCTTCGCCCCGTATCCGTTCTTCCGCTCCACTCAAGCTAGTACCGTGGCAATTGGTTCCGTGAAACCCATGTTCCGCTTCCCTGTAAACTACGCAGAACCGCACAAGTTCGGCGAAACGGGAGACGAAAAATACGTGAATGTCCGCAATGATGGCGATGTGCCGATTCCCTACGAGGTTTATATCGGAAACACCAATTCCGAACCCCCTGCGGAAAATGTTACTCTGGTAAACCTTGTGACTCTGCAACGGCTGACTATCAACGGCACACTGTCCGTTGGTGAGACTGTGCATATCTACCGTGACTCTCAGGGCGTTCTCCGGGCTGACCTGACCGCAAACGGGGAAACCGTGGACATTATCAGCCGAATTGCTGAAGATTCGACTTTGTTTGAATTGGCCGTCGGTGATAATCTGATTGGCACCGAAAATTCTGAAAAACTGTATGTCCGTTTCGTCCACAACAATGCGGTGGTGAATGTCTATGAATCTTAACCTGTACGACCATGATCTAAACCGCATTGCGACCATTGGAAACCGTTTTGTTTCGTGCCTTTGGTCTGAGGGATACAACACCACTCAGGATTTTTGCCTTGAGCTGGTGGAAACTGAAGAATACAAGCGGAAAGTTCGCCCTGACTGTTATGTCGGACGGACTGACCGCCCCACTTTGATGGTGATTAAATCCGTTGTCGTCCGTGGTGGGCATATCATTGCAACGGGCAAGGAAGCCAAACGGGTTTTGGATGATGTCGCTTTCATTGGCACAATTCCGAGCGGTTCACCCGTTGACATGGCTGTAAAAAATGCTTATAATAACGGTAACCAATATCACCGATTGGCTATTGCTGACAGCGATTTGGGCGTTGCATACAACCATCAAATCAGCCATAAGAGCATTTTGGAACTGTGCGAAACGATGGGGCAGGATACGGATGTGGGTTTCCGCTCCGTCCGTGACGGCGACCAAATCTTCGTGGAGTTCTACCGCCCCGCACTCAATCCCAATCTGATTCTCTCCCGTGACTTTGGAAACCTTTCAAATGTTGAGTTTTCAACTTCCGTTGACAACTACAAAAACTATGCAATCGTGCTTGGAGAGGGAGAGGGCGCAGACCGGGTGAGGGTGGATGTAGACCGTACAGACGGAGAAGAACGGCGTGATTTGATCGTGGATGCAAAAGACCTCTGGCGCAAGGATGGCGAAACGGACGGAGAATACAATGCCCGACTGACCGCACGGGGCGTGGAGAAGCTGCTTGAGCGCACACAAACGCTCAACACGGCATTTCTTCCCTACGCCGGGGATTTCGGCAAGCGGTACGACCTGGGCGATATCCTGACCGTCCGACTGCCTGACTACGGAATGACCCTGCAAGCCAGAGTTTCCCGATTCACCCAAAAAGCGCAGGGAAACAAGGTGGAAACCACAATCGAAGTCGGCAAAATCACAGTAAATAGGAGGTAAAGAATGGCGATTAAAACCTATCCGCTGAACGACATTGACTATCAAGCGGAAGATGCGGAACTGTTCCACTGCACCCGCACAAGTGGTGTTTATGCATCTGGTCATTTCCCCGTTTCCGTGACGGGCA
Organism: Candidatus Avilachnospira sp.; assembly: GCA_045580485.1. GTDB lineage: Bacteria > Bacillota > Clostridia > Oscillospirales > Oscillospiraceae > Avoscillospira. The sequence continues at coordinate 1,511 of JAZNNW010000111.1, read as the reverse complement.
CGGACAATAACATCACCATCGGTAAGGGCATCGGATGGCTTAAGAACACCGAATTTTCTGGCAAGGTATTTGCATCCAAAGAGGAAACCACGCTGAATGCGGGCGTTCCTGATGCTTCCCTGCCCCGTACCGATGCCGTTGTCGTGCGATTTGATGCAAACCAGAACGAAACCTATTTTACCATCAAGCAAGGCTCTGTTGGCTCCACACCCACGCCCCCGGAAGTCGAGCAGGGCGAATACATCTACGAACTGCACCTCTACCATATCCGCCGCAGACCCGGCGCAACGGCTATCACTCCAGGCGATATCACCGACCTCCGAATGGATGCGAACTACTGCGGTCTGATGGCTGATTCCGTCACTCAGGTGGATATGTCCGCAATCAACGCACAAGTTCGGGAGTTTATCGCTGATTGGGAGAACCAAATCGCAAATGTCACCGATGGTAAAATGATCGAGGCTCCCGAATACCCCGGCTGTTACTACCGCATGAATCGTGGTGTAAAGGAATGGCTGAACCCTCCTATGATGGAGGATGTGGAGTATCCCACCACGAAGCGACAGGACGGCAAGCGGGTATACACCAAGCTTCTGAAAGCCCGCTCTCAGGCTGGCTCTGTGTCCCTGCCCGACATTGAGAGAATCGTCTCCGTTTTCGCTGTTGCGGAACGGGATTGGAACGGTGAAAAGCTCATGTTCCAGCTCCCCGTCGATTTCCTGCCCGTGGATTCCCCCACCATCCAGAAGATGCAGATTTACTATCAGGGGAATACCATCGTCTTCCAGTCCGTCGTTGCAAAGGGTCTGTACAACCTGTATATCACGGTTGAGTACACCAAACCCGGCGACGAGGTGGCGTATACCAATGTCACCGCCGACGGCGATACCGTGAATGTGGAGACGAATGGCGATGTTTCTGCACAGGGCGACAACCTGAATGTGGAGATGTTCACCACTGTATCCGCAGAAGGTGGCGCATACATCCGGCGACTGACCATCAACGGCGTGGCGTATGACCTGGCTGTCGGACAGGCTGGAAGCGGTGCACCCGGCACGGCATACCCCGGCATTCCCGGTATGTTTTACACCAACATCGACAGCGGTGCTGTGTATGTCTGTCTGAAAGCAAACCCCGAACTTGGAATTTATGTTTGGACTGATATCATCCCTGAAAATCTGTATGTCAAAAACATCAAGTTCCGGCATGATATCGGCATTGGCTATGCGGAAATCACCGCTGACAAGGAAGTCGTGAACATCCAGAATGATGGTTCTGATGCAGTCGTTCGTGGTGTAGCAGACCCGGTGAACGCAAACGATGTGGCAAGCAAGCAGTATGTCGATTCCGTCATTCTGAACAAGTACCAAATCAACACCATCGGCGTTCTGCTGAATGCGCTCGCTGCCAACCATCCCGAAGTGCAAAGCTCCCTGGATGCATTCAACACGGCATGGGGAGGTTAATCTATGGCAAAGAGAGAAATTTTCCTTGGTATGTCCGAACAGGCT
>JAZNNW010000110.1:0-9487 GCA_045580485.1 Candidatus Avilachnospira sp. | reverse complement strand
CCCCTTCGGCAAACCGTTACCGGCCGGAACACCCTTCGGAACCATGTTGAGGACCACTGCTACAGGTTGAATCTTGTTTTCAAGACCGGTGATTCCTTTGATGTTCGGCGAGATGGCATCCAAAGCTTCAGTGGCTTTAGTCACCGACTGCTTGTTGTCATCCGCTTCTTTCAATGCGTTACAGATTATCTGCAACTGGTCGATAGTCAATTCGACCTTACCATTGTTTTCGGCCAAACCTTCTACACCGAGCAAGGCATTGACCATCACGAAAGTTTTGTTCATGATTGTTGAGTTATTAATTGGGTTATTGTCTTCAGTTGATTTTGGCATGGGTGTAAAGATTGCCTTGATGGAGTTCACAATACGGTTCACCAGACTTTCGGAGACTTCATCATTTGCAAGTGGTTCATCAGTATTGTCGATGATTGCCGGCAATGGGAAGTTGAGGGCATTGCAGTTTTCAATCAAGAGATTGCGGTATTCGTCTGTAATCTTGTTAATGCCAGGAATAATGTTGTCAATGAAACCCCATTCCTTCACTTCATCAGCCGATAACCAACGCTCTTGCTTCATCAAATCGAATACATCAGCCAAACTCTTGTCCTTATCAGCACACATATCTGCATATTTCTTGGCAATAATCAAGTCGATTGCATCCTGATTCTTCTTCTCATTTTCGAGCTTCTTGATAGTATCGGCCAATTGATCTGAGTTCATGGTGCGATAGATATCCACACGGATGGATGATTTGTGGCACAACCAAAGGCTATCTTCATGCATTTCTCGAATCTTCGCACCGAAGGCCATCCAAGTCACTGCAGAAGCACAGAATCCGATAAATTCTACTGTCACATTACCATGATCCTCCAACAATTTGGAGATAGCGATGGCTTCATTCACCGAGCCACCGAAGCTATTCACCTTCAAGCGAACAGCATTCCCTTTGTTTTTATTGAGGAAATATCGGATGTTGGTTCTCTGCCAACCATAATAGTCAATCATACCATTGACCTCAAGAACTACTTCATTCATAGTGTTAAAATTTTAAGCACTACGAATTTAGGGACAAAAAAAATCCCGTGTGAAGGACACTCAACACGGGATTTTGGCAAAAAACAGCTATTTTAGATTAAAGTAGGCAGTTCGGAAAGTACCATAGAAGGTGCGGATTCTTTTGCGGAAAAGATGAAAGCGGAACCGTTCAGTTCGCCACTTGAGCCGGAAGAACGGGAATGAGTAAACTTCAACGGAACTTCGGTAGAGCCATACATGACAATCACACCATTGGCATCTTGAGCAAGAACCATCCACTCCCCACGCTCCAATTTTTGTATGACTGTTTCATTTAAAACACATCTTTTCGGGATAATACCCGCAACTTTCACATCCCAACAATCGCCTCCATCAGCCAATTGATGCACTTCTTCGGTTTTAAAGCTGTCTCCCTGGTATACCGGTATCTCAATGATATCATCCGAATTAGTCAAATTCAAGATAACATCACCAGTCATCGGATTGCGGACACATTTAGTAACACAGGCCACTGGTACAGCATACATGTTAGCTATGCCATGGAGATTGTCGAAGTCAAATATCAGTATTTTCATACGCTTCTTTACCTTGCTGTGAGATTGTCCCATTTTTGAACAATTGCACAATAATTATTTCGTTAATTTTCTCGTTAAAATTCGTTTTTAAAGAGGATTTATCAATTGTCTTATCCCGATTCCAGATTCTTCGTATGGAATCGGGTGGCCAAGAGAATTCGTCAAAATGGAATTTCTCGTAAAATTGACGGATGCATAGACTCAATACAGGTGTTATCATATATGCCACACTGAGATATGTCATCAACATGGTTCTGCATCTCGTTTCGAGAACTGAAGACAAGTATGCTTCATCGGTTGGTGATAGTGACCAGCCATATTGATAGAAATCCGATTTTGATATCTCGATAGCGATTTTGCAATTGCGGTATTTGTAATTACCGGACGAGATACGCTTGTCATATCGATGACTCTGTTTGACAAGGCGTGTCCGGAACAATACATCGAGTGTCTTGTCCGAAGCTATGTTCACTAACTCCGGCCAATCAGGATCATCAACCTTGAAGTTTGTCAACAGGTACTGTTTGACAAAAGGAGCAACCCACACCCAACACACAAATCTGTCTTTTTTTATCATTTTTGAAAAATAACGCCTATTCGGTCGACAAACCGACCAACAAACCAACAGGAGTATTAAAGATACACAATATCAGCGACTTAACCAAATTTTTAAGCATAAAACTACCGACCAACACGACCAACACGCGCCTATTCCGTTGGTTTTAAGAAAAATAGGTGTTTTTTCGGTGGAAACCTAAAACCAACAAAAACCAACGGCAAAACCAACACGACCAACAACAACCAACGAACCACATACACTTATAACTATCTCTTTATTAAGTTTTTAATATATTATAGTATTGAAAAATTTCGGGTTTTGTTGGTTTGTTGGTTTGTTGGTCGGGGTTTTGTGTAATATTTTTCAAAACTCTCAGATAATCCTTTTTCTTTTATTTGGGGGTAATCGGGGGTTTGGACTTGGCAACAAAAAAAGCACCACCGTAAACGATGATGCTCAATTGAAATGCTTTGACTAATGTTATCCTTTTAAAGGAATGTCATACTTCTGGGCACGAATGCGGAAATCACCAATGAGGCATCTGCCCTCTGCGTTCCAAATAGCCTTGCGAACACAAGGTTTCCGCTGTGAATGGCCATTGCTCATCTGGACTCTGCGTCTCAGTTTGATGAAACCATGAACGGATGTAACTCTCCCTGGATGCTTCTCTGAATAGAAGATATGGTCGAAGACAACGGGATCCGGCTTGGCCGACTCCCATTGTTTGGTAGTAAAAAGGGCCTGTTCCATCATTCTACAGAGAAGATTGGATTAATGAACTCTAATTTATGACGAAGGCCGTCAAGGAGCGCATTAGCCAAAAACGCATGCGGACCTTTATGTTGAACGAGATTCACCGGTTCACCCGTCAGAGTAAGATTACTCTTCAATGTATCGTGGTTGGTAAGATAGGTTAAGAACAACTTGCCTTTCTCGCTTTCAATAACGACGGTGGTTTTCTCCACCAAATCCGTAGTCAATTGCTCTGCCGGGAACCAAGGAGCTTTGCCCTTTGTGTTCGAGAACTTGACTTGGTGCTGCACTAATCTTTTGCCACCCCAATTGATAAAATGGCTATCTGCCACGATGCCGACACGGTTATCGGCCAATACTCTAACTTTTTGCCCTTTTTTCATATCTTCTACTTATTGATCATTGTTAATGCTTCATCTAAATGAATATTGTTCTTAACTAATTCGATGGTTTTGTCCCGGCCTAATGCCTTATAAACTGGTATCCAATCATCCAGGATCATATCACAAGGCTCCCCTGGTTGAATAACCTTATCACCCATGACATAGTGAGGGCTAGTTGGATCACTAAGTTCAAGAACTGTAATACCCTCTTTGTTCACGATTGAATAATGCGAGCCATTAAAAACCATGCCGCCATAATATCTGGCGACTGAAAACTGGGAGTTTTTCCAATACTCCTCCGTCATAAGAATAGGTTCTGCCATAATTATAAATATTAAAAGTTAAACGGTAATTCATCTGTCATTGCATCAGTGATGACATCATTCACTAAATCCGGATCCTCGTAAACGAGTAAGATATCCACGATTCTATCGCCATTACAATCCCTCCGCTCATTACCTTCGTGACACTCTATCGGAAGATTCTCTTCACTAATGCGGTCAATAATTGCAGCCGCACGACGCTTTAATATGGTATATTTCCGCTCCATATGTTAAATGTTAAAATGGTAAATTCTGCTCAACAACCGGAGGCAAATCCGGACGCTCCTCACGCTCAAAGTCAATACCCATCATTTTGGAGAGGATATCGTAATTGAGCACCACGGCACTGGTCTGCTTCTCCTTTGTCTCCATGACACGCATCATGGCCATATTCGGCTTGGTCTGCCCGGTGTTGTCGGCATCCGGAACAACGCCACCCACGGGAACTTCTTTGGCCTCCATCCACTTGAAGCGTGTGTTGCTCACCTGCCCGATGTATGCAGGACTGGAGTTAAGGTTCACCTCCAGCGTGGTGAGCGAAAGGGGCTTGTCGCCATTGCTCATGGCCGAAGCATACATCTTGTGGATGTTGCTCAAGTTCATATAGAGTACGGCGGTCTCGGTAGGCTGAAGGATCTTCTCTACACCGCCCTTCAGCTTGAGTCGGGTGGGTCGCTCTATCTTGAAGTCGCGGCCGTACTTGATGCTGCCCTTGTCGATAAGGTAGTCAATGGTGTTGAAGAACATGGCGAGTTTGTCGGTCTTCACCAACATATCTACTTGACTGCGTACTTTGGCTGCTGCCAGCTGAAGGAACTCCTCGTAGGTGAACGGAAGCTGCAGGTGTGGCGCGTAAGTAGTGAGCAGCTTGCACATGGTGAGGAACATCGATACGGTGTTAATCACACGGGTCTGGTCACCGCTTCGGCTACCCGATGACTCAACTAAGCCCTGCAACTCCTTACTGCACTGCTTGAGCAAGGTAGGGAACTGTGTGCGGACAATGGGACGGAGTTCCAGAATCTCGAGCAGCAAGTAGGACAAGCCGGCTTTCTCCGCCTCCTTGAGTTCTTGGAAGATTTGCTGGGCATGGTCTTCGTTGATGGACTCGCGTTTGGGAACCTCGCAAAGAACCACACGATTTGACAAGGCATTATCGTCTTTTTGTGGGGCTTCCTGCCCCAAGATAACGGCTGGAGCGTTCACCTTCGATGTCTCGATGTCATTGCCGGTGGCTGCCTTGCGTTTCTGCTTACCTTCACCATCGTAACAGGTCTGCTTCAACCCTTGGAACTTGACATCGGAAATCATGTCGTCGTTGTATTCTTCAAAAATCTGAGGAACATCCCTGAATCGTTCCAGGATGGAGAAGAACGCTGCATCTGTACCGGAGTTCAAGTTGAACGAGGGGGCTTCGGGCTTGACGAACAGGCTACGAATGCTGACCGCTATCTGCGTCTTACCGGACATGGTAGGACCAATGAAGAAAATAGCGGTGAAATGGCGGTTTATAGGGTGAATATCCGAGCGGAACGCGCACATGATGGAGTAAAGAAGCGCCCATTTGCCGTTGTCGTTGATGCGGTACACCTCGTTCATCAGCGATGCCCATCGGGTGAAAGAGATTCTTTTCTTCTCCGGAGTCTCCGAATAGATAAGCCATCGGTCTTGCTCGTACTTATCGTTGTCCTTGCGTGCTCCAACATTGATTTTGGAGTACGAAGGCGAGTAGAAGATGGTATCATCGTGCTTCATCAAGCCGAGTTCATCGGTATAGTCGAACTTCCAGGCACCATCCACTTCGTGAAAGATGCCGTTGGCAAAGATGAAGCAGCCTTCTTCTTGTTGGCCGTAAACTTTCATCTCCAGACATTTCGGGAAGTTGTAGGATATGCAGTTCCAAATCTTGGAGTAGTCGCGTGCGTCACCATTCTCGAAATTGTATGCACCTTCGTTGATCAGCATCTCCTGTAGGGTGGTCAGCTTCACAAATACGGAAGATGGCCACTCCACATAAGTAGGTTTGTTCACATACAATCGATTGATACGGATAACACGGCGGTTCTCCTCCTTCTTCGGACTATAGACATGGAATAGTGGTTCAATGTAGAAGTCGGCCACACGGCGGTAGCTGTTACTGTCTGTCTTGAACATATACGATACCGGAGTACCTTCTTTGTTGAGCAAAGGGTAATATCCGTATCGACGCAACATTTTGGAGTATTCTTCGTTTTGCTCCACATAGTCCGGAATGCGGTCAGTATCGACCTCAAGCAAGGAGTCATACACATCGCCACGCTCCTGGTCCATCTTGCGCTTGGACTTGCGTTCGTTGACGAATGGCTTGATCAATTCCTTGAGGGTAGTCATTTTCATGGACAGCATCTTAGCCCAAGCCTCCATATTCACCGTCTGTATGGATTGTTTAGTGTAAGAGATCATCTCCGCACAACGGGTGATGTATTCGTTCGTCACCTCCGGAGTAGGTCTCTCTTCAATCAACAAGTCACCATAGTTATCGACATAGGAGTAGATGAAGCCACGGATAGACCCTTCATTAGCTACATCCACAGTCAAACCGAATTTGAAAAGAGCTTTCATCATCAGCACATCGGGATGTTCATGCCGGGCATCGCATTCCATACAAGGAGAATGAACTACCACTCTATCTGTCAACTGAGATAAAGCCTGTATATCTGAAGTGGCAGGGACACCCGAATAATATAACCATGGTTCTTTATCGCCTATCAGTTTTTGGAATCGGTTGAAGTCACCTGTCAGATGAATTTCACGATCATCTGGATTGATGTAGTTCTCAATGAACTCCACACCGAAGAAGCCTGGCGTCACTTTGTCCGGAGCTTCAGGTATATGAGTCTCGTTCATGATACCATCCAAGGCATCCAAGTCGTAACCCGAAGGTTCTGTCAAGAGTGACAAGAACCGGTCACGGATAACCGCTTCTTTCTCCTTGGCAATGACGGATACAATCTTTTTGGTTTTATCCAAACGGGTGAACTCATCGTCATCTGTCTTAAACAAGACCTTGGCCATAAAGTCCACATATGACTTGGTTTGCTTGGTCAGCCAATCACTAAAGCTATCGCCTAATTTCTTGGCCATATCATCAGGGTCTTTACCTTCAGGGAGCAATACACATCTAACCTGGAACGCATCGGTCACAAATGCCGGAAGGTTCTTCTCTGCTGCTGCGATACCTGCAGCATCGCCATCGTAGATAAAGACTACATTGGTAGTGATGTTGTGAAGTAGCTTGCGCTGCTCTTTGGTAAATGCGGTACCGGAACCACCCACAACATTTTGGATACCGACTTCGACCATAGAAAGGACATCAAACTGGCCTTCGACGATATAGACACAATCCGCTTTGGCAATGGCTTGGCGTGCCTGGTATAAGCCGAAGATATTATATCCTTTGTTGAATAGGATGGTATCTCCCGTATTCTTATACTTGGCAGGTTGGTCATTGATGGCACGACCTGTATAACCGATGACTTGTCCGGTCTTCGAATAGAAAGGGAACAAGATGCGTTTCCAGAACGTATCCTTGAGCTTGTTCTTGTCTTCGTTGATATAGCCAAGACCGGCTGCAACGATATATTGCTCTTGATAACCTTGTGAAACCAAGGCACGGGTCAAGCCATCAAAGTCGAAAGCAAAGCCCAATCCATAGAGTTCAGCCGTCTCCCGGCTGATCTTTCGATTGGAAAGATAGGCAGCCGCTTCGGGTACCGTCTGCAAGTTCTTCCGGAAAAGGTCTTGCGCTGCCGTCATAACGACCATGGTGGACTCCTTGTCTCTGGTTGCTTGTTGCTGCTCCGGAGTGAGTTCTATGGCAGGAACTTCTATATGGTACTTCTTGCCCATTTCACGGATGGCATCCGGATATGTAAGGCCACGATGCTCCATCAAGAACTTGAACACATTACCACCTGCACCACAGGCAAAACACTTGTAGATACCCTTTGCCGGAGAGACGACCAAAGAAGGCTTCTTGTCGTCGTGGAAAGGGCAAACCCCGATGTAGTTGACACCCTGCTTCTTGAGGGTGATATCCTCGCCAATCACTTCAATGATGTTGGCAGCATCAAGGACTTTATCAATTATTTCTTGAGGTATCTGATTCATAATTCAGGGAATAACTCAAGCTGACGGGCCTCCATCAGTTTGAAGGCTTCTTCAACAGTAAAATTAAGGATAACAGCTGCACGTTTCAGTTCGTCTTGGGTCGGCTGTTCATAGCCCCAAGCCAGTTCTGTCCATCTCTTCTGATTGATACCCGTCTGACGGAAGAAGTCTTTGCTCGGATGGAAGAAATCCGGATTGCCGAACTTTATCTCCAGCAATCGTCTCATCATCGGATTCTTCAAACGAGGCTTCAATGGTATATGATGACGATAACAATAGAGATATACGGCATCTTCAGATTTCTTCAACGACTCTGCGATGCTATTAAGGGGAACATTCTTCGCCAATTGTTCGCGAAGGAATTGATCCTCTGAAGGAGACCAGTTCGACTTCTTAGCCATAATCAATCTTTTAATCGTCTAACATTGGAAACTCTCTCAATTCGATGAGTTCTGCGACTTCGGCAAAAGTCATCGTGGGTGAACAATGTGCTGACGAACAGCATCAAGAAAACGGATGCAACGATTTGGCGCATCGGCTGACATAGATACAATGGGATGTCAAAGCGTAGGCAGAACACGAACTTAGAAAGCTCGGTTGCCTTCTGTATGCCAATTTTAGCATACACAGCCTTAAGAGTTGATTTCACGGTCTCGACTGACATATTCAGATGGTCAGCCGTTTCTTTGATGGAGTAACCGAATCCAATGAATTCGGCCACCTCCATCTGACGCTTGCCAAGTTTTGCATCCAGTTTCATAAGATTATACTTTAGTGATATCCCAGACTTCATCCTTAGGGATACCATATTTAGAAAAAATGTTGGTTATCTCATCATACACGACACTGGGCATATTCAAGTAGTTGTTCTTGCGACGGCAGAACATCACATTATTAGTGCATCCAAGGAGTTTGCTTATCTCCTCTTTGACCAATCGGGAGTTGGCCATGCTCAATTTTTGAAAGCCAGGAGCGAAGGAATAACGATAATTTGGTATTGCCATTCTAATTCGTTTTTTTTAATTTTGTTGCATCAAATTGAAATCACATTGCAAATATGAGAAATATTTATAGCACTTACAAGTGAAATGCTATATTTTTTTCTCATCAACCAGAAAATTATGATAAAGGAACGAATACAGGCACTAACTGAGGCTTTAGGCATAAGTGGCAGGGAATTCTGCAAGTCTATAGGCCAGTCCAATTCTTGGAACCGGACCATCGGCAAGAGCATCGGGACAGATATAGTGGTTAAAATATTAAGCATCTATCCACAAGTTAACATCAATTGGCTCGTGCTTGGTGAAGGGGATATTTTTATAGAAAACACTCCAAATGAGCAAAGAGAGAGCAGCCCAAACCTATATTTTAATAAAAATCTAGAGAATCTTTTAGAGGAGTTGCGATTGGACAACAAAGATTTGAGAGAAGAGAACAAGAAATTGCGTGAATCTCTACTTGAGTTGATGTATAAGAACGAGAAGCTAATGGTAGAGAATGTGCGTTTAATCGCAAAATCACTTGAAGAATCTGAGCCTAACCATCAATAAACAAGGGTTTTATAATGCCGAGTTTCGGGACAAAATCGGGACAAAATTTATCAAAAACATATAATACTATCAATTAAAGCCATACAAGTGTATTTGATAATCAATAGATTAGGGGAATTCAATTAAAGTTGTATAGTCGGGCCTCCGCAACACAGAGGAG
>JAZNNW010000109.1:0-13889 GCA_045580485.1 Candidatus Avilachnospira sp. | reverse complement strand
ATAGGAGGATAACGAAATGGCAAGAGTTAAAGGCGCAATGATGACGCGCAAGAGAAGAAATAAAGTTCTGAAGCTGGCTAAGTCCTACTGGGGCTCCAAGTCCACCCACTTCAAGATGGCCAAGCAGGCTGTCATTAAGTCCGGCACCTACGCTTATGTTGGCCGTAAGCTGAAGAAGAGAGAGTTCCGTCAGCTGTGGATCGCTCGTATCTCCGCTGCTGTTGCTCCCATGGGTATCAACTACTCCCGCTTCATGTACGGTCTGAAGAAGGCCGGTATCGAGATGAACCGCAAGACCCTGTCTGAGATGGCCATCAACGATGCTGCTGCTTTCGCCGCTCTGGTCGAGACCGCAAAGAAGGCTCTGTAATTGAAACATAAAAAGCAGGAACGAAAGTTCCTGCTTTTTGCATGTAAGTATGCACGCATAAGGCTCCCCTTGAGGGGAGCTGTCAGCGAAGCTGACTGAGAGGTGTCATTGCGAGCCGCTGAAGGCGGCGTGGCAATCCGCATACACAAAAACCTGCACAGATATTCTGTGCAGGTTTTTAAGATTCTTAGATCATGCTCTTTTCCCAGCAGTCGGGAGCTTCAAAGCCCATCATCTTCACAATGGTGGGAGCTACATTGGCCAGACCGTATTCACCGTCAACGATCTCGTACTTGGTATCGGGATCCCAGATGATGAAGGGAACGGGGTTCAGAGAATGGGCGGTGCGGACAGAGGTCTTGCCCTTCTTGGTCTCGGTCATCTGGTCTGCGTTGCCGTGGTCGGCAGTGATGCAGACGGTGTAGCCGTACTTCTCGGCAGCTTCTAGAATCTTACCCAGACCTGCATCCACATATTCCATAGCGGTGACGACAGCTTCCATGGAGCCGGTGTGACCGACCATATCGCCGTTGGGGAAGTTGCAGCGGAGGAAGTCGAACTTCTTGGAAGCCATGTTTTCCACCATCTTCTCGGTGATCTCCACAGCCTTCATGGCAGGAGCCTGATCGAAGGGGATCACATCGGAGGGGACTTCTTCGTAGACTTCCAGTGCCTCGTCCACCTTGCCGGAGCGGTTGCCGTTCCAGAAATAGGTCACATGACCGTACTTCTGGGTCTCGGACAGCGCATACTCACGAATGCCGTGGGCGCAGAGAACCTCGGTGAGGGTGTTGGTGATAACGGGAGGCTGCACCAGATACTTTTCGGGAATGTTCAGATCGCCGTCATACTGGAGCATACCGGCAAACTGAACGCCGGTGTAGTCGCCCCGGTCGAACTTGTCGAAGTCCTTGCGGTCGAAAGCCAGAGAGATTTCCTGGGCACGGTCGCCGCGGAAGTTAAAGAGAATGACGCTGTCGCCGTTGTTGATCTTTGCAACGGGCTTGCCGTCCTTCGCCACCACGAAAGCGGGCAGATCCTGGTCGATGCAGTCCAGCTCGGTGCGGTAAGTCTCAATGGCCTCTGCGGCAGAGGCAAACTGACGACCGATGGCCTGTACATGGGTGCGCCAGCCGGCTTCCACCATGCCCCAGTTGGCTTCGTAGCGATCCATGGTGACCTGCATACGGCCGCCGCCGGAAGCGATCTTGTATTCGTGGGTGTCGTCAGACAGTTCAGCCAGAACGGTCTCCAGCTGTGCCACATACTCCAGAGCGGAGGTAGCAGGCACATCTCTGCCGTCCAGCAGAATGTGGCAGTAAGCCTTCTTCACGCCGTCTGCCTTGGCCTGACGGAGCAGAGCCAGCAGGTGGGAAATGTTGGAATGGACATTGCCGTCGGACAAAAGACCGATGAAGTGCATGGCCTTGTCGGCAGCATTGGCAGCCAGCTCCTTCCAGGTGGAAGACTGGAACAGAGAGCCGTTCTCGATGCTCTCGCCAACCAGCTTGGCACCCTGAGAGTAGACCTGACCGCAGCCAAGGGCATTGTGACCGACTTCGGAGTTGCCCATGTCCTCGTCGCTGGGCAGACCGACAGCAGTGCCGTGAGCCTTCAGCCAGGTGGAGGGACATTCAGCCAGAAGCTTGTCCAGATTGGGGGTGTTGGCGACCTTTACAGCATCGCCGGAGCCGCCGTCGCCTTTGCCGACGCCGTCCATAATGACCAATACGATAGGTTTCTTCATTTTAATTCATCCTCCAGATAGTTTGCAGCAAAGCTGATCAGTGCAGGGCACAGTTTTTTCTGATGCTTTTCCAGAATCTCACGGCACAGGGCAGAGCCGAACTCTGCTTTGAATGCACGCATAAATTCATTGGATTTTTCGCATTTGCGGTTGTTTTCATCGCCGTATTTGAGACCCAGTCCCATGAGGGCACCGGAAACGGCACCGCAGACCTCACCGGAACGCATACCGGCACCGAAGAAGGCACCCAGAGCATAGGTCTGCTCCTGGGTCAGACCGAAGTCCTCGCAGCAGGACATAATGACCGCCTGACAGCAGTTGCAGCCGCCTTCGTGAAGGGTCTTGGCTTTTTCAGAATAGGACATGAAACCGCCCCTTTCTTATGTATCGTTCAATTTATTATTTTACAATAAAACCTACGGAAACACAATGGCTTTTTCAATTATTCCATGCAGGCGCTATGGGGTGTATAGCCCTGGGACAGGGCATCATCATAGGAGTAGAATTCCACTCGGTTTTTCTCGGTCGGCAGACTGCCGCAGGAGGGAAGATGAAATACACCGGAGTTTTTATTGCCGATGAAGTATTCCTCTGTTTTTTCTGTGGGATTGGTAACTGCCGCCTGTTTTACGGTGGTGAAGGTCACGCCCGTGCCGTCAGACCAACAGACGATGTGTCCCTGCTGGTCTGTGCGGTAGACGGTCATGGCTGCATCCCGGAACCGGGAGAGGACTTCCTTATGGGGGTGTCCGTAGGAATTGTCAGTGCCCACGGGGATGACCACATAGTCTGCATTGGCCTCCCGGAGCCAGCGGTAGCTGTTGGAGGTGCTGCTGCCGTGGTGTCCGGCCTTCATGACCGTGGCAGAGATATCAAAACCGGCATCCAGAATATCTTTTTCCGCTTCCAGTTCTGCATCTCCCGAGAAAAGGAAGGCGGTGTCGCCGTATTCCACCCGAAGGACGATGGAGGAGTTGTTGGTATCGTAATCATCCATAATGGGTCCCAGAACTGTGACCTCTGCATTGCCAAGGGCATAGGTGTCGCCGGGATAGGGACATTCCAAAGTCAGGTCCTGCTGACCGGCATAATAGAGAAAGTCCTCAAAGCACTTGCTGTCATATTCCGTCACAGGACACCAGAGTTCGGTGGTTTCAAAGACAGCCAGCACCGCAGGCAGTCCGCCTACATGGTCCTCGTGGGCGTGGGTGTTGACCACCAGATCCAGTTTATCCACACCCTGCTCCAGCAGATAGGAGACCACCAGATCGGAATCGTCTACATTGCCGCCGTCAATGAGCATATTCCTGCCGTCACATTGCAAAAGGGTGCAGTCTGCCTGCCCCACATCCAGAAAGTGAACAGTCAGCCCATCCATAGGCTCGGAGGGGGTCTGCATCTGCACGGTGCAGCCTGTCAGAACCAGTAAAAGCAGGAAAAGGCTAAGAAATCTTTTCATAAATGCCTCCTTGAAAAAAACCCTGCTGAAAGAGCAGGGTCACAGTTTTATCGGGCAGAAAGACGGGTCACGATCTCGTTCATGGCATCCCATTTTTTCTCCATATCGGCGATCAGCTTGATCTGGGTTCTGGCACGGTCCAGGTTCTGACCGGGACGCTGAATGGCGAAGTAGTTGTCGCCGTCGATGTGGTCAGCCAGGAAGCGCAGTGCCAGCTCCATGGTCATGAGCTTGGCACCCATGGGCATCATCTGCCGCTCCAGTTCCGTCAGACCGGGGCAGGCGGAAAGGAAACCGTCGGTGTAGGTCTCGAACATTTCAAGGCTCATTTCCACCTTGCTGAGATCCGGCTCATCTTCGGCGGCAGTGGAGGCACCGAAACGGATGGAATCGCCGTAATCATACAGGCTCAGACCGGGCATGACTGTGTCCAGATCGATGACGCACAGGGCTTTCCGGGTTTCGGAATCGAACATGACATTGTTCAGCTTGGTATCGTTGTGAGTCACCCGCAGGGGCAGCTTGCCCTGCTCCAAAAGGTCTGTGAGAGTGCTGGCTTCATGCTCTCTTTCCAGAATGAAGTTGATCTCTTCCTGTACATCCTTGGCTCTGCCAAGGGGATCGGCCGCTACGGCTTCCTTGAACTGGCGGTAGCGGTCGGGGGTGTTGTGAAAGTTGGGAATGGTCTCATGGAGCTTCTCTGCCGGGAAGTCCTTGAGCAACTGCTGGAAACGACCGAAAGCCACAGCGCTCTGGTAAAAATCTTCCGTGGTCTCCGGCAGCTGCAGGCAAAAAGAGTTTTCCAGATAATCAAACAGACGCCAGACGCCCAGCTCCTCCGAGTGGACATAGGGCTGCCCGTCCAGAGTGGGAACCAGATGGAGCACCTCTCTGGGGTCATCGGTCTGGGTACAGAGGTACTCGTTGACCATGGCGATATTTTCCATCAGCTGCCGGGCATTTTTGAAAATATGGGTATTGATCTTCTGGAGGATGTAGCGTTTATGATCTTTGGTGACGGTCAGGTAGGTGCGGTTGATGTGACCGTGACCGTATTTTTCACAGGATTCTACGGTGTTTTTGGGGAAAAATAAGTCCAAAACAGGCTGAACTTCCGGGGAAAAGGTCATGTTGGGACCCTCCTATCCATAATCATACCCATGAATTATACCAAAATTTTGCAAAATATTCAAATATTTTTACTTATATAATCCATTGATCCTTTTTATGATTTTTTCTGGTATACCCAATAGCAAATCCAATAAATGACAACAAGCAGACATGCAGAATATGCAATCCATTTGGCTGTTTCATGCTTGCCGAAAAGGGATAAAACAATTACCGCTGTACCTGCAAGTAGTGTATATATGGAGAAAGCAACGCTTTTTGCTTTGTGGATAATTGAAATGTTTCTTTCATCTGTTTCGATGATTTCTTTTTTTCTGACCGTCTCGTCATCTTTTGTGATCATTATGTATTTTATGATTCGAACAATTCCCGCTACGATCAAGGCGAAGCCAAAAGATGATATGAAATCATTGCTTGGTTTTACTGCGACTACTCCGACAATCATCATTGCGCCAAGGGCGATATAAATGATCGCAACATACAGTCTTGTTTTAAGTTTTCTTTTGAAATCCATACTTAGTCCTCCTCAAAAATAAAAACATCCTCAATAGCCATGTCAAAATATTTTGATATCCTATACGCAAGTTGTAAGGAGGCATTATATTTGCCATTCTCTAAGGATATGATCGTCTGACGGGTCACGCCAACGGCTCCTGCCAAATCATCTTGCGTGACCTTATGCTCTTTGCGCAATTCTCTTATTCTGTTATTCAAAGAATCACCTCCGAAAATGGTAAAGTTAACTTTACATTTCGTAATATAGCGCACGCGAAATGAAATGTCAAGCATGCTTTACAAATTGGCAGAAAAAATACCCCGGAAGCTTCCTTCCGGGGCAGTGGTTTATACAGACTTCTTTTTTCGGGCGGTGCGCTTGCGGACTTTGGGTCTGGCGATGACCGTATCGTAGTTTTTGGCGGCTTCGGAGTCGCCTTCGTAGATGAGGCGGCTGGCTTTCAGGGTGCCCTCCTCCTCGGGGATGAGACGGACACGGATCAGGAAACTGCCGTGCTCCGGGCAGTGGGACATGGTCATATACCGCTTGCTCTGCTGGCTGATCCATTTATCATGGGTCATGGCAGTATCGCATTTGGGACAGCGGTTTTCCTTGACACCCAGCAGTTCCAGGGCTGTTTCTTTACTCTCGAGACCGTGATAGACTTTACGGCTGATACAGCCGGGAAGCTCTGCACCGTTGAAGCCGTTTTCGTGTTTCTCCACAGCCTTGCCGTATTCGGCAATGCCTCTGGGCAGATCCAGTCGGGAGCAGACGATGGCCGTATGATAGGCATCGCCCAAAGCATCATGGGCGGGACGGGTGGCTTCCACACCGGACATCTGCATGGCGGTTTTAAGGGCCTTCTGGGCCGTGGCGCCGTCAGTTTGGGCATTGTAGATCATCTGGGCATTGTACCAGTGATCCACCCAGCTGCTTTCCAGATTATGCAGTGCCATATTCTCTTTTAAGATGCCGATATCATCAAAGCCCCATGTGAGGAACACGCAGTCCTCGCCGCACCATTCCCGGAACCGCTCCATGGCCTCGGGGAAGGGGACGCCGTGCTCTGCCAGTTGAGAATCCTTGATTCCCGTGAGGCTGGAGACTTTCTTATTCAGCTTGCGGTATACTTTGGGCTTGATCAGGACCTGGAACTCATCACCGACGATCTGCCTGTCCGTCAGGCGGACAGCACCGATCTGGATGACCTCGCCTCTGATCCGCACCGGCAGGGGCTTTTTTGCCGCATAGGTGCCGGGCCAGGGCTGGTTCCATTCCATATCCAGAACAATGTACTGCATAGCAACACCGATCCTTCTTCATGTCAAACTATCATATCACATACAATGGGTGGTTGTAAACAGCCATATTGCCGCATAGACATGAACAGAAAGGTGGGATTCTTATGCCGAGACTGTATTTAAGCCCCTCCACACAGGAGTTCAATCCTTATGTGACCACAGGCAATGAAGAATACTGGATGAATCTGCTGGCTGACCGCATGGAGCCCTATTTGCTGGCCAGCGGCATCGAAGTGACCAGAAACGACCCCATGCAGAATGCGGCGGCAGCCATCCGGCAGTCCAATGCCGGGAACTATGATTTCCACTTGGCCCTCCATTCCAACGCCTCCGGACCGGGCAACGAAGGCAACAACCGGGGCATTGATCTCTATTATTACCCCGGCAGTGCCAACAGTCTGCGGATGGCAGAGATTCTGGTGGACAACTTAAAGCCCATCTACCCCTTGCCGGATCTGGTTCGGGCATTGCCCACGGTAAATATTGGCGAAGTCCGCAGAACCATCGCACCGGCAGTGTTGGCAGAATTGGGCTATCACGACAATGTGGAAGATGCGACCTGGATCGAGAACAATCTGGATGCCATTGCCAGAGCCTTGTCTCTGGGTGTGACGGAGTATTTCGGTGTACCCTTTATCGAGCCGTCCGGGACCAGACAGGGGAGAGTTTCTGTCCAGTGGGGCAGACTGAACATCCGGGAGTTGCCCACCACGGATTCGCCCATTCTCACCCAGGCGGAAAACGGCGATATCCTCACCATCACCGGGGAAAGCGGAAACTGGTATGCCGTCCGGTATAAGGATATCGTGGGCTATGCCAATGCGGCTTATGTGGTGCCGGAACGGTAAAAAAAGAGAGGCGAAAGCCTCTCTTTTTTAGTTCATCGTATTGTCCTCCCGGAAGAGGTTTTGAATTCGTGCCTGGAGGGCAGGGAAGGTGGGGTCGTTCACATAGTCGGGGTCTGCCAGAGCAGTTTCCGCTGCGTTTTTGGCAAGATGCAAAATCTCCAAGTCGGAGGTCAAACTGGCGGCCTTGAACTGGGGCAGACCGTGCTGACGGCTGCCGAAGAAATCACCGGGCCCCCGGAGCTTCAGATCTTCTTCCGCAATGACGAAGCCGTCGTTGGTCTTGCAGAGGGCTTTGAGTCGTGCCTGTGTCTCCGGATTTTTATTATCCGAGAACAGAACGCAGTAGCTCTTATCCTTGCCTCTGCCCACCCGTCCCCGCAGCTGATGGAGCTGACTGAGACCAAAGCGGTCGGCATTTTCGATGACGATCAAAGTGGCATTGGGCACATCCACACCCACCTCGATGACGGTGGTAGCCACCAGAACATCCAGCTCATGACGGACAAACTGTCCCATGACCCGGTCCTTTTCTGCGCCTTTCAGTTTGCCGTGGAGCAGACCCACACGGAGGTCCGGGAAGATCAGCTTTTGCAGGGTTTCTGCCCAAAGCTCGGCGGATTTGAGCCCGTCCAGTTCACTTTCTTCTACCGCAGGACACACCACATAAACCTGATTACCGGCTTCAGCATGTTTGCGAATAAAAGCGTTGATCCGGGCACGCATGGTCTCACCCACAAGGAAGGTATCAATGGTCTGTCTGCCGGGGGGCAGCTCATCCAGAACGGATACATCCAGATCGCCATAGACCATCAGAGCCAGTGTTCTGGGGATTGGGGTGGCAGACATGACCAGCAGGTGAGGCTTCTGTCCTTTATCTGCCAGAGCGGCACGCTGGGCGACACCGAAGCGATGCTGCTCGTCGGCAATGACCAGATCAAGGTTTTGGAATACCACATCTTCCGTCAGCAAGGCGTGAGTGCCGACGGCAAGATGGATTTCTCCATCGGCAAGGGATTCTTTCACCTGCCGCTTTTCGGCAGCGGTGAGAGATCCGGTCAGCAGGGCGCAGCGGATTCCCAGTTTTTCAAAAAGCCGGGAAAGAGACTGGTAATGCTGCTCTGCCAGAATTTCTGTGGGCGCCATAAAAGCGGCCTGCTTGCCGTTCTGAATGGCGAGATAGGCGGCAGCCGCCGCCACCATGGTTTTGCCACTGCCCACATCACCCTGCAGCAGACGGTTCATGGGGGTACCTTTACCGAAATCGGCGGCGATTTGGGAAATGGCGTTGGTCTGGGCATTGGTCAGCCGGAAGGGGAGAGACTGATAGAATTCCTCCAGATCCAGATGGGTATAAGCGTCTGTTTTGGCTTCTGTGCGGCGGTGACGCATGAGCTGCAGACCGCAGGAGAACAGATAGAATTCTTCAAAGATCAGCCGTTTTCTGGCCTGCTCCAATACCTCCCAGCTTTTCGGCTGGTGGATGGCGGCGTATGCCTCCTGCTGGCTGCAGAGACCGTAACGGCTCAAGACAGAGTAGGGCAGCAGTTCCGGCAGGGCATCGAGACAGGCATCCAAGGCCTGAGAGACGCATTTGACCATGAGTTTATTGGAGATACCGGCGGTGAGCCCATAAATGGGCAGGATTCGCCGGGTGGTCACACCGGGTGCGTCGGCAGGCTCACAGGTGGGATTCTGCATCTGGTTGCCGTAGTCACCGGAGACGGTGCCATAGAAAATATAGGTCTCGCCATAGCGGAGGTTCTCCGCCACATAGGGCTGATTGAAATAGACCAGATTGAGCTTGCCGGTCAGATCTGCCACCTGCAGCTTGGTCAGGCTCAGACCCTTGCGGATATGGGAAGTGGTGGGACCTTTGACCACAATGCCCTCAAAGCAGGCAGGCCGATCCGGTTCCAGCTGATCGATGGTGACCAGTTTGGTGCGGTCTTCATAGGCTCTGGGGAAATAAGCCAGAAGGTCATAAACCGTTTCGATATTCAAGGCTTTTAATTGTTTGGCTCGTGTAGGGCCAATGCCCTGCAAACTTGTGACCGGGGCGTATAAGTCCATAACCGCACCTCCTTTTTGTACTATGATAGCAAAAAACACGCAGAGAGGCAAGCTCTCTGCGTGTTTGGAATTTACTTGCGGTCGGCCAGCTCCACATAGGGCACATGGAGCTGCTTGGCACGGTAGGCGGGGCGGTGGATTCGGTTGCAGGTCAGCACCTCTTCCATGCGGTTGGCGCACCAGCCGGAGATTCGTGCGATGGCAAAGAGGGGCGTGAACAGATCCGGGGGAATATTGAGGAAATCGTAGATCAAACCGGAGTACATATCCACATTGGCACAGATGGGGGTAGTCAGGTTCTTCATCTTGGTGATGACAGGGATACCCAGTTCCTCGATCTTCATCATCAGTGCCAGATCTTCCCAACGACCGTTCTTTTCCGCCACTTCCTTGGAATACTTTTTGATCAGTTCGCAGCGGGGATCGGACATGGTATAGACCGCATGGCCCAAACCGTAGATCTTGCAACTGCCGTCATTGGCCTGACCACGAAGAATTTTGGCAAGGTAGGCGGAAATTTCGTCATCGTCCTTGTGGTCCTTCACATTCTCCTGAATGTTGCGGAACATCTGCATGACCTTGGCATTGGCACCGCCGTGGAGGGGACCCTTCAGAGAACCGACGGCACCGGCAATGGCGCTGTAAGTATCGGTGTTGCTGGAGGACATGGCACGGCAGACATAGGTGGAGTTGTTGCCGCCGCCGTGTTCGGCATGGATCATCAGCATCAGATCCAGCAGGTGGGCTTCTTCGGCAGTGAAGCTCTTATCCTGCCGCAGCATCCGCAGGAAGTCCTCTGCCACAGACAGCTTGGGCTTGGAGTTGTGGATATAGAGAGATTTGCCGTCAAAATAGTGCCGCTTGGCGGCATAGCCGTTGGCCACGATGGTAGGGAACCGGGCGATCAGCTCAATGGACTGACGCATGAGGTTCTCGGCGGAAAGGTCATCGGGACGGTCATCATAGGAATACAGGGTCAGGACGCTGCGGCTGAGCTTATTCATAATATCACGGCTGGGGTTGCGGAGGATGGTATCTTCCACAAAGCCGCTGGGCAGCTGCCGTGCCTGAGAGAGCAGGGCAGTGAATTCTTCCAGTTCATCTGCAGTGGGAAGTCTGCCTACCAGCAGCAGGAACACCACTTCTGTGAAGCCGAAGGTGCCGTTTTTGCGGTGGGACTCCACGATGTCCTCCAGACTGATGCCCCGATAATAGAGCTTGCCGGGCATGGGCTGGCGGAGACCGTCTTCCATATAGTAACCCTGGACAGAACCGATATTGGTGGTGCCGATGAGCACACCGGTGCCATCGTGATTGCGCAAGCCGCCATGGATGGAGGGGTCCTGCTGCTGATGGCGGTCAATGGTATATTGGTCTGCCATAATGGTCTTCAGTCGGGTCAGATATTCGGAGTTGGTGGTCATGGAGCGTCCTCCTTATACAGGATGTTGTTGCTTATTTTACACAATAAAGCGTTAAATTGCAATATAGAATTTCAAAAATTTCAAAATTTTCTCAAAAATGCAGGAACAAACCGCAAATTATGATGCGGATTTGAATTTTTTGAATGGGAAACTTGCAAAAACCTTTCTTCTTGCGGGAAAAGGGCGGTTGTGATATAGTATGGGCAGGAGATGATACCATGATAAACTTTCATGAATTGATCGATTCTTATAAGGATTGTACCTGCGGTGTGGAGCATCGCTGCGATGTGAAGGATATTCGGGTGGGCAGTGGACTGGTGCACCGTGTGGGTGAAATTTTGAAGGAAAACGGCTTTCCCCGGCGGCTGCTGGTGGTGGCGGACAAGGATACCCTCAGGGCTGCCGATGGGATTTTGGAAAGCCTGGATGGCTTTGCTGTCTCCACCTATATTTATGACTCCATTCGGGTGGCGACCATGGACGATGTCCGTCTGGTGGAAAGTTTCTTTGACCGTGTGGATGCCGTTCTGGCTGTGGGTACCGGTTCTGTCCATGACCCCTGCCGTATGGCCTGTGCAAGGCAGAAAAAGCCTCTGTGCCTCTTTGGCACCGCTGCCAGTATGGATGGATTTGCCTCCTACTCTGCGCCCATTGTAGACGGCAATTTCAAGACCACCCATCCTGCCAAGTGTCCTGAAGTCATCATTGCTGATACGAAGATTTTGGCAGAAGCTCCTGTGGCGCTGAAGGCTGCCGGTTTTGGCGACATGGTCAGCAAATATATCGCTCTCATCGATTGGCAGGTATCACATCTGCTTACCGGGGAACACTACTGCCAGAAAGTGGCGGATCTGACCAGAATGGCCACGGATCGGCTTATGTCCATGGCGGATAAAGTGACGCTCTGCGATGAAGATGCTGCCGGTGCTGTGTTTGAGTCTCTGATTCTCACCGGTATTGCCATGAGCTTTACCTTGACCTCCCGTCCCGGCTCCGGCACGGAGCATATCATGGCCCACTATTGGGAGTGTATGGAGCTGCTGGAGGGAAAAATTCCCAATTATCACGGAGAAGATGTGGGTGTTGCCACCCTCATGATGCTGGAATACTACGGAGAGCTGGCACAGCTGCCTTCCGTGACCGCCCACAAGGAGGTCAACGACTGGGAGGAGATCTTTGCAAGCTATGGTCCCTTGGCAGAGGATGTCCGCAAGCTCAACACGCCCGATACCATCACCGATCCCATCGATCCCAGGGAAGTGGAACGGCTGTGGCCGGAGATCGTGAAGATCATTCGCAGCGTGCCTTCCTATGAGACCTGTTTGGAAGCCATGAAAAAGGCCGGCTGCAAAACTACCATTGAAGAGATCGGCAAGGATGCTGAGTTTGTGGCAAAGAGTTTCCGCTATCACCCCTATATGCGCAGAAGACTGTCTCTGCGGCGGGTAGCCAACCTCATTGACGGATAAACATTCAAATTTTGTTTTATTTCCGTCCATAATTTTGACATATTTCTGTTTTAGGATGAAAGAAAAAAACAAGGAGGATTCGTCATGGATGAATATAATCCCCTGAATTACAGCATTGAGCCGGAGGAAGAACCCAAAGGCGAAAACGAATACAAATACAATCCCTACGATCATATCTCTCAGCCGGAAAAACCCGAAAAAGAAAAGAAGAACCGGAACGGTCTGAAGCTGATCGCTCTGGTGGCAGTTGTGGCCATCCTGGGCAGTATCGGCGGTTCTCTGCTGACTGGGTTTATCGGCAATCTGAAGGGCGATCATCTGACGGAAGAAGCGGCGCCTCCCGAGGAAGTGGTGGAGGACGGTTATGCTCTGACTGTCCATCAGCTGCCTGATCAGCTTGCAAGCAACGATGCAGGCAAGGGCCTGTCCCCTGTGGAAGTTTACGAAATGACTGTCGGCTCTGTGGTGGGCATCAAGACCGAAGCCACCACCAACGCCTTCGGTCAGGAAGCAGTCTCTGCCAGCGCAGGCACCGGCTTCATTCTGACGGAAGACGGCTATGTGATTACCAACAGCCATGTGGTTTCCGGCGCCGATACCATTCAGGTGGAGCTGTTCAATGAAGAAAGCTACGAAGCCGAACTGGTTGGTCAGGACAGCTCCTTTGATATCGCTGTTCTGAAAATCGAAGCTGAGGGCTTGAAGCCCGTGACGGTGGGCAATTCCGATGAACTAAAGGTCGGTGAGGAAGTGGCGGTCATCGGCAACCCTCTGGGTGAGCTGACTTTTACCATGACCACCGGCATCCTGTCCGCTCTGGATCGGGAGATCAACACCGACGGCAATCCTCAGAATATGCTCCAGACCAATGCCGCCATCAACTCCGGCAACTCCGGCGGTCCGCTGTTCGATATGAACGGCAATGTCATCGGCGTGACCACTGCCAAGTATTCCGGTACCAGCACTTCCGGTGCTACCATCGAGGGTCTGGGATTTGCAATTCCCATCAATACCGCTTTGAAGGTGGCCTATGATCTGGTGGATCATGGTTATGTGAAGGGTCAGGCTTATTTGGGTGTGACGGTTTCTACCCTGGATTCCAAGACTGCCAACTATTACGGTCTGCCGGTCGGCCCCAGAGTGGAGGCCATTGTGGATGGCAGCTGTGCCCAGAAGGCAGGCTTGCAGGTGGGCGATATCATCATTGCTGTCAACGATGTGGAAACTGCCACCCATCCCGAGTTGCTGGCAGTGCTGAAGAAGCACAAGGCCGGTGAGACCATCGAACTGAAGATCTACCGCGCCGGTGCGGAAATGACCCTGACTGCCGTTCTGGACGAAAAGCCCCGGCAGGAGGAACTGGATGCCCAGACAGAGGCATATCAGAAACAGCAGCAGGAGCAGCAACAGCAACCTGAGGTGCAGCCCCAGCAGCCCCAGATCATCGATCCTTTTGAATATTTCTTCAACGATCCTTACGGATTTGGTTTCGGAAATTGATACGAAAAGACGGCTTGCTTAGGGGTGGGGGCTTTTCGTTAAAAAAGGACCTCATTTTTTTCCGAAAAAGGTTA
>JAZNNW010000108.1:0-3343 GCA_045580485.1 Candidatus Avilachnospira sp. | reverse complement strand
ATATGCGGTCGGTCGAATCACATCCCAGGAAAAAGGATTCTACCAGTTGGTAACAAGTCAGGGAGAAAAACGGGCGGAAGTATCGGGCAAGTTTCGCTATCATGCGGTATCTGTGTCCGATTATCCTGCTGTTGGTGATTTCGTCATGGTGGACTGGAATGATCATGGCGGCAATGCGGTCATCCACCATGTTCTCCACCGAAAAAGCTGTGTGATAAGAAAAGCTGCCGGAAATGCCCATCAGGAGCAGCTGGTGGCGGCTAACATCGATACCATTTTTCTGTGTATGTCCCTGAACAATGATTTCAATCTGCGCCGACTGGAACGCTATCTTTCTGTTGCGTGGGACAGCGGTGCGGTGCCTGTCATTGTGCTGACCAAGGCTGATCTGTGCAATGATTTGGAGCAAAAACAGGTGGCGGTATCGTCCATTGCCATTGGTGTCGATGTGTTAGTTACAACAGCATTGGAGAGAGATGGATATGTGCAGATACTCCCCTATATGACAGATGGGAAAACAGTTGCTTTTATCGGTTCATCCGGTGTTGGCAAGTCAACCTTGATCAACTGTCTGCTCGGAGAGCAACGCTTGGATACAAACGGTCTGCGAAATGATGATAAAGGCAGACATACCACGACCCATCGTGAATTGATTATGCTTCCTACTGGAGGTATGGTCGTCGATACACCGGGAATGCGAGAACTCGGTATGTGGGATAGTTCTTCTGGTATTGACCAAACATTCAGAGATATTGAAGAGCTGTCTTCCCAGTGCAGATTCAAAGACTGTTCCCATCATAACGAGCCGGGTTGTGCAGTTCAAAGAGCTTTGCAAGACGGAACGCTTTCAGAAGAACGCTGGTTTTCCTACCAAAAGCTGAAAACAGAAAACGAATATGCAATGGACAGTCAAAGCTATCTGGCAGGTAAAGAGAAAAAGTTTAAGGAGATTGCCAAAATCAACAAGAGTAATCGAAAGAGATGAATTCGGATTACTGCTGAAAGCATAGAGAAAGAGCACATCTTCTGTGCGATATAAGGAGAAAACATATTGTGAATAACAGCGCTTTGGTCGTGATTGACCTTCAAAATGACATCACCAAGAACTACAAGGAAATCATTGAGCGTGTCAATCAGGCGATTGATTGGGCGCTTGGTAATGAACGGTGGGTTGTTTATATTCAACATAACAATCTTTCTGCGGGAACGAGGACATTTAAGCTCGGCACACGTGGCGCAGAACTGGTACCGGAGCTAAAAATCGTATCCGACCACATTTTTACTAAGATAAAAAGCAATGCTTTGACGAGCGAAGATTTCACATGCTTTATTCAAGAGCACGGTGTCAAAGAATTCTTTATTGCCGGAGCAGATGCTACAGCCTGCATCAAATCTACCTGCTATAATTTGGTCAAAAAAGGATACGTCGTTCATGTGTTGTCTGATTGTATCACCAGCTACGACAAAAAGAAGTTGCCTGAAATGCTTGAATACTACGAAAGTAAAGGATGCAGCGTCAGTAAACTCAGCGAAGTTATGTAAGGATTTTAGACCGCTAACCGCAGTACATACTATTGTTTTCTTTGGCCAATTAAGAATTGATGCTTACATCATAGTTGTGATTCTTGTGTACTATTTGTTCGTTAAAAGGATTAAGAGGTAATTACAATGGAATACGTTCAAGTAACAAATGAGAATATAGAGCAAGAGCATATCTGCTGTGCGATTTCCAATGATAAGGATGTTCAGGTATCCTCCAAAAAAGCATGGCTACAGGATCGCTTTGCAGAAGGTTTGGTTTTTCTGAAAAGTGTTGAGCGAGGAAAGTGCTTTATTGAGTATATACCGGCTGAAAATGCTTGGAATCCCATTTCGGCGGATGGATATATGTACATTGACTGTTTGTGGGTGTCCGGTTCCTTCAAGGGACATGGATATTCTACAGACTTGCTGGATGCCTGTATCGCAGACAGCAAAGCCAAAGGGAAATACGGTCTGTGTATCCTGGCGGCATCTAAGAAAAACCCGTTTCTGGCAGATCCAAAATTTCTGAAACATAAGGGTTTTTCTGCCTGTGACGAAGCAGACAACGGCATTCAGTTGTGGTATCTGCCTTTCGATAGTAATGCACCGGTGCCAGGATTCAAGGAATGTGCGAAGCATCCCCATATCAACGAATTAGGATATGTCCTCTATTACACCAGTCAGTGTCCGTTCAATGCAAAGTATGTTCCGGTGATTGAGCATATTGCCAAGGAAAAGGGCATTCCATTCAAAGCCGTCCATTTGCAGAGCAAAGAAGCTGCGCAAACAGCCCCGACACCAATTACAACATATGCACTGTTCTTTGATGGTCAATATCTTACGAATGAACAGATGAACGATAAGAGGTTCTTGAAATTGCTTGAGAAATAACAGAAGTTGAGAGATTATGCACAAGATTTTTTATACAAGTGATAGAACGGAATGGCGTAGGTGGCTGGAAACCCATTTTGAAAAGGAAACGGAAGTATGGTTCGTCTTTCCCATGAAAGAATCCGGGGAAGCAAGTTTATCGTACAACGATGCTGTAGAGGAAGCGTTGTGCTTCGGATGGATCGACAGCACCATCAAGCACATTGATCCTCTGCACCGTGCCCAGCGGTTCACGCCGAGAAAACCGGGCAGTCCATATTCGCAGCCCAATATCGAACGGTTACAATGGCTTGACAGACAAGGCTTGCCCCATCCATCGGTCAGAGACGTGGTTTTGCCAACCATCATGGCTCCGTATATTTTCCCGGAGGACATACTCGCAGAGCTTCGTCAAGACGAAAATGTGTGGGCGCATTTTTCTGCTTTTCCCGACGGGTACAAGCGCATCCGTGTTGCCTATATAGATGCCGCTCGAAAACGTCCAGCTGAATTTCAACGGCGTCTTGCGAGCTTTCTTAAAAAGACCCAAGAAAACCAAAGGATTTCTGGTTTTGGCGGAATTGAAAAATACTATTAATAAAAAATGGAGATCGTTATGGCAAGATGGGATCCATGGCGTGGGTGTCACCGATATAGCGAGGGTTGTCAATTCTGTTACATCCACAAAGGTGATGCCAAGCGAGGCGTAGATACGAACTGCATCACAAAATCGGATAAATTCAATGCGCCCATCGTCCGCAAGAAGAATGGCGAGTATAAGATGAAGTCCGGCCTTGTGTATGTCTGCTTTTCCTCAGACTTTCTTCTGGAAGATGCGGATTCCTGGCGCTCAGAATGCTGGGATATGATACGGGAGCGAACTGACTGCCAGTTTCTGTTCCTGACCAAACGGATCGAACGGTTCATGGACTGTATTCCCTTTGATTGG
>JAZNNW010000107.1:0-14687 GCA_045580485.1 Candidatus Avilachnospira sp. | reverse complement strand
AAGCTCCACAATCAGAAGAAAATCGAGGAACCGAAAGATGCTACGAAATACCAAGAGGTTGAAATCTTCGATATACCCGCCCTGTTTTCTAATGGGCGTGTTACCCCTGCTGATATTCCCGAAGGAATGTATTGCTATGATCTGCGTGGTTCTGACGATGACCCCGGTATGCCTGTAATGGTCGAAAACCACGTTGTAGTCAATCACGCCGGTTCAATCATCACAGCCAAGCCCATTGACCTTGGCGAAGATGGTCGCCTTGCGCTTACTGAGGACGAAGGGCTGAACTTTGTCGGCGGCGAGATCTCCGCATATAGGTTCTTCAACGAACAGCGAAAAGACCGCCATACCGAGGAAGTCGAGGCAGAAAGTATATCTTTTGCCGTTTGTGCCTATTATGGTATTGAAACAGGCGAAAATAGCTTCGGCTATATCGCAACATGGTCGAAAGACAAGGAGCTGAAAGAGCTTCGTGCGAGCCTTGAAACCATCAACAGCACTTCCTCTGAGCTGATTACCGACATCGACCGCCATTATGCCGAGATTATGAAAGAGCGTGAAGCGGAAATGACGATAGAGACCGAAGAAAATCCCCTTGAGGAAATGAATATCCTTGAAATGGTGGACTATTTCATGGAGCAAGGCATGACCGAGGAACAGGCAAACGACCTTGCCAATGCGGAATGGCAGGCTCGTGATGTGCGTGAGCGTGGAAACGACGTTGTACAGAAAGAGAAACTGGATGCTCTGTACGCAGCAAACCCCATCGGCTCCGATGATTGGTTCTATCATCATCCCGACACAATGACCTTTGAAGCCGTGTATTTCAATCCCGATTCCAATGCAGGCGGTCAGTATGTCATAATGACCTTGCCTTATGAGCTGATTTCGGATGCGGTCGAGCAGACGAATGATCGTGAGTCTTTCTTCGAGTTCTTGGAGGAACGAGCTTCACACACGGAGCTTGTGGATATTACCGATGAGGACTTCCGTGCCACAATGGAGAGCTACAAGAACCGACCTGCTGATTTCATCGGTCGCTCTGACGAGGTTATGACCTCTCTTATCACTACCGTGGCAAAAGAGGTTGACGATCCTGTATTGTCTTTCTACACCCACGATGACAAGCAGATAGGAACGCTCTATGATGTTCTTCATGCTTTGAAAATCGACGATGTAGAGTTGTCCTACGATGAAAACGGAACGCTTATTGCAACAGACCCCGATAACAAATGGGTTGGCAAAGAGTTCTATTCGTTCCTTATCAACGAAGCCTTTGTTTATGAGGAAAACGGTTCTGTCTTGGGTATCAAAGACGAACTGTATGCCGATTTCAAAGCACTTGCAGCAGAAAACGGTGTGTACACCGGTGATAATGCTCTGAAAAATGCCTTGAACGATTTCGTTGATGAAATTGCCCGAAAGGTGCAGGAAGAAGAACCCGTGCAGGCTCCCGACAACGGATATATGCCCGACCCGTCAATGTCTATCGAAGCGATGAACGCCTACGGCTATACCGATTCCGATATGCTCCCTCTTTCCAAGGAGCGAGCGTTGGAACTGTTTGAGCGTGATGTTCCCATCTATATGCTCTACGACGGCAACACCGAAGCTATGGCGTTTGAAGCCGAGGACATTGTTCTGTTCTCAGGTTGCTTTGGTATCACCCGTGAGGATTGGGATGCGATCAAAGACCAAATCCCGCCGATGGATATGGAAACGGTTCGTCAGAAGCGTGAGCAGGCTTTTCATGAAAGCCCCGGCGATACCTACGCCATCTATCAGCTAAAGCGAGACCCGTCCACCGCAGAACTGTCCTTTATGAACTCCGAGTGGCTGCAGGCTCACGGCATTGAGCCGAAGTACGAAAACTACGAGCTGATCTACACCGGAGCGCTGACCCAGGACGGAAGCCAGATCGACAAACTGGAGGACTTGTACCGCATTTTCAACATCGAGCATCCGCAGGACTTCACGGGGCACAGCCTCTCCATCAGCGACATCGTGGCGTTAAAGCAGGCAGGCGTGGTATCATATCATTACGTTGATAGCATTGGTTACAAGGAGCTGACCAATTTCCGCAACACCGACAACCATCTGAAAAACGCAGAAATGCAGATGGAAGATGATTTCGGCATGATTGATGGAGTCATCAATAACGCACCCAAGGAGCCGGTAAAAGCACCTGCTCCGAAGAAAGAAGAAACCAAAACCAAGAAACCCTCTGTTCTCGCCAAGCTCCGCCAGTACCAAGAGGAGGACAGAAAGGCAACGACACAGCACAGAAGTGCGGAAAGGGATTTATGATGATCTTTAACAACGATGAAATGAACCTCATGTGTATCTACGACACAGGAAGCAGAACCGGGCTGATGAACGCCCTGTCTGAAATGCGAAAGGAACTGAGCGAGGATGAAGTTGAGCTTCGTGAGCTGACCGATTCCACGCTGAACAAGCTCTCCGCTATGTCCGACGAGGACTATGTGAAGTTGGAGCTGTACCCCGATTTTGATGACGAGGAGGATGTGGATGCCGAGTAAATTGGATTTTTACGCTCAAATGGCAGACCACACCGCAAAACAGGTTACAGGCAGTTTCGGAGAATGGACAGCGTTCCTTGAAACAATGGGACGGCTGTACAAATATCCGTTCCATGAGCAGCTTATGATTTTTGCTCAAAAGCCAAACGCAACTGCCTGTGCCGACTACGACCTTTGGAATAAGCAGATGGGCAGATATGTCCGTCGTGGTTCCAAGGGTATTGCGCTGATCGACACCACGGGCGATAATCCAAGGCTCAAATATGTTTTTGACGTTTCCGACACAGGCGGCAGGGATAATTCCCGCCGCCTTAATCTTTGGGAATACAAAGACGAACATCAAGATGCTGTTACGGCATCCTTGGAGAACCGCTTCGGTGTGTCCGGTGAAAAAGGTCTTGCCGACCAACTGGAACAGATTGCTTCAAAGCTCGTAACCGAATACTGGAACGATAACAGACGGGACATCCTCGGCATCCTTGCAGATTCCTTCCTTGAGGAGTATGATGATTATAACGTAGAGGTTGCGTTCCGCAATGCCGCTACCGTCAGCACCACTTACGCTCTTATGTCTCGTTGTGGTCTCAACCCCGGCGATTACTTTGAGCATGAGGACTTTTTAAGCGTATTCGACTTCAACACCCGTGATACGATTGCCGTGCTCGGCTCGGCTGTCTCCAACAGCAGCGAGCAGATTTTACGGCAGATCGCTATTACCGTCAAAAATTATGAGCGAGAAGCAAGCCTGCAGAACCAGGCAGAAAGGACACAGAGTTATGGAGAACAATTTGAACTACACGAGGAACGGGGATTATTTGATCCCGAATCTGACCTTGAACGAGACCGAGACGAAGCCCTTGGGCAAGTACGGACGGATGAGGAAGAAATACCTGCAGGAGCACAGACAAGTGCTGTGGAACAGCATGATACTGTCCGAGACCCTGTACCCCCATCTGAGGGAGATCGACGAGACAGCGAACCGAAGGATGGAACAGTTGATGCCCGAACTGATGAAACAGAACGGCGTAACGGAGAGCTTGAAAGCCAGCGACCCGATGAAGTGGGTGGGCTTGATGAACAACCTCAAAAGCCAAGCCGAAGAAACAATACTCGCAGAACTGATCCAAGCGTAACCGGACAGCTCTCCCTCTTTGACGAGGGGCTGTTCCCATCAGAACAAGAACAAATAGCCTTCATTGATGAAGCGGAGAGTGTAAAGCCTACACCCTTCGCTTTTTCTTTTGCCCAAGATGATATTGACGATGTGCTCCGTCTGGCAAGTAACACCGAGGACACGAGAATGGTGGTTGCCGCCGCTTTCCAAAAGCAGAAGCCGATAGAGGAAATCGCAGAACTGCTCAAAAAGGAATATCACGGCGGTGCCGGTATCAAGTCCGATAACGGCGAGTTCTCCGTATGGTATGCGGAGGACGGTATTCACCTTGCAAAAGGTCGCACCGCAAGATATAAGACCACGGCGCAGGTCATTTCTTGGGAGGCTGCTGCAGAGCGTATCGGACAGCTCATGCAGGACGGCAAATATGCTTCTAACGTGGAGCTTACAGAAGCCGAGGGACACGAGCGAATGAAGCTCTCACATCTGCTTTGGTATCTCCATCGAGATTTGAGCGAGGAAGCGAGAGAACAAAATATCCTCTCTACCTTGGAGGACTATAACAGAGGTGGTTTCCCCGATGCGACTGCTCGTTTGGCAGAGGATTTGAAAGACCCTGCTTTTCGTGAACGCCTTGCCGCAGATTACACCGCTTTCCTTGAAGCCTACACGGAAGATCGCCGTATCATGCGGTTCAACTACCACAAGCCCCATGAGATATGGAACAGGCTGAAAGACCTTGACTTGCCGAGACGTGAATATACCTCCGACATGGCAGAGGTCTCCAAGGTGGGAATGTTCATCACCGAAGATGAGATTGACGCCACATTAGCAGGAGGCAGTAATGTTGAAGGTGGCAAGGGGCGTATTTACGGCTATCTCACAAGTGCTCACAACGCCAAGGAAAAGGCAGATTTTCTAAAGAACGAGTACGGCATCAGCGGCAGTTCCCACGCAGTATCGGGACGTGGATGGCGAGACAGCAACGGCAAAGGCATCAAACTACAGAAGCCCGATTGTGCCGACGTGGAGCTGAATTGGCATAAGGTTCTCGCACGGTTTGAGAACATCATCCGAAACGGCAGATACTTCACTCCCGAAGAACAAGCCAAGTATGAGGAAATGCAGACCCGTGAGTGGCAGTTCCGCAAGCACATGGACGCATACAACGACATCAAGCACGACCATCCCGACGATATTGTGCTTTTCCAAGTCGGAGATTTCTTTGAAATGTACGGCGAGGATGCAAAGACCGCTTCGGAGCGGCTTGATCTCAACCTCACTACGAGACCTGTTGCGGGTGCCGGTCGGGTGGATATGTGCGGTATTCCCGGACACCGTTTAGAACAGTTTGTTGAGAAACTTCGTGAAACAAACAGCGTTACGATTGCCCGTCATAACAGCATTATAAACGAGCATACGACCTATTCTCTGGGCGTTTTAGGCGCAGACAAGGAAATACCCCAGGAAGTAGAAAACGAGCCTGTAGGCGTTACAGAAGCCCCTACGGATGCCCCGAAAGCTACAGCAGAAGCACCGGTCGTGTCTCGTGAGATCACGCAGGCAGAGATTGATGAAGCTCTCCAAAATTGGAACGGCGACATCGCAAGCAAACGGGCCGTGGTTCGCTATATGGCAGACCATGCTCGTGAGCGTGATACTGCAGCGTGGCTCTCCAAGGAGTACGGCGGCAATGTATCGAAGTCTTTGCACATTACCGTAACCGGAACGGACATTGATTATGAAATGTCCTGGGCGAAGGTACAGCGCCGTATTGCACAGCTTATCAAAGAGGACAGGTTCTACACCCAAGAGGAATACAACCGTCTGGACGATGTTGACCCGATTGCCGTTCGTGAGTCTCTTGCCGAACGTGGGATTGTGAACGGCGAATTGGTTGACCCCGAAGCTCTGGACAGAGACCCTTTCATTCAGCAAGTCGTGAACGATGCTGAGCAGATCAGCCGTGAGCAGACCGCTATGGACGCTCCCGACCGTTTTTCCATCCGTCTGCACATGAATGAAGGTGGAATCACCGGCATTTGGGATGCGGCTCTTGACCGCTTCTATGAGGAAGGTAATCAAGTCCTTCGCTTTGCCGAGCAGGATAACGCCACCCAGTACCTTGCAAACATTCAACGTACTCACGGTATGGAGCCGACAGACCCGATTTTCACAACACCTACGGGACGTGCCTATCGCATTGGCGATGGTATTTCCTCGGCTGAAGTCGAACACAAAGAAACCGTCGTTGTCATTGACCGAGTAGATGAGGACGATGTGTGGTACACCATTCCGAGCGAACCCGAACAGGAAGCAGTAAAGCTCGACCGCACCGCCTTTGAACGCTATCTCGATACAGGCTATTTCTCTGTGGTGGAGCAGGCACAGGAACGCACCATTCAAACCGAACCGAGAGACCCCGCCGCCGGTGTTCCTTTCAAGGTTGGCGATACCGTCTATCTGGATGACACCGCTTTTGAGATCACCAACATCGGTTTGTTCGACGTACAGCTCCGTGATCCGTCCTTGGCATATCCGATCTTCCGTGCTGAAAGCAAGGAACGGCTGATGGAGCTGCTTCACCATGACGAGCGTAACCAATCCATTCTCGACCGTGATGTGCCTCACGATGAACAGTTCACAACCGAGACCGTGGCAGTTTATCCCGGCGAAAAGAACAATCTGCCTTACGATGTGGTTATTCAGACCATTCGCACGAATGAACCCGAACCGGATAAACCGAAGCCCGAACTTCACAACTTCCAGATCACCGACGATCATTTGGGAGAAGGTGGCGCAAAAGCGAAGTTCCGTATGAACATGGATGCCATCAATCTTCTGAAAGAATTGGAGTTTGACGGCAGACAGGCAACGCCCGAAGAACAGGTCATCCTCTCAAAGTACGTCGGTTGGGGCGGTCTGGCAGATGCCTTTGATGAAACAAAGGACAACTGGAAGAACGAGTTTGCGGAGCTGTACGCTACTCTCTCACCCGAAGAATATGCCGCAGCACGAAGCTCTATGCTGAACGCTCACTATACAAGCCCTACTGTCATTAAGGCAATCTATGAAGCCGTAGGTAACATGGGCTTTGAAACCGGCAACATCTTGGAACCGTCTATGGGTGTCGGTAATTTCTTCGGCTGTCTGCCCGAAGCGATGCAGAACAGTAAGCTCTACGGCGTGGAACTGGACAGCATCACAGGGCGAATCGCAAAACAGCTTTACCCCAAGGCAGACATCACCGTGGCTGGCTTTGAGACCACCGACAGACGGGATTTCTACGATCTCGCTATTGGTAACGTGCCTTTCGGTCAGTACCAAGTAAACGACCGTGCTTATAACAAGCTCGGTTTCTCCATCCACGATTATTTCTTTGCCAAGGTTCTCGACCAAGTGAGACCGGGCGGCGTTGTTGCTTTTATAACGAGCCGATACACGATGGATAAGCAATCTCCCGAAGTCCGTAAGTATATCGCTCAGAGAGCAGAACTGCTCGGCGCTATCCGTTTGCCGAACAATGCTTTCAAGGCGAACGCAGGAACCGAAGTCGTGTCCGACATCATCTTCCTGCAGAAGCGAGACAGACCCATTGAGATCGAACCCGATTGGGTACACCTTGGCAAGAACGATGACGGCTTTGCCATCAACAGTTATTTCATCAACCATCCCGAAATGATACTCGGACGGCAGACCTCGGAGAGCACACAGTACGGCAAGCAGGACTTTACAGTAGAACCCATTGAGGGCTTGGAGCTTGCCGATCAGCTTCACGATGCTGTGAAGTATATCCGTGGCACTTATACCGAAGCAGAGCTGCCCGATCTCGGTGATGGTGAAGCAATCGACACTTCCATTCCTGCAGACCCCAACGTAAAGAACTACAGTTACACCGTAGTGGACGGCGACGTTTACTACAGAGAAAACAGCCGTATGGTAAAGCCCGAACTGAACGCTACGGCAACGGAGCGTGTCAAGGGCATGGTTGAGCTTCGTGATTGTGTTCAGAAGTTAATCGGTCAGCAGATGGACGGATATATCTCCGATGAGACAATCCGACAGACCCAAAGAGAGTTAAACGAACTCTACGACAATTTCACCGCAAAGCACGGTCTTATCAACAGTCGTGGCAACGCTCTTGCCTTTGCCGATGACAGTTCCTACTATCTGCTTTGCTCCTTGGAAGTTCTCGACGAGGACAACAATCTCAAACGCAAAGCGGATATGTTCACCAAACGCACAATCAAGCCGAGCGAGGTCGTAACATCCGTTGACACCGCTTCGGAAGCTCTGGCAGTTTCTATCGCAGAAAAAGCCAAGGTTGATATGCCGTATATGTCTCAGCTCACCGGCAAGACCGAAGAAGAACTCGCAAGCGATTTGCGTGGCGTTATCTATATGGATTTCAACAGAAAGCCCGACGGCTCCTATACTTGGAGAACGGCAGACGATTTCCTTTCCGGTAACGTCCGTGAAAAGCTCGCCTACTATCAGAAAGCCTTGGAGTACACCGAGGGAACAGAAAAGCACCACTTCATCCTAGATAATGTGGAAGCTCTGAAAACGGCACAGCCTAAAGACCTTGATGCTTCTGAGATTGAGGTTCGCCTGGGTGCAACGTGGATTGACAAGTCCTATATCCAGCAGTTCATGGTGGAAACCTTTGAGCCGCCGTATTATCTGCGGAGATCCATCGAAGTCAACTATTCGCCGTTCTCTGCAGAGTGGAACATTACAGGCAAGTCTCAGCCGTCCTACAGCGACGTAAACGCCTATATGACCTACGGAACAGAGAGAGCCAACGCCTACAAGATTTTGGAGGATACTCTGAATCTGCGTGATGTGCGTATCTATGACACCGTAACCGACCCCGATGGGCGTGAACGCCGTGTACTCAACTCCAAGGAAACGACCCTTGCACAGCAGAAACAGCAGGCAATCAAAGATGCGTTCCGTGATTGGATTTGGAAAGACCCCGACCGCAGACAGGAACTCGTAACCAAGTACAACGAGCTTTTCAATTCCACCCGTCCTCGTGAGTACGATGGAAGCCATATCGTGTTCAGCGGTATGAACCCCGAAATCAAACTCCGTGAGCATCAGAAGAACGCTGTTGCACACATCCTCTACGGAGGCAATACGCTCCTTGCCCACGAAGTTGGTGCGGGCAAGACTTTTGAAATGGTAGCAGCCGCAATGGAGAGCAAGCGACTCGGCTTGTGCCAAAAGCCGCTGTTCGTTGTTCCGAACCACTTAACCGAACAATGGGCAAGTGAATTTCTCCGTTTGTATCCGTCTGCCAATATTCTCGCCGCAACCAAAAAGGACTTTGAACCGAGAAATCGCAAGAAGTTCTGCGGCAGAATTGCAACCGGCGACTACGATGCAATCATCATCGGACACAGCCAGTTTGAGAGAATCCCCGTATCGCAAGAACGACAGGAGCGACTTCTGCAGGAGCAGATTGCAGAAATCGAAGAAGGTCTTGAAGAACTCAAAGCGAGCCGTGCGGAACGCTTCACGATCAAGTCTTTGGAGAGAACCAAAAAGGGCTTGGAAACCCGTCTGCAGAAGTTGATGGACAGCACCCGTAAGGACGATGTAATCACCTTTGAACAGCTCGGTATTGACCGTCTCTACGTTGACGAAGCGCACAGTTTTAAGAATTTGTTCCTCTACACCAAAATGAGGAACGTCGCAGGTCTCTCGACCAGCGATGCACAGAAGTCCTCTGATATGCTCTTAAAATGCCGCTACATCGACGAACTGACCGACAGCCGAGGCGTTGTATTCGCAACGGGAACGCCCGTCTCAAACTCCATGACGGAGCTGTACACGATGATGCGTTACCTGCAGCATGACACTATCCGTAATAAAGGCTTGGCACACTTCGATTGTTGGGCTTCCACTTTTGGAGAAACCACAACAGCCATTGAGCTTGCACCGGAGGGCACGGGCTACCGTGCGAGAACTCGTTTTGCGAAGTTCTTTAATTTGCCCGAACTGATGAACCTGTTCAAAGAAGCGGCAGACATTAAAACCGCCGACCAACTCAATCTGCCAACTCCGACGCCAATCTATCACAACGAAGTTGCACAGCCAACAGAAATCCAACAGGCGATGGTACAGGAGCTTTCCGAGAGAGCAGCCGCCGTCCATTCGGGCAAGGTTGATCCATCCGTGGATAATATGCTTCGCATTACCTCTGACGGTCGTAAACTCGGACTCGATCAGCGTATCATCAATCCCAATCTTCCCGACGAGCCGACAAGCAAAGTCAATATGTGTGTGGATAACATTCACCGCATTTGGGAGGAAGGTCATGACAACAAACTGACACAGCTCGTTTTCTGCGATCTCTCTACACCGAAAAGCACGACTTCACAGAGAACTGCCAAAGCTCCTGCAGGCAATCTCGATAGCCCGGAAATCCGAGCGTTAGAGCACCTTGCAGAGAAAGACGGCATCGCAGAAGAACCGAGCTTCACCGTGTACGATGACATCCGAGACAAACTTGTGGCACGAGGTATTCCGAGAGAGCAAATCGCTTTCATCCACGAGGCAAATACCGAAGCTCGCAAAAAGGAATTGTTCAGCAAAGTCCGTTCCGGTCAAGTCCGTGTTCTCATGGGTTCCACCTTTAAGATGGGAGCCGGTATGAACGTCCAGGACAGACTTATCGCTCTGCATGACCTTGATGCACCTTGGAGACCGGGAGACCTCGAACAGCGAAGCGGTCGTATCATTCGCCAAGGCAACATGAACCCCGAAGTTCACATCTACCGCTATGTTACCGAGGCAACCTTCGATGCGTATCTGTGGCAGACCTTGGAGAACAAGCAGAAGTTCATCAGCCAGATCATGACAAGCAAATCGCCCGTCCGTGCCTGTGATGATATTGATGAAACCGCATTGTCCTATGCGGAAATCAAAGCTCTGTGTGCCGGTGATGAACGCATTAAGGAAAAGATGGACTTGGATGTGGATGTGGCTCGCTTGAAGCTGATGAAAGCAAACCACCAAAGTCAGCAGTATCGTTTGGAAGATAATCTCTTGCGTTATTTTCCCGAACAGATTGAGCAGAGCAAAAGATTTATTGCAGGCTTTGAAGCCGATATGAAAACCCTTGCCGAGCATCCGCACCCCGTTGATGGCTTTGCCGGTATGACGGTTCGTGGCGACGTTCTGACCGATAAGGAGAACGCCGGTGCCGCCTTGGTCGATGCCTTTAAGGACGTAAAGGGATTAGACCCCGTGCAGATCGGCAGCTACCGTGGATTCCAAATGTCGCTGACCTTGGAGGACTTCGGGCGTGATTACGTTCTGACCCTCAAAGGACAAATGACCCACCGTGTAACTCTCGGTAAAGACCCTCGTGGTAATTTGACGAGAATTGATAACGCTCTGAATGGCATGGCTGAACGTCTTGCAACCACACAGAGCAAACTTGAAAGTCTCTATTCGCAGATGGAGACAGCCAAAGCAGAACTTGGCAAGCCGTTCCCACAGGAGGACGAGCTGAGAGTGAAATCTGCAAGATTGGCTGAACTCAACATCGCTCTGAATATCGACGATAAGACACCGCTTGAAGCATTGGCAGAAGAAGCTCCGGTTAAAACCGAAGTTGCCAAATCTGCAAAACCCTCTGTTCTGCAGAAGCTCCATTCCTACGATAAGCCGAGCAAGACAGGGCCGACAAAGAAACACAAAGAGGAGGTGCTTTGATGACCAATGAAGAATTGAATACCGAGCTTTACAAAAAGCTCTTTGCCGAACAGGAGAAATTCAAAGGGTGGTTGCTCACGCAGCCGCCCGATGAAATCTTAAATCACGCCTATGAGTACGTCATGCGTGAGGACATTGTTCTTGCGCTGGAGTATCACGATCTGAGCGATGAACGTGCAAAAGCGTTGCTTGCATCGCCATCGCCTTTGGATGAAATCTTCCACGACTTTGAGAAGATCGAGGGCGACCACATGGACACAATCAGAGAGTGCATTGAAAGCCGAGCTGATAAGAATATCGAGGCTCAGCGTGAAGCACTTCGCAATCTTCCCGTGTATATCTTTTCTGCGACTTTTGCAAAAGAGCACGGAGAGCTTGAAACCTACCGTGCCTCTCACAGAGCAAACGTAGATTGCAAGAACGCCATTGAAGATGCGATTGCCGATCACTACAGAGATAACCGTCTTGACACTTCTTACGTGAATGAGGTTATCGACCGCTTCGGTATGGAGCGTGTTGCCTTTGTTCTCGCCAACACCGTACAGGACAAAGATTGGGATGGACGGATCTCTGCAGATAACAAAGCGTGGGCAAAGGAAGCTCCCGTTCCCAATGACTACAACGCATGGGGCGGCAGGCGTACTCACGAGTATGTATGTACCCAAGCTCATCCCGGTCTTATCAATCTGTTCGTCAACAGTTTCCGAAAGGAACAGGAGATTGCAAAAGAGAAAAAGCCGTCTGTTCTCCAAAAGCTGAACGAGGCAAAAACGGATTTGCCGAAAAAGTCTCCGAGCAAAGCAAAGGAGGCTGAGTTGTAATGGCAAACCGCAATCGACCCATTCAAGTAAAATTCCGTGTAACACCGGAAGAACGAGCTATGATTGATCGGCGCATGGCACAGGCTGAAACAATCAACATGGCGGCATATCTTCGTAGAATGGCTATCGACGGATATGTGGTCAAACTGGATTTGCCCGAACTCCGAGATATGATCTCCTTGCTCCGTCGCACAAGCAACAATTTCAATCAGATTGCTCGTAGAGTGAACTCCACGAACCGTGTCTATGAGAACGATATTCAAGAAATGAAAACCATGCTTGAACAGCTTTGGGAAGCTAACAACAGCGTCCTTGAAAAGCTCGCAGCCATCGACTGACCTCGGCATCCTTGTCCGTTTTCTCGTCTTGCGGTAAAATATAGTCAGAAGAAAGGAGGGGCTTTCGATGAAGTTCATTTTGAAGATATTGTTCGCACCCGTAATTGCAATCCTCGCCGTCGTGATCTGGATATTCGCCTTGATGCTCAAACTGTCCGCTTGGGTATTCGGTATCATCGGCACAATCCTCGGTATCCTCGGTCTTGCAATTCTCTTGCTCGACAGCCTTACCAACGGCATCATCGTCCTGGTAATTGCGTTCCTCGTTAGTCCCATCGGATTGCCGATGTTGGCGGCGTGGACGATTGGGCAGATGCAGAGATTTCGCTATTTCGTGCAGGATGCGATCTACGGTTAAACTAACTTCTGCCCAAGTTGGGCAGAAGTGAATCTAAGACGGGCGTGGCTTCGGCTGCGTCCGTCTTTTTCTCTTTAGGAGGTGATCGTATATAGCAACCACTCGCATAATTCCCATGCACATTACCAAGGGCAAAACGCTCGCTCAATCCATTTCCGATAGAACCGATTATGGATTAAATCCCGAAAAGACAAATGACGGTGAACTGACTTCTGCCTATGCCTGCGATCCTCGCTCCTTTGCGGCAGAGGTGTTAGTGTCAAAAAGGCAATACAAACACTTTACCGGAAAACACGAAAAGAACGATGTGCTTGTTTACCAAGTGCGACAATCTTTCAAACCCGGTGAGGTTACACCGGAGGAAGCAAACCAAATCGGATATGATTTTGCTTCTCGTTTTCTGAAAGGAAAACACGCTTTCTTTGTTTGCACCCATACAGACAAAGCCCATATCCACAATCATATCTATTGGAACGCCGTAACGCTTGATTGCAAACGGAAGTTTCGCAATTTCAGAAATTCAAGCAAAGCCATAGCAAGGCTCAGCGATCTGATCTGCACCGAACATCAGTTGTCGGTAATTGCAAATCCGCAGCGTGGCAGCTCCGCTTATAACAAGTGGCATGGCTTTAAGGGTAAACCGTCGCACCGTGAACTTTTGCGAATTGCCATTGATGAAGCTCTGGAGCAGAAGCCCCATGACTTCGATGCGTTCCTCGCTCTGCTTGCCGAGCAGGGCTTCAAAGTCAAAAAAGGAAAGCATCTCACTTTCACTCATGCCGACTTCAAACAAAACATCCGTATGTACACTTTGGGCGATGAGTATTCCGAGGATGCAATCCGTGCGATCTTAAAAGGTCAAAAAGTCCATCAGCCCAAGAAGCGCAGAATGGTGTGGGATGCAAACAGACCGCAAAGCATCATCGACATTCAAGCCAAACTTGCCGCCGGTAAGGGTGAGGGCTATCGCCGTTGGGCTACGGTTGAGAACCTAAAGCGCATGGCAAAAACCAAGCTCTATATGGATGAGCACGGATTCAGCTATGAGGTGATGGCAGACCGCAATGTAGAGCTGTCGGCAAAAGAAAAAGAGCTTTCTGCGAAAATCACAGAAGCTCAAAACCGTCTTGCCGAGATCAATGTCTTAAAGACCCATATCGTCAATTATTCAAAAACCAGGGATGTGTATGTTGCCTACCGGAAGTCTGGTTACTCTAAAAAGTTTTTGGAGGAACACGAGGCAGACATCATCATCCACAAAGCGGCGAAAAAGGCTTTTGATGAAATGGGAGTAAAAAAGCTCCCGACCGTCAAGAGCCTGCAAGTGGAATTTGCCGACCTGCTAACTGCGAAAAAGGAAGCGTATGCCGAACTCAAAAAAGTTCGTGATGAGCTGAGAGACCTTACCG
Source organism: Candidatus Avilachnospira sp. (assembly GCA_045580485.1). Lineage (GTDB taxonomy): Bacteria > Bacillota > Clostridia > Oscillospirales > Oscillospiraceae > Avoscillospira. The sequence goes on along the minus strand of JAZNNW010000107.1, from coordinate 379 downwards.
TTCATAAGGCAAATTACGAAGAATTGCGCGATCTTGAGGAACGAGAAAAGCGCAAAGAAAAAGAGCCGGGTCGTGAATGATCGTCCTCAATTTAGCGCCGGAACGATGCGTAGCCACAGATGAAATCTGTGTTAAAGGGGTTCGGGGATGTTTCCCAGACAAGCGATTTATAAGCTCCTGCTTCGGCAGGGGCTTATAAATTTTGCACGAGTGGCTATCGCCGTGCATTGCTTGCCAAGTATGTTTCGCTAATCTTCCGCTCTCTTTCAGTTCGCCATTTTCAAAACAAAAGCGCAGCCTCCGGACGGAAGCTGCGCCTTTTTTCATGTTTCTTGTGTAGAGATTACCCAACCGGAATCTCGACACTACCAATACGGAT
>JAZNNW010000106.1:0-5901 GCA_045580485.1 Candidatus Avilachnospira sp. | reverse complement strand
AACCTTGTTCTCCCACAGGGAGTGACCCTCGACGGAAACAGTGCCGTACTGGGAAGCGACTTCAACCATCTTGTTGACGAAACCGGTGGTACGGCCGGTAACGGAAGCGGAAACAGCATCCTGAGACAGGCAGCCGATGATGATGGGAGCCTCAGCGGTAGCGTTGGTCATAGCCTCGATCAGAGCTTCGTTCTCGCCGAACTTCTCAGCAGCCAGAGCAGCGGCAGCTTCGTTGTTGGTGCAAGCGGTAGCGACAACAGCGCCGGTGGTATCGCCGGGGACGCCAGAGTCAAAGCCGACAACGGGAATGCCCTTTTCAGCGCACTCTTCCAGGATCTCGGTGACAGCTTCGGTGGACAGGGCAGCCAGAGCCAGAGCCTGGGGGTTCTTAGCCATTTCCTTCTTGACCATGTCAACCTGAGCAGCGATCTCAGTCTCGGAAGCGGGGCCATCGAAGTAGATCTCTACGCCCAGATCAGCAGCGGCATCTTCGGAGCCCTTGGCAACGGCCTGCCAGAACTGATGCTGGAAGCCCTTAGCCATGACGGGGATGTACAGAGCTTCGGGAGCTTCTTCAACGGGAGTTTCCTCGACGGGAGCTTCTTCAACAGGAGCTTCTTCGACGGGAGCTTCTTCGACGGGAGCCTTCTCAGCGCAAGCGGCCAGGGAGAAAACCATAACCAGAGCGAGAAGCAGAGCGAACAGTTTCTTCATTTGTTTTTCCTCCAAATTTTGAATTTTTATATAAACGCTTTATGCGCTTATAACGGAATTAGGACTTTTTGACCTTGTTGGCAGCCTTGGTTCTCTGGATATCCATGAGAACAGCAGCGATGACGACAACGCCGGTGAAGAAGGTCTGCCAGGGAGCCTGCAGGCCGCAGGCGGACAGGCCGGTCTTCAGAACAGACATGACGAAGACGCCGATGAGGGTGCCGACCATAGTACCGGAACCGCCGGCCATGGAAGTACCGCCGATAACAACTGCGGTAATGCCGTTCATTTCCTGACCGTTGCCGGTGCCGGGAGTGATGGTGGTGTAGGCAGCTGCATACATCAGACCGGACATACCGATAAAGAAGCCGGACAGAGTGTAGACAGCGATCTTCCAGTTGGCAGTGTTGATACCGGACAGACGGGCAGCTTCCTCGTTGGAGCCGATGGCATAGGTGTAACGACCGAACTTGGTCTTATGCAGGATCAGAGCGGCAATGACAAAGAAGCCGATGAGCCAGAAGGCACCGACGGGGAAACCCTTGATGCCGAACAGCTCGGCACGGATAAAGACTTTCTTGAACCAGCCGCCGATCTCAGCGGTAGCGGTGGGCCAGGTCTGGGACTGGACCTTGGTGATGATGGAACCGATGCCCATGGACACATACTGAGTACCCAAAGTGGCAATGAAGGGGGGCAGGTTCAGCTTGGCGATCATGGTGCCGTTGAGAACACCGAAGACCACACCGACCAGAACGGTCAGAAGAACGGAAACGATCAGAGGCCAGCCCTGCTTAAAGGTGTAAGCGCCCAGCAGAGCGGAACACATCATGACAGTACCCAGAGACAGGTCAATACCGCCGGTGATGATGATGAAGGTGACGCCGAAGGCCATGAGGCCGATGTAGTAAGAGGACTCCAGAATGTTCTTGGCGGTATCGAGGCTGAAGAAGTTATTGCCTACGAAGGAGAAGAACACATACAGGACGACCAGCGCTGCAGGCGCCAGCAGCTTTTGCATATCAATTTTCTTTTTCATTTTAATTACCCCACTTCTCTCTTAGTTGCAAAGGTCATGATCTTTTCCTGAGTTGCTTCAGAGATATCCAGCTCGCCGGTGACACGGCCTTCGCACATGACCACCACGCGGTCGGACATACGGAGCAGTTCCGGCATTTCGGAGGAGATCATGATGATGGACTTGCCCTGAGCGGCCAGCTGGTTCATCAGCTTGTAGATCTCGCTCTTGGCGCCCACATCAATGCCCTTGGTAGGCTCGTCGAAGATCAGAATATCGCAGTTGCGCATGAGCCACTTGGAGATGACCACCTTCTGCTGGTTGCCGCCGGAAAGGCTGCGAACCAGTGTCTTGACCGTGGGGGTCTTGGTGGCAAGCTGCTCTTTATACTTCTCTGCTTCCTTCTGCACCTTGCCGTCATTGACCAGCAGACCGGTGCAGACATCATCCAGAGAGGCCATGACGGTGTTATCCGCCACAGACAGACCCAGGCAGAGGCCGTAACGCTTGCGGTCCTCGGACAGGTAGCCGATACCGACCTTAACAGCATCCTTGGGGGTGTTGATGCGGATTTCCTTGCCATTGACCATGATGGTACCGGCATCCTTTTTATCGGCACCGCAGACCAGACGCATGGTCTCGGTTCTGCCTGCGCCCATCAGACCGGAGAAGCCCAGGATCTCACCCTTGCGGAGCTTGAAGGAAACATCCTTCACATCGATGGACTTCAGACCCTTGACCTCCAGCACCACAGGTGCATCGGCGGGGACATTGGACTTGGACTTGGGTTCTTCAAAAATGGTACGGCCGACCATCATCTGAACGATCTCATCCATGTTGGTCTCATTGGTATTGACAGTGCCCACATACTGACCGTCACGCATAACAGTGATTCGATCGGTGATCTGGAACAGCTCGTTCATACGGTGGGAGATGTACACGATGCCCACGCCCGTGGCCTTCAGCCGACGGATAAAGGTGAACAGGTCCTCGATCTCGGTCTCGGTCAGAGCCGTGGAAGGCTCGTCCATGATGAGCACCTTTGTATTATTGTAAGACAGGGACTTGGCGATCTCCACCATCTGCTGCTTGGCGACGGTCAGCCGCTTGACCACAGTCTTGGGAGAGATATCCAGATGGAGGCTGTCCAGCAGCTCCTGGGTCATGCGGTTCTGCTCCGCCTTGTCCAAAAACACGCCCTTGCTGGGTTCACGGCCAATGAAAATATTCTCCGCAACAGTCAGATCCTGCATCAGGTTCAGCTCCTGGTGCACGATGCTGATACCCTTGGCCTGAGCATCACGGGGACCGTTGATCTCGATGTTCTCACCGAAATACTCGATGACGCCGTCATCCTTCTGATAAATACCCGTGAGGATCTTCATCAGTGTGGATTTACCTGCGCCATTTTCGCCGATGAGTGCCATGACTTCGCCGGAACGGACTTCCAGCTTTGCGTCATCCAACGCGTGGACGCCGGGAAAATACTTCTGAATGCCATGCATGTTCAGAATGGTCTCGCCCATAGCAGTATCACCTTCCTAAGAATAATAACTCGAAATGTATCGGCCGAAGCTCATATACATTTGCACTTGAAAACGCCCGGAAAAACAATTTCATTTTCGCATTTCTGGGATTTGTGCGAGTTGAATAATTTATGTTATCCCATCTTGTGCAGCCTGTCTAAGGCTTCCAAAATCTCCTTTTCCGCGAAACGATTTTTCGAGTCATTTCGCAGAGTAAAGGGCAGCATTTCAAGGCTTCTATTGACACTATAATACAGATTGAAGAAAAAATCAAGTTATTTTTTCGTCATTTTGTATTGACAGCCAATTTCAAATTTAATATTATATAGACAGAAATTTTACAAAAAGGATTTTTGCGCAAAACGATTTGCGCTGGTACACTATGGCGACCATCAAAGATGTAGCCCGTCTGGCGGGCGTCTCGATCTCTACCGTATCCAAATATCTCAACGGCGGAAATGTCCGTCCCGAATTTGCCGAACCTGTCCGGCAGGCCATTGCAAAACTGGAGTACAGGGCCAATCCCTATGCCCGCAGCCTGCGGACAACCAGAAGCCGATCCATCGGCGTTCTGCTGCCCACATTGAAAGTCTCCTTTTTCGGCAACATCGTCTCCGCTCTGGATCGGACCCTCCGTGCCGGCGGCTATCATACGGTCATCAGCTGCTACGAATCCGATCACGGACTGGAACGGGATTACCTCAGCTTTCTGCTGAGCAACGGCATTGACGGCCTTGTTTATATGCCGGAAGATCTTTCTGCGGAAGAATACCACGAGCTGACCCAGAAAAACAGCATGCCTGTGGTGCAGGTGGACCGCACCATTCAGGGTGTCCAGACCGATGCCGTTCTGGCAGACAATTCTGAATCCGTCTACACTGCCGTCAGCCACTTCATTGAACAGGGTCATCGCCGGATCGCCCTGATCACCGGTCATACATACATCTTTACGGCAAAGGAACGGCTGGTTGGTTATCTCCGTGCCCTGTCTGACCATAAAATTCCCTACGATGACGCACTGGTCTTTTCCGGCGACTATTCTTTTACCACCGGTCACCAGAGCTTCCATTCCATGGTTGCTCTGCCGGATCCTCCGACAGCCATCTGCTGCGTCAATGACGATATTACTGTTGGCGTTATTACCGCCATCAAGGAATATGAAGGTCAAGGCGGCATCGGCATGGATGTCTTCGGTTATGACTGCGTGGATGTCTGCCGAATCATGTCCCCGGCCGTCCCTGTTGTCCATCAGCCAGAGGAAGAAATCGGCAGATTGGCAGGTACCTATCTCATGGAGCGTTTGGCAGGCTTTGACGGTCCGCCCAGAGTATCCAGACTGCAGAATACCATTATTTATTAAGTGTATATCCGCTTCGGCGGTTCTACAATATACCTTTGAATTTCTAATCAGGAGGAAAATGATATGGCAAAGAACAGATATATTGGCGAGTATCCCGTGATCGGTATTCGCCCCGTTGTTGACGGCCGCCGCGGTCCCATGATGCTCCGTGATTCTCTGGAGCCCACCGTCTGGGCAATGGCAAAGGCTGCCAAAAAGCTGTTTGAGGAGAACCTGTTCTACTCTAACGGCGAGCCCGTAAAGGTCGTTCTGGCTGACACCTGCATCGGTCGTGTTCCCGAAGCTGCTGCCTGCGCTGACAAGTTCCGCAAAGAAGGTGTTTCCATCACCCTGTCCGTCACCTCTACCTGGTGCTACGGCTCCGAGACCATGGATATGGATCCTCAGACCATCAAGGGTGTCTGGGGCTTCAACGGCACCGAGCGTCCCGGCGCTGTCTATCTGGCTGCCGTTCTGGCCGGTCATGCCCAGAAGGGTCTGCCCGCATTCGGCATCTACGGTCACGAGGTTCAGGATCTGGATCAGGTTTCTGAAATTCCCGAGGATGTGAAGGAAAAGCTGCTGCGCTTTGGTCGCGCCGCTGTTGCCGTCGCCACCATGCGCGGCAAGTCTTACCTGCAGATCGGCTCTCAGTGCATGGGTATCGCTGGCTCCATCATCGATCAGGATATGATGGAAGCCTACTTCGGTATGCGTGTTGAGTCCGTTGACGAGGTCGAGATCCTGCGCCGCATGGAAGAAGGCATCTACAACGAAGAAGAATATCAGAAGGCTCTGGCATGGACCAAGGAGCACTGCAAGGAGGGCCGCGACGACAATCCCGAAACCGTCCCCTTCCTTGGCAAGGACCACAAGATCAAGTTCACTGCTGAGGAAAAGGAAAAGCAGTGGGAGTTCACCGTCAAGATGTACTGCATCATCAAGGATCTGATGGCCGGCAATGCCAATCTGCCCGATGCATTCGTGGAAGAGAAGGTTGGCCACAATGCCATCGCCGGCGGCTTCCAGGGTCAGAGACAGTGGACCGACCACTGGCCCAACTGCGACTATCCCGAAGCACTGCTCAGCTCCACCTTCGACTACGAGGGCGCCCGTGAGCCCTACACCCTGGCCACCGAGAACGACATCCTCAACGGCATGGGTATGCTCATGATGCGGCTCCTCACCCACCGCGCCCAGATCTTCGCCGATGTCCGTACCTATTGGTCCGGCGAGGCTACCGAGCGTGTTACCGGCTACAAGCTGGAAGGCAAGGCCGCTGAAAGTAACGGTATCATTCACCT
>JAZNNW010000105.1:0-2341 GCA_045580485.1 Candidatus Avilachnospira sp. | reverse complement strand
TTTTACGAGGTCTGCCGATGCCAGTATTTCTCTATACTGATTCTGCCAATCTTGGCTCCAACCGCGCTCAAAGCCGTCATAGGGGCAAGCGCACATCAGTTTGACATCGTAGCCCTCATCACGGAGCATCAGCACGATTTGTGCTGCCCAGATATCTACGCCCCGTGCCATTCCCGTAATAAAGACATTCAGTCCGTCAGCAACAGCCTGGCGGATTTCATTTTCCAGGTCTTTCTTGATGGCTTTCTCATGGCGTGTCAGCTTTTCGGGGCGATGACCCGTAAAGCACACTCGGTGCATCCTCTTTTCAGTTTCGGTCATAACAGCCCCTCCGCATTTCTGTCCTACTAACATTACATCATACCACATACCTATTCTCGTTTCAACTCGTATGTATTATATTGCTCAACTTGGAAGTAAAATAGTTATGAGAAAGGTGGTGATGCTATGGATACGCACGCTCGTCTCCAGCAGTTATTGCGAGAGCGCGGATGGACGGAGTACAAACTTTCAAAAGAGTGCGGTTTGGCACAATCCACGATCGGTAACATTTTCAGAAGAAACACTGTTCCTTCCGTTGCGACCCTTGAGACGATATGCAGAGGATTCGGCATCACTATGTCGCAGTTCTTCGCCGACACGGATATGGTGGAACTGACCCCGGATATGAAGGAACTGTTTGACTGTTGGGTCTGCCTCACTCCGAGCCAGAAATCCGCAGCCATCCAAATGCTTAAAGCTATGAGCCATGACACAGAATAATAGGAAGCCTTCGGGCTTCTTATTTTTTTGCCTTCGATACATACATTCAGAGTGGTAAATAGCACTCAAAAGAAACACATTTGCATTATAATAATAGGGCGCCGGCTCCGTGCTGCCGTAGCCTGTGGATTTCTTGCCACAGCTATAATTCCGCAGCGGGAGGAGGTGAACCCGTATGAAAATAACCAAGAAACAACCACTTCGACCGCGTGGGCGTAGTGATGAGAAAAGGCAGTCTACCAAAGATGCGATTCGTGAGGCGTATGCCAACGGTCCTCAGAAGGAGGTGCAGATAATACCGGCAAAAAAAGATCTGGTCACAGATGCGGAAAAGAAAAAACTCCGCGTCTGTGCCTATTGCCGTGTCAGCACCGAAGAGGACAACCAGGCAAGCAGCTATGAGTTGCAGGTGCAGAACTACACGAAAATGATCCAGGAGAACCCAGACTGGGAGTTTGCAGGCATCTTTGCGGATGAGGGCATTTCCGGCACTTCGGTTCTGCATCGTGAGCATTTTCTTGAAATGATAGAGAAATGCAAGGCCGGTGAAATCGATCTGATTATCACCAAGCAGGTCAGCCGTTTTGCCCGTAATGTCCTGGACAGTCTGAACTACATCTTTATGCTCCGCAAACTCGACCCTCCCGTAGGTGTGTACTTTGAAACGGAAAAACTGAACACCCTGGACCGTAGCAGCGACATGGTCATCACCGTATTAAGCCTTGTTGCCCAGAGCGAATCCGAGCAGAAGTCCAATAGCCTGAAATGGTCATTCAAACGCCGCAGAGCCCAGGGCTTGGGCATATACCCTAACTGGTCTCTCCTCGGCTATAAAGGCCATGATTGGGAGATTGATGTGGACGAAGCCGATGTGGTACGAACCATCTACAGTCTTTATCTGGAGGGCTATTCCTCCACTCAGATCGCAGACTTGCTGACAAAGAGCGGCATTCTGACTGTAAAGGGTCTATCGACATGGAGTTCCGGCAGCGTCCTCGGCATTCTACGCAACGAGAAATATTGCGGTGATGCCCTGTGTCAAAAAACAGTAACGGTAGATTTCTTTACACACAAGAGCGTCAAAAACAACGGACTGGAAACGCAGTATTTCATTGAGGGGCATCACGCTCCAATCATTGAAAAGAGTGACTGGCTGTTGGTACAGCAAATCCGCAAAGAACGGCGATATACCAGAAGGAAAACCAGGAGATGCAAACCACGTATTGTGGTCAAAGGCCCCCTGGCGGGCTTCATCATTGCCGACCCCAAATGGGGAACAGAAGATGTGGACAGCATCATAGAGAAGCTGTCTCTCCCGACCGAAATCGTCACTTCACCCATGTTGGAGGACGAAAATTTTACGATTGAAAAGGAGTAACCTACTATGTCTATTTTGGAAAAATTCACTGTTATCGACCTCATTAAGACCCGTTCCGCTTCCGTTGCCACCATCACTGGCAATGTCCTGAAGTTCAACAATCAGACCGCTGCCGAGTTGCATTTCGCTCCGTACATCCAGGTGCTGATCAACCCCAAGGATAAGCAGTTCGCCATCCGTGGCTGCAAGGAGGATGCTCCG
>JAZNNW010000104.1:0-14895 GCA_045580485.1 Candidatus Avilachnospira sp. | reverse complement strand
CTACGGTGCATTTCGTCAATGAAGTGCCCGACGGCGGCAGAATTATCGCCCAGAAGGCGGTGGATATCCTGCCCGGCGATACCCCGGAAATTCTGCAGCGCAGAGTCATGGAGCAGGCGGAATGGATCCTGCTTCCCCAGGCTGCAGAAGAAGTGGCGGCATACTACGCCGAAAAGTAAAAAGTAGGAGAATTGTTGATGAAAATCATGGTCATTGGCGGCGGCGGGCGCGAGCATGCCATTATCAAGAAACTGAAAGAAAATCCTCAGGCGGAGGTCATCTACGCCCTGCCCGGCAACGCCGGTATGGAAGCCGATGCCGTCTGCGTGAACATCGGTGCCAAGGATCTTCCGGCGCAGGTGGAATTTGCAAAAGAACATGCCATCGATTTCGCCGTGGTTGCTCCCGATGATCCTCTGGTTCTGGGTGCCGTGGATGCACTTAACGAGATCGGCATCCCCTGCTTCGGTCCCAACAAGGCCGCTGCCATTATCGAAGGCAGCAAGGCCTTCTCCAAGAATTTGATGAAAAAGTACGGCATCCCCACGGCTGCCTATGAGATTTTCACGGAGCTGGACAAGGCACTGGCGTACCTGGAAACTGCTCCCATTCCCACTGTGGTCAAGGCCGACGGACTGGCACTGGGCAAGGGCGTTATCATTGCCCAGACCAGAGAAGAAGCCAAGCAGGCCGTCACGGATATGATGGCAGGCGGCAAGTTTGGACAAAGCGGTACCACCGTGGTCATCGAGGAATTCCTCACAGGTCCTGAAGTGTCTGTTTTGTCCTTCACCGATGGCAAGACCCTTGTACCCATGGTGTCCTCCATGGATCACAAGCGTGCTTTGGACAATGACGAAGGCCTCAATACCGGCGGCATGGGCACCGTTGCCCCCAACCCCTACTATACTGATGCCGTTGCAGCGGCGTGTATGGAAACCATCTTCCTGCCCACCATCCGTGCCATGGCCAGTGAGGGCAGACCCTTTGCCGGCTGCCTGTATTTCGGCTTGATGCTGACCCCCAACGGACCCAAGGTCATTGAATATAACTGCCGTTTCGGCGATCCCGAGACCCAGGTGGTCCTGCCTCTGCTGGATGGCGACCTACTGACCATCATGGAGGCCGTTGCCGCCGGCAAACTGGAGCAGGTAGAAGTGAAGTTCAAGAAGGAACACGCCTGCTGTGTGGTCCTGGCCTCCAAGGGCTATCCCGAGGCCTATGAAAAGGGCTTTCCCATGACCCTCCCGGTCACCAAGGAAAACGAAGCCATTTATGTGGCAGGCGCATCCAAGAAAGATGGTGTTGTCGTCACCAACGGCGGTCGTGTTCTGGGTGCCGTGGCTGTGGGCGAGAGCCTGGAAAAAGCCATTGCCGGTGCCTATGATCTGGCGGACCGCATCCATTTTGAAAACGCCTACTGCCGCCGTGACATCGGTCAGAGAGCTTTGGCGGCCGGAAAGGAGAACAACTGATGGTATATCGCATTTTTGTGGAGAAGCGTCCCGGTCTTTCTCCCGAAGCTGCCAACCTCTGCAATGATCTGCGGAGCTTTTTGGGCATTACTGCTCTGGAGGGTGTCCGCATCCTCAACCGCTACGATGTGCAGCATATCGATCCCAAGGTCTACGAAGCCGCCAAGGGCACGGTGTTCTCCGAGCCTCAGGTGGATGTCACTTATGACGAATCCTTCCCCGAGCCCAAGGGCATTCACAGCCGTGTGGCAGTGGAGGCTCTGCCCGGTCAGTTTGACCAGCGTTCCGATTCCTGCGCCCAGTGTATCCAGCTGATGGCAGGTGTGGAGCGTCCTCTGGTCAGCCATGCCAAGGTCTATCTGCTGGAAGGCAAGCTGTCCGATGCCGATCTGGAAAAGATCAAGGGCTACCTCATCAACCCCGTGGAAAGCCGGGAGGCTTCCATGGAAAAGCCTGCAACCTTGGAGCGGGATCATGCCGTTCCTCCCATGGTTCGCACCCTCGCCGGCTTCACCAAGCTGGATGAGACCGGTCTCTCCGCTCTATTGGAGGAACTGGGTCTTGCCATGGATCTGGACGATCTGAAGTTCCTGCAGGCCTACTTCCGGGATGACGAAAAGAGAGACCCCACCATCACCGAAGTCCGATTGGTGGATACCTACTGGTCCGACCCCTGCCGCCATACCACCTTCTCCACCCATCTGAAGGATGTGGAGATTGAAAATGAAGCAGTGAAGGCCTCTTATGAGAAGTATCTAGCTTCCCGTGTGGAAGTTTACGGCGAAGAAAAGGCCGCCAAGCGTCCCCAGACCCTGATGGATCTGGCTACCATCGGCACCAAGGTCCTGAAAAAGCAGGGCAAGCTGCCGGAGCTGGACGAGTCCGAGGAGATCAACGCCTGTTCCATCCATGTGCCTGCCATGGTGGATGGCAAGGAGCAGGACTGGCTGCTGATGTTCAAGAACGAGACTCACAACCATCCCACGGAAATCGAACCCTTCGGCGGTGCTGCCACCTGTATCGGCGGCTGTATCCGTGACCCCCTGTCCGGCCGTGTCTATGTCCATCAGGCCATGCGTGTCACCGGCGGTGGAGATCCCCGTGTTTCTTTTGCCGATACCACTCCCGGCAAGCTGCCCCAGAGAAAGCTGGCAACCACCGCTGCGGCCGGCTATTCTTCCTACGGCAACCAGATCGGTCTTGCCACCGGTCATGTGGCAGAAGTCTATCATGAAGGCTATATCGCCAAGCGTCTGGAATGTGGCGCAGTGGTCGGTGCAGCTCCTGCCGATCATGTCCGCCGTGAAGTTCCTGCTCCCGGCGATGTGGTCATCCTGCTGGGCGGCCGTACCGGTCGTGACGGTATCGGCGGTGCCACCGGTTCTTCCAAGAGCCACAATATGAAATCTCTCACCACCATGGCCTCCGAGGTCCAGAAGGGCAATGCCCCCGAGGAGCGGAAGATTCAGCGTCTGTTCCGTGACGGCGAAGTGACCCGTCTCATCAAACGCTGCAACGACTTCGGTGCCGGCGGTGTTTCCGTTGCCATCGGCGAACTGGCCGACGGTCTGGAAATTGATCTGGATGCCGTCCGCAAGAAGTATGACGGTCTGGACGGCACGGAACTGGCGATCTCCGAAAGCCAGGAGCGTATGGCTGTGGTGGTCGATCCTGCCGATGCCGATAAGTTCATCGCTGCTGCGGAGAAGGAAAACTTAGAGGCCTACCGTGTGGCTGTGGTCACCGAAAGCCCCCGTATGGTCATGACCTGGCAGGGTGAGACCATTGCCAATCTGAGCAGAGAATTCCTCAATACCAACGGCGCAGTCAAGACCGCCAAGGTCATTGCTGCCGATAAGCTGACAAGCGACACCCAAAGACCTGCCACTCTGCGGGAATTGGCCTCTGATCTGAAGTTCGCTTCCCGCCGCGGTCTGGTGGAGCGCTTTGACGGCTCCATCGGTGCCGGTTCCGTGCTGATGCCCTTCGGCGGCAAGACCCAGCGGACCCCCGCCCAGGCTATGGCAGCGATCTTCCCCGTAGAACCCGGTCAGACAACCGATCAGGCCAGCATCATGGCATGGGGCTTCGATCCCGACTGGATGAGCGATGATCCCTATACCGGTGCACAGGCCAGCATCATCACCTCCATGGCGAAGATCGTGGCAGCCGGTGCAGACTATAAAAAAGCCTATCTGACCCTGCAGGAGTTCTTTGAGAAACTCCGTCAGGAGCCCAACCGCTGGGGCAAGCCTTTCCAGGCACTCCTCGGTGCGTTGGAAGCTCAGCTGGGTCTGGAAGCTGCTGCCATCGGCGGCAAGGACTCCATGTCCGGCTCCTTCCTGGATAAGGATGTACCCCCCACACTGATTTCCTTCGCCATCGCCCCTGCCAAGGCCGGAGATGTCCTCTCCACCGAGTTCAAGGCGGCCGGTCATCCTGTTTATCTGTTCGGCACTTCCGACCTCAGCGACTATGACGGTCATAAGGACGCATGGGAATGCTTCTATGATCTGGCACAGGCCGGTAAGGTCAAGGCCGCATGGGCTGTGGAAGCCGGCGGCGTGGCAGAAGCTGTGATGAAGATGTCCTTCGGTAACGGCGTTGGCTTCAAGGCACTGGAAAATGTGGAAACAGGCTATGCTCCCGGCATGATCGTGGCAGAGCTGACCGAGGATGTGGATTGCGCCGTGAAGATCGGTGTGACCACCGATGACGGTAACATCACCTTCGGCGGTGAAACTGTTTCCGTGGCAGAACTGCTGGACCTCAATGACAGCGTTCTGGAAAAAGTCTATGCCACCGATGCACCTGCTGAAAGCAAGCTGGAGACCTTCTCCTATACCGCAGGCTGCACCGCAGCACCTGCCGTCAAGTGTGCCAAGCCCAAGGCACTCATCCCTGTGTTCCCCGGCACCAACTGCGAATATGACACCGCCCGTGCGGTCATCGAGGCAGGCGGTGATGCGGAGATTCTCGTCATCCGCAATCTGACCGCTTCTCAGGTCGCCGAAAGTGCCGATCGGTTCGCCAAGGCCATCGCCCAGAGCCAGATGATCGTCATTCCCGGCGGTTTCTCCGGCGGCGACGAGCCGGACGGCTCCGGTAAGTTCATCACCGCTTTCTTCCGCAACGCTGCCGTTCGGGAAGAAGTCACCAAGCTGCTGGAGCAGAGAGACGGTCTCATGGCCGGTATCTGCAACGGCTTCCAGGCTCTCATCAAACTGGGTCTGGTGCCCTTCGGCAAGATCATCGATGCCGATGAAAACTGCCCCACTCTGACCTATAACACCATCGGCCGTCACCAGTCTTCCATCGTGCGGACCCGCATCTGCACCAACAAGTCCCCCTGGCTGGCTGAGGCCCAAGTGGGTCAGATCTACTCTGTGCCCATCTCCCATGGCGAAGGCCGCTTCGTGGCCCCCGAAGAGGTGATCCGCAAGCTGGCTGAAAACGGTCAGATCGCCACCCAGTATGTGGACCTCAGCGGCGAACCCACCATGGATACGGCCTTCAACCCCAACGGCTCCCTCTACGCCATCGAAGGCATTACCTCTCCCGATGGCAGAGTGCTGGGCAAGATGGGCCACTCCGAGCGTGTCGGCAAGCATCTGTATAAGAACATTCCCGGCGAATTTGAAATGGGCATGTTCCGCAGCGCAGTCAAATATTTCAAGTAATCTAGGAGGAAACGATCATGGCGCATTATTATTCCGAGCCTTCCCATACCTTCAGCGAATATCTGCTGGTGCCCGGTTATACCTCTGAGGAGTGCATCCCTGCCAATGTGAGCCTGCGGACGCCTCTGGTCAAGTTCAAAAAGGGCGAAGAAAGTCCCATCATGCTGAATATTCCCATGGTCTCCGCCATTATGCAGGCGGTCTCCGATGATAAGCTGGCTGTGGCACTGGCAAAGGAAGGCGGTCTGTCCTTCATCTTTGGCTCTCAGTCTATTGCGTCTGAAGCTGCCATGGTGGCCCGTGTCAAGAACTATAAGGCCGGTTTCGTGGTTTCCGGTGCAAATCTGAAGCCGGATATGACCCTCAATGATGTTCTGGCACTGAAGGAAGCCAAGGGCTTCTCCACCATGCCTGTCACCGAGGACGGCACTGCCACCGGCAAGCTGTTGGGTATCGTCACCAGCCGTGACTACCGTGTCAGCCGTATGACCGGTGAGGAAAAGGTCGCCGATTTCATGACCCCCAGAGCAAAGCTCATTGTGGGCGGTGAGGATACCACACTGAAGCAGGCCAACGATATCATCTGGGATCACAAGCTCAACGCTCTGCCCATTGTGGACAAGGACGATCATCTGAAGTATTTTGTTTTCCGCAAGGACTATGACCGCCATAAGCACAATCCTCTGGAACTGCTGGACAGCCAGAAGCGCTATATGGTCGGCGCCGGTATCAATACCCGTGACTATGCCGAGCGTGTGCCTGCTCTGGTGGAGGCCGGTGCAGATGTCCTGTGTCTGGATTCCTCCGAGGGCTACTCTTGCTGGCAGGAAAAGGCTCTGAAGTGGATCAGAGATACCTACGGCGACACCGTCAAGGTGGGCGCAGGCAATGTGGTGGACCGGGAAGGATTCCTGTGTCTGGCAAAGGCCGGAGCCGACTTCGTCAAGATCGGTATTGGCGGCGGCTCCATCTGCATCACCCGGGAACAGAAGGGCATCGGCCGCGGTCAGGCCACCGCTGTCATCGAAGTGGCACAGGCCCGTGACGAGTATTTCAAGGAAACCGGCATCTATATCCCCATCTGCTCCGATGGAGGCATCGTCCATGACTATCACATGACTCTGGCTCTGGCCATGGGTGCAGATTTCATGATGCTGGGCCGTTACTTTGCCCGCTTCGATGAGTCTCCCACTCAGAAGCTCATGATCAACGGCTCCTATGTGAGGGAGTACTGGGGCGAAGGCTCCAACCGTGCCCGCAACTGGCAGCGGTACGATCTGGGCGGCAAGACCGGCCTCAGCTTTGAGGAAGGTGTCGATTCCTATGTCACCTACGCCGGCTCCCTCCATGACAATGTGGAAAAGTCTCTCTACAAGGTGAAATCCACCATGTGCAACTGCGGTGTCATCACCATTCCCGACCTGCAGCGGGATGCCAAGATCACCTTGGTCTCCGCCACCTCCATCGTGGAAGGCGGCTACCATGATGTGACCCTCCGCTCCACGGCAAACAGCAAGTAAAAATCTATGAAATGAACAAGAAAGACTCGATTATTTCCATATAATCGAGTCTTTTTTCTGTTGCGCTTTCTATATAAAATGCTATAATCATCGAGGATGCAACAAAACAAAAATAAGAGGTTGTGTTTTCATGGTAGAGACCTTTCTGATGACCCTTGGTGAAATGTCCAAGATTTTGATTCTGCTTGTGATCGGTTATCTGTTCAATAAGACCCATCTAATATCCAGATCGGCAGAAAATGTGCTGTCCAGATTTGTGGCGATGCTGTTTATTCCCGCTTTGACGCTGTATTCCAACATGATGGAATGTAAGCTGGACAGTTTGGGTACTTACGGCATTTGGGTATTGGTCGGCATGGGATTTACGGCTCTGACCTTATTCTTATCCTATCCCACGGCAAAACTGTTCACGAAGGATGTATATCAGCAAGGTGTCTACCGATATGCATTGACCCTGCCCAATACGGGAGCTGTGGGAACGCCGTTGGTTTTGGCACTGTTTGGCACGGCCGGTATGTTCCGTTTTGGCTTGTTCATTTTGGGCAACAGTATCATGACCTATTCCTGGGGCATTGCACAGCTATTGCCCTCCCATGGCAAGACAACGCTGTGGAGTAATCTGAAAAAATTGATCAATCCTAATTTCCTTGCTATGGTCATTGGTATGATTCTGGGGTTGTTGGGGGCACCCAACTGGATGCCGCAGCCGATTTCCGGGTTGATCTGGGATCTGGGGCGCTGCTATGTTCCCGTAGCACTGCTTTTAACGGGATTTTCCCTTGCGGATTATCCGTTTTCCACCGTGTTTCATAATATCAAGGTCTATGCTTATACCCTTTGGCGAGTGATTCTGATGCCTGTTATTTATCTGTCTGTTCTGTTCATTTTTGATGCGCCGTTGGAACTGGCCTCCATGTTGGCATTGACCTATGCCAGCCCCTGCGGTATGAATGTGGTCATTTTCCCTGCTGCTTACGATCAGGATTGCCAGACAGGAGCTAGTCTGATATTGGTATCCAGTATTGTATCCATCGTTTCTGTCCCACTGATCTATTCACTGGTTCAGCACTTTTTTGCATAAACAAGAAAACCACCGTTCTTTTGAGCGGTGGTTTTCTTTATCATTTTTGTGTTTCTGCGTAAGCGTCCAGCCCATCAATGGCATCGCAAAGCATCTGACGGGTCACCTTGAAAGGAACATTGTGAATGTTCCAGCGGTTTTCAAAGACTTCGTCGATCAGCAGATTGATGTTTCTGTCTCGGTTTTCTGGGATCAGTCCCAGATCTGCCGTGCAGACCGGAACACCCACATCCTTGCAGAAACGGAATACCTCCGGCAGACGGGGGTCCTTCTGCAGAACCAGCTGCACCAAGGCGCCGTAACCGACACCGGTGCCGTGCATCATGGGCTTTGCATCCGGCATGGCGTAGAAGCCTGCCTGCAGACCGTGAGCCACGGAGACACCGGTACACTCGAAGCCCAGTCCCGAAAGCAGAATGGCAGCCTCTGCCACATCCTCGTAATCGGCGGTTCGACACTGATTTTTCTGTGCCTCCATGGCTGCCCGACCCTTTTCCATCAAAATCTCATAGGACAGTTTTGCCACTGCCATACCCAGTTGGGTGGGGCGGTAGGTGCCGCTGCCGGCATTACAGACATTGTTGTTGGCAAAGGAGGCTTCTGCTTCAATATAGGTTGCCAGAGCGTCACCGATGCCGGAAGTCAGCATAAATGCCGGAGCTTTGACGGTGATCTCTGTGTCCACCACCACATAATCGGGGTTTTTGTAATGAACAATGCGGTCAAACAAGGCTCCATCGTTGTTCAGAATACTGTGGGTAGAGGTGGGTGCATCAGAGGAGAGGGCAGTGGGGACATTGATAAAGGCTTTTCGGAAATGGGCACCTACAGCCTTGTTAATGTCACAGGTCTGACCGCCGCCAATGCCGATAAAGGTATCGGGCAGCGTGGGCAGAGAGAGGGCATGATCGATCATTTCCTCCAGTGCTTTGTGGCAGCATCTGCCCTTAAATTCCACCACATAGGCGGTCACATCGCTTTTTACAAAGATGTCGGCAATTTGCTTGCCGATGGTTTCAAAAAGGAATGTATCCACGATCACCAGTGCTGTCTTGCCGTATTCTGCGGCAAATTTGGGGAGATTGTTCACTTCTCCCGGTCCCTGCACATAGCGGGAGGGGCTGCCGAAGGCTCTGGCTTCACTTGCTTTTCCTGCAGGCATAGTAGCTCTCCTTTCTCACTTGGCGGCAACGGCGTTGCGAACGGCCTCGGCAATGTGGGGAGCGGTGAGCTTGAAGCGCTCCATCAGATAATCCTGATCGCCCACTTCGCCGAATTCATCCCGGATGCCAACCTTTTCCAAGGCAACGCCCACGGCGTTTTCTGCCAGAACTTCGGAAACGGCAGTCGCCAGACCGCCCTTGAGCTGATGGTTTTCGGCAGTGACGATGGCACCGGTCTCAGCAGCACACTTCAAAATACACTCTGCATCAATGGGCTTCAGGGTGAACATATCCACCACGCGGACATGGATGCCTTCTGCCTGCAGCAGTTCTGCTGCCTTGATTGCTTCTGCCACCAGAATACCGCAGGTGATGATAGTGGCGTCCTTGCCGTCACGGACGGTGACGGCCTTGCCGATCTCAAAATGAGAACCTTCTTCATAAATCTTCACAGTGGGTTTCCGGGTGAACCGGAGATACTGCACGCCGTAAATATCTGCCAACTGGGTGATAAGATCCTCCAGCATGACACCGTCGGAGGGCTCCAGAACCGTCACACCGGGCATGATACGCATGATACCCATGTCCTCAAAGGGCATATGAGTGCCGCCGTTGCTGGTGGCGGAAACACCGGCATCACCGCCGATGATCTTCACATTGAGCTTGGGATAAGCTGCGCACATGAAGATCTGGTCATAGACCCGTCGGGTGGCAAAGACGGAGAATGTGTTGAAATAGGGAATCAATCCGGCAACAGACATGCCGCCGGCCATACTGCAGCCGTTGGCCTCCTGAATACCCACATTGATGGCTCGATCGGGATAGGCCTGGGCAAAGGGCTTCAGACCCATGGAGCTGCACAGGTCACAGTTGACTGCAACGATCTTTTCATTCTCTGCGGCGGCACGGCACAGTGCGTTGTTGTATCTGGCGCGCATTTCCAGAGAATCCATTTCCAAAACGGGACGGACTTTTACCATGTGAAATCACCTCCGGGATAGGCTCCGGCCGCAAGGCGGCGTTCAATTTCGGTGACGCTCTTTTCGCCTTCTTCGTGACCAAAGGTGAGATAGTGGTTGAAATCCTGCTCCTCTGCCAGCTTCACGCCCAGACCCTTGCAGGTGTCCAGCACGATGCAGTGAGGCTTGCCGGGAACAGCCTTGGCAGCTTCGATGGCTTCCCAGATGGCCTGGACATCATAGCCCTTGACGGTTCTGGCATCAAAGCCGAAAGCGCGGAATTTTCCTTCCAGATCCACAGGTTCCGAGATCTGCTCCAGCTTACCGTCCAGCTGTTTCTTGTTCCAGTCCACAAAGACGATGAAGTGGTCCAGCTTTTCGTGATTGGCAGTTTCGCAGGCTTCCCAAACCTGACCTTCATTGCATTCGCCGTCACCGACGATGCAGTAGGTCCAGCTGTCCCGCTTGAGAATGCGGTTGGCGGCAGCAATGCCGACGGCAGCGGAAATACCCTGACCCAGAGAACCGGTGCTCATGTCCACACCGGGAACGCGGAGGTGATCCGCGTGGCTGGGCAGACGGGTGCCGCCTTTGTTGAGGGTCTTGAGCCAGTCCATAGGGAAGAAGCCCTTGAGCGCCAGTGCCGCATAAAGGGCAGGGGCGCAGTGACCTTTGGAAAGTACGAACCAGTCCCGATCCTCCCACTTGGGGTTTTCGGGATCGATCTTCATCATGCCGCCATAGAGAACAGCCAGCACATCCGCAATGGAAGCGGAGCCGCCGATGTGACCGAAACCGGCCTCGGCGATGGTGCGGATCGTCCAGATTCGGATATCCGCACTGAAGCGTCTGAGCTTTTCAAAATCCATAGCGCACCTCTGTTAAATTCTCTCCACAGTGCCTTCCCAGGTGTCAATGGCCTTCTTGCGGGAGGCTTCGTCATACCAGTGCTTGGTAACGGTCTTGGCTCTGGTGTAGAACCGGACACCGTCCAGACCCAGCACATGCTGATCGCCGAAGAAGCTGTCCTTGTTGCCGGAGAAGGGGAAGTAGGCAGAGGGAACGGGAATGCCCACATTGACACCCACCATGCCGCCGTCGGTCAGCATTTCAAACTGACGGGCATAGTAACCGCTCTGGGTAAAGATGACGGAACCGTTGGCAAAGGGGTTGGCATTCATGATGGCCAGACCTTCTTCAAAGGTCTTGACGCGCTTGATGAGGGTGACGGGGCCAAAGATCTCCCGGTCGCCGATGGTCATTTCGTGGGTGATCTTGTCCAGTATGGTGGGGCCTACAAAGTAACCGTTTTCGTAGCCGGGAACGGTGACATTGCGGCCGTCCAGCACCAGCTCGGCACCTTCATCGATGCCCTTCTGGATCCAGTTGCAGACACTTTCCTTGTGCTTGGCATTGACCACGGGGCCCAGCTGGGTCTCGGGGTCGTAGGCGCAGCCGATCTTCAGACCCATGGCCTTTTCCTTCAGCAGTGCCACAAAGCGGTCGGCGATGGATTCCTGCACCACGATGACGGGCAGAGCCATGCAGCGCATACCGGCGCAGCCATAGGTGGAGTTGATGATGGCATTGACGGAGCTCTCCAGATCGCAGTCTTCCAGAACCAGAGCATGGTTCTTGGCTTCGCACTGGGCCTGTACCCGCTTGCCGTGGGCAGCGGCCACAGAGTAGATGTGCTTGCCGATGTCCGTGGAACCGACGAAGGTGACGGCCTTGATTCTGGGATCGGTGAGGAACAGTTCAGATTCCTTCCGGGAGCAGGTGACCAGATTGACAACACCCTTGGGGAAGCCGCCCTCTTCATAGAACAGCTCCATAATACGCATGGAGGTCAGAGGGGTGTAGGAAGCGGCCTTAAGGACCACAGTGTTGCCGGTGGCAATGGCCAGAGGAACCATCCAGCCCCAGGGAATCATGGCAGGGAAGTTGAAAGGCACGATGCCTGCCACTACACCCAGAGGAACACGGTAGGAAGCGGTGTCAAAGCCATTGGTGACCTGCAGGGAAGCAGCACCCTGAGTGATGAAGGGGGTGGAGCAGGCCAGTTCCGTAGGCTCAATGGCCTTGAGAACATCACCTCTGGCCTCTGCCAGATTTTTGCCCAGTTCCTTGGCACACAGAACCGTCAGCTCTTCCAGATGGTCAACCAGAATATTTCTCCACTTGAACATCATCTGGGTGCGCTTACTCAGAGAAGTCTGAGACCACTCGGGGAAGGCGGCATGAGCGGAGGCAATGGCCTCTTCCACTTCCGCAACGGTGCAGCAGGGAACTTCGGCGATGACTTCGCCGGTGGAGGAGTCGGTGACTTCCATCCACTTGTCGGTCTTGGAATCCTTCCACTGACCGTCTACGCAGTACTTCATTCTTTGAACAGCCATAACAAAATCTCCTTTGAAATCAAATTCCAAATATCGGAATAGAATTTATGGTAATAGTTTAAACCCTCAAAAGAGGAAAGTCAATAAAAAAGGAATATAAAATATAAATTCAAAATACATTACCGATAATTAAAATTGACCATATGCATTTTGCTGTTTTTGTGCTATAATCAGTTCAAAATTTGGTATTGGAAGTGGTGTTGTGGCGGTAACAAAAGGGACGGAAGCCAACCTTTCTTCGGATAAGCTGCTGAAGATCATTGAATACATGTCTGCCAACCATCTGCCCATGCGGCTGAAGGATATTTCCGACAATCTGAAAATCTCTCAGCCCACGGTGGTGCGGTATCTGCGCACCCTGTGCGAACAGGGGTATGTTTACCATGACGATTATACGGGATATTATTCCATGACCTGGAAGATCTGCCGTCTTGGCGATGCCCTCCACAGCAATCTGGTTCTGCGGAGTATGGCCGGCACGCTGCTGGCGGAGTTTGCCAACCGGTATAATGTAGGCGTACTGCTGGCGGTGGAGCGGGATGGAGTCCTGACTTATCTGGACTTGGTAGGTGCTCCTCACGGCAGTGTGGATACCATGCTGCGCATTGGAAAGGATGCGCCTATGCATTCCACCGGTTCCGGCAAGATTTTGCTCAGTGCCATGACAGTCAACCGGGTGGAACAGCTTTTGGATCGGAACGGGCTGGCTCGTTTGACAGCCAAAACCATTACAGATAAAAATGCACTTTTTGCAGAACTGGAATGTGTCCGAAATCAGGGCTTTGCCTTGGATAATGAAGAATGTGAAATGGGTCATCGCTGCGTGTCTGTGCCGTTGTATGACTACACAGGAACCGTGGCGGCTGCGATCAGTGCTTTTGATTCCACAGAATTGCTGACAGATGAACACATTGCAAACAGCGTCCTTCCCGGTCTGCGGGAACTGGCAGAAAAACTCTCTTTCCGAATGGGATATTCTCCGAGATAAACAAAGAAAAACCGCCATATGGCGGTTTTTCTTTGTTTATCAGCCCTCGGCTTTTGCTTCACAATAGCGGCAGCGGTAGGTGCGGTTCTTTTTGTCCGTCAGCAGGAACACATGAGGCAGCTCCTGCTCCGTGCTGGTGATGCAGCGGGGGTTCTTGCAGGCAACCACATTGACCAGCCGTTCCGGCAGATCGATCTGCTTTTTTTCCACCAATTCGCCGTTACGAATGACATTGATGGTGGCATTGGGGTCCACATATCCCATGACATCCATATCGATGTCCACGGATTCGGCCACCTTAATAATATCCTTCTTGCCCATCTTACCGGAATGGACATTCTTAATGATGGCAACGGAGCAGTCCAGACGGTCCAGATGGAGCAGGTTGTAGAGCTTCATGCCCTGACCGGCAGTGATGTGGTCGATGACAATGCCGTTGACGATAGAATCAATTTTCATGTTTACTGCACCTCCAGGAGCTTGAGAATGAGAGCTTCACGCATATACTTGCCGTAGAGGGCCTGCTTGAAGTAGCAGGCTCTGGGATCCTTATCCACAGCCACGCTGATCTCGTTGACACGGGGCAGGGGATGCATGATGATGAGATCCTTCTTGGCATTTTCCAGCTTCTCAGGAGTCAGAATGTAGCTGTCCTTCAAACGCAGATAGTCTTCCTCGTTGAAGAAGCGCTCCTTCTGCACACGGGTCATGTACAGCACATCCAGTTCGGGCATAACGGCCTCCAGATCGGTGGTCTGGACATAGGTCTTGCCGCTGGGTTTGATGTGCTCAGTCTTGACATAGCTGGGCAGCTTCAGTTCTTCGGGAGAGATGAGAACGAACTTGATATTGTGATAGCGGCACATAGCAGCGATGAGGGAGTGGACGGTGCGTCCGAACTTCAGGTCACCGCACAGACCGATGGTCAGATTGTCGAACCGACCCTTTTCGCAGTGGATGGTCAGCAGGTCAGCCAAGGTCTGAGTGGGGTGGAAGTGACCGCCGTCACCGGCATTGATGACGGGGATGGAAGCATTCATGGCAGCAACCAGAGGAGCGCCTTCCTTGGGATGACGCATAGCCATGATATCGGCGTAGCAGGAGATCATCTTGGCAGTGTCAGCCACGCTCTCGCCCTTGGAGGCGGAGGAGGAAGCGGCAGAGGACACGCTGAGGACATTGCCGCCCAGTTCGTACATGGCAGCCTCGAAGCTCAGGCGGGTACGGGTGGAAGGCTCAAAAAACATGGTAGCCAGCTTCTTGCCTTCGCACTTGTGGGCATATTTGCCGGGGTTGGCCATGATGTCTTCGGCGACGGCCACCAGTTCGTCCAGCTCTTCTACGGAAAGATCCAGAATATCAATGACACTTCTTTTCATTACTTGTTACCTCCGATCCAGCTTTCGTCAGAAGGATTGTTGCGGAACTGGATGAGTTTTGCAATATCCTCGGGTTTGATGTAGCCTTCCTGTGCAGCCACTTCGGCGATGACATCGAAGTTGGTCAGGCTGGTGTTCTCCACATGGGCGGCAGCCAGTCTGTCCAGACCCTTCTGCATACCGTAGGTGAAGATGGAGACGATGCCCAGCACTTCGGCACCGGCCTCCCGGAGAACATTGACGACCTCAAT
>JAZNNW010000103.1:0-17041 GCA_045580485.1 Candidatus Avilachnospira sp. | reverse complement strand
AGTTTGCCTTAGCCAATCAGCCTTCGCTGCCGCTTGGCTTCTTGGAGGCTCTCGTATCGAACCTCCGGTTCTCGTAACACCGGTCAATGGCACAAAAAAGAGGCACCCATATGGGTGCCTCTTTTTGGTGCCATTGACCGGTGTTACGAGAACCGGAGGTTCGATACGAGAGCCTCCAAGAAGCCAAGCGGCAGCGAAGGCTGATTGGCTAAGGCAAACTATGCGTAGTGCGAAGCACGAAGCTGTCCGGTCACCGGCACCAAAAAAGACACGCTTCGGCGTGTCTTTTTTGATGCCGGTATTCAATTACTTCTTTCCGGCTCTCTGGATGAGCTTGACCAGTTCCACAATGGGAATGACCAGGAAGCCCAGTGCCAGGGCGATGCCGTACTCGGTGATGCCAACAGGCACGAAGCCAAAGGCATTGGCCAGGAAGGGCACTTCCAGAAGCAGGGTGGTCAGAGCCAGAGAGCCGATCATGGCGGCCCACAGGACCTTGTTGTGGCCCTTCAGAGAGAAGATGGACTTTCTCTGGGAGCGCAGGTTGAAGGAATGGAAGATCTCGCACATGCTCATGGTCAGGAAGGCCATGGTCATGCCGTGATCGGAAGCACCGGCGGCACGGAGGGCGCTGAAGGAGCCAATGGCAGGGTCCATCAGACTGCCGATGAGGTAGGAAAGGATGGTCAGAGCCGTGACGAGGATGCCCTGGTAGGCGATATCCACAAACAGACCGCCGGCGAAGATGCCCTCACGGGAGTCACGGGGCGGACGCTCCATGGTGTCCGGTTCGGCTTCTTCCATACCCAAAGCCAGGGCAGGGAAACAGTCGGTGACAAGGTTGATGAACAGCAGATGCACCGGCTTCAGCAGGGTGAAGCCCATGAGACTTGCCGTAAAGACGCCCAGAACCTCGGACATATTGGAGGCCAGCAGGAACTGAATGGCTTTGCGGATGTTGTCATAGATGCGGCGGCCTTCGCCCACAGCGGCAACGATGGTGGCAAAATTGTCGTCAGCCAGAACCATGTCAGCCACATTCTTGGTGACATCGGTGCCGGTGATGCCCATGCCAACGCCGATATCGGCGGCCTTGATGGAGGGGGCATCGTTGACACCGTCGCCGGTCATGGCGGCGATGGCATCGTTGGCCTTCCAGGCTGTGACGATGCGCACCTTGTGCTCCGGCTGCACACGGGCGTAGACGCCGTACTTCTTCACAAATTCGCAGATCTCATCGTCGGGGATCTTGTCCAGCTCTGCGCCGGTGATGGCTTCGGAGGCATCGGTGATGATACCCAGCTCCTTGGCAATGGCGACGGCGGTGTCCTTGTGGTCACCGGTGATCATGACGGCGCGGATGCCGGCTCTGCGGCATTCCTCAATGGCAGCCTTGACCTCGGGGCGGACGGGATCGATCATACCGGTCAGACCCAGGAATACCAGCTCCTGCTCCAAAAATTCGGGACTGTTGTCGGCAGGCTTTTCTGCCCAGTCGCGCTTGGCGGCTGCCAGCACGCGCAGTGCCTTATCGGCCATGGCCTTGTTCTGTGCCATGATCTCAGTGCGCTTGGCATCGGTCATGGGCTTGACTTCGCCGTTCTCATAGTAATAGGCGCAGCGAGCCAGAACCACATCGGGACCGCCCTTGGTGTACTGCACGAAGCTGCCGTTCTGGGCATGGACGGTGGACATCATCTTACGGCCGGAGTCGAAGGGAGCTTCATCCACACGGGGAGATAGCTTCTCCAGATCCTGCTTTTTCAGACCCAGAGAGCAGGCAAAGTTGACCAGTGCGCACTCGGTGGGTTCACCTTCTGCCTGATCGTTTTCATTGAGGTTGGCATCGGAGCAAAGTGCCATGGCGGTGGCCACCAGTTCGGTGGGACCCACATGATCTACCACGGTCATTTTGTTCTGGGTCAGGGTGCCGGTCTTGTCGGAGCAGATGACCTGGGTGCAGCCCAGAGTTTCCACGGCGGTGAGACGGCGGATGACAGCATTGCGCTGAGACATTTTGGTGACACCGATGGAAAGCACCACGGTGACGACCGTGGCAAGACCCTCGGGGATGGCTGCAACAGCCAGAGAGACGGCGGTCATAAAGGTTTCCAGAATGACCTCCAGATGGAAATCACCTTCCATCAGCAGGTTGAAGGCGAAGATGAAGATACAGATGCCCAGCACCAGCTTGCTCAGAAGCTTGCCCAGTTCATCCAGCTTCCGCTGCAGAGGGGTCTGCTCCTCCACAGTGGCAGCCAGAGCGCCTGCGATCTTGCCCATTTCGGTGCTCATGCCGGTGTTGGTGATAACGGCTTTGCCCCGTCCGTAGACCACGGTGGAGCCCATATAGCACATATTCTTTCGGTCACCCAGAGGGATGTCTTCCTGACCTTCCGCAAGACCAAGAGATTCCAGAACCTTGTTGACGGGAACGGATTCACCGGTCAGAGCGGCTTCTTCGATTTTCAAACTGGCGTTTTCAATGATGCGTCCGTCGGCAGGAACCGCATCACCGGCTTCCAGAATGACGATGTCGCCGGGGACCAGTTCATCGGAGTGGAGGGAAATGAGCTTTCCGTCACGGAGCACCTTACAGGTGGCTGCCGTCATGGTTTGGAGTGCCTCAATGGCGGCTTCTGCCTTGCTTTCCTGGAACACACCGAGGATGGCGTTGAGAAGGACAACGGCCAGAATGATGACCACTTCGGCCATTTCATTGTGCCCTGCCATCAGATTGGTGACGGCGGATACTGCGGCTGCGATCATGAGAATGATCAGCATGGGGTCCTTGAGCTGTGCCAGGAAGCGCTGGAGCAGGGAAGGCTTTTCGGCTTCCTTCAGTTTGTTGGGGCCGTATTTTTCCAGACGGCTCTTGGCTTCGTCAGAGGACAGCCCCCCGGCACCGGTGCCGAGTTCCTGCAGGACCTCATCCGGGGTCCGGGTGTATAGTTTTTCCATGGTATCTCTCCTTGTGTTATGATTGCAAGGGTAAACAGGGCTTTCGGATGAAAGAAAAGCGAGCCCTATCTGCCCGCTGCAGATAAGTCTCGCCAATTAAGATGGTACCAGAACTTGCGTCCGGGTGTTGGTGCCACCGCGCTTTCGCGCCGACTACTCCCTTATTATGTGCCATTATAGCAAAAAGAAAAACTGCCCGCAAGCATTTTTTGGGAAATAAATAGTGTGGCGAACCTTGTTCGCCACACTTTGCGGTTTTATGCCAGATAACCTGCCAGTTTGGTCATGACCGGCTCAAACTTGGCGCCGTACCAGTGGTTTTCTTCCTCGGCGGTCGCCATGATGCAGTCCACAGTGTAGTCCGCTGCGATTTTGGCAGCATCGTAGGCGGTCTTGCCCCGAACCAGCGCACCCACAAAGGCAGAGGCGTAGATATCGCCGGTGCCATGGCAGCTGTTGGGCAGCAGCTTATGGCGATAGTAGGAATACTTGCCGTCCTCGTAGACCACAACGCCCGTATAGCCTTCCTCGTAGGAAATGCCGGAGAGGATCACATTTTTGCAGCCCATGTCTGTAAACTTTTTCAGCAGCAGGTCGATATAAGCTCTGTCGTAGGTCTCCTGATAGGGGGTGTCGGTCAGGAAGCAGGCTTCGGTGATGTTGGGAACGATATAATCCGCCTGCTTGCAAAGCTCTGCCATGGCTTTGACAAAGGCGGCATCAAAGCCGGGGTACAGGGCGCCATGATCTGCCATGGCGGGATCAACGATCTTCAAGCCGCCGGGCTTCAGGGTGTCCTTAAAAATCTCGGTGATGTATTCCACCTGCTTTTCGCTGCCCAGATAGCCGGTATAAATGGCATCAAAGGAAATGTTTTCCTTGACCCAATGGGCACGGATGGCAGGGATGTCCTCCGTCAGATCCCGGAAGGTATAGCCGCTGAAACCGGCAGTGTGGGTGGAAAGGACGGCGGAAGGCAGAATGGCTGTCTCCAGACCGCATACGGAAAGAATGGGCAGAGCCACGGTCAGGGAACACTGCCCGACACAGGAAATATCCTGAATGGTCAAAACTCTTTTGTAAGACATAGAATACGCCCCATTTCTGTTTGTTTGCAATCATTATATAACGAACTGACCATAAATAAATAGTCAGTTTGGAAAATTTTTATAAGGCCAGATTAAAAAATGTCCCACTTGTTATTTTTGTCCCTATCTATTATAATATAGAAAAAATCATTTGGAGGGATCGAATATGATCGCCATCGCATGTGACCATGGAGCATACGCTCTGAAAGAAAAGCTGAAGAAGCATCTGGAAGCCAAGGGTCTGGAGTATAAGGACTTCGGTACTTACTCCACCGACAGCTGTGACTATCCCGACTTTGCCGGTCCTGCCGCTGAGGCTGTGGCTGCCGGTGAATGTGACCGGGGCATCGTCCTTTGCACCACCGGTATCGGCGTGTCCATCACCGCCAACAAGGTCAAGGGCATCCGCTGTGCCCTGCTGTCCGATGTCATGTCTGCCCGTCTGACCCGTCAGCATAACGATACCAACATGATGGCCATTGGCGCCGGTGTGGTAGGCGAGATGCTGGCGCTGGAGATCATCGATACCTGGCTGGGTACCGAGTTTGAAGGCGGCCGCCATCAGCGCAGAGTGGAAAAACTCATGAGCTACGAAAAGTAAATATGCAATACGAAACCCGTGTCGTCAAATGATGACACGGGTTTTGTCTGTTTATTACTCTGAATAGAGGCAGGGGATGTCGTGGTCGGCAAAGTATGTTTCCCAGGCTGCCGCCGGTTTGCTGTTGGTGACCACCAGCTGCAAATCGGTGAGGGGAGCGATCTGGGTGAAAGCTACCTTATCGAATTTGCTGTCATCGATGGCAAGGATGGTCTGCCGGGCAGCTTTGATCATGGCCTGCTTGGAAATGGCGTTCTGCTCGGAGGAGTCGGTGATGCCCGCCTCCGGGTCAATGCCCTTGCAGGAAATGATGGCCTTGTCCACATGGAACTTGGAGAGGATCTGAGGCACCTGGAAACCGTCCAGAGCCAGAGAAGTGGGGCGGAGCTGACCGCCGGTGCACAGGATGGTAAAGCCCTCCACGCCGGAAAGTTCTACCACGATCTCCACGGAATAGGTGATGACGGTCAGATTTTTTTTATCTTTCAGCTGCTTGGCAACAAAAAGGGAAGTGGAGCTGTCGTCCAGCATCAGATGGTCGCCGTCATGGATCATGGAGGCGATTCGCTTGGCGATGGCGGTCTTGGCTTCCACATTGGTCTTGTTGCGGATGGTGTAGCTCAGGTCGGTCTTGAGGCTGTTGCCCCAGATGGCGCCGCCGTAGGTCTTGGTGGCATAGCCTTCTTTTTCCAGTTTATCCAGATCACGGCGGATGGTTTCTTCCGTAACGCCGTAATGGATGGCCAGTTCGCTGACCAGAACACGCTGCTCCAGGCGGAGCTTATTCATAATCTCATTTTTCCGTTCGATGGCAAGCATGACATTGTCTCCTTTACGGCTTTGGGTAAAAACCACAAAAATCAACATGATTATAGCATGGCTTTTTCATAAATACAAGGGTGAAACAGGAAAAACCATCCCGGTTTCGGAGGGGATTTTTCGGTACGGAATACCCTATATAGGGGTGAAGGGACCGTTTGCCCCAAGCTGTTGTGCCATAGCTCATAAAAATTATGAAAAATATTATGTAAATCAATAACAACATAGAGACGAAAAGGGGACTTGTGGTAAACGGAACCTGAAATTGGCAAAAATGTAACTATTTTGTCATAAAATCCGTGCAGAATATTACAAATTTGTCACAATAAGAATTTTATGTCGAAATTTGTTGAAAAAGGTCTTGCAAATATGAAAGGAGTTTGATAGATTATAAGGGCAGTAATTATGTAAATGCTTTTGAGTGGGGTTTCATTGCCGTGGTATTTTCCAGTTTGATCTTTTTATATCTCTTCCTGCCTGCGTGTCTGGCGGCATATTTCTGTTTCCGGTCCATGGCGGCGAAAAATTTGGTTCTTGTCCTGTTCAGCCTGGTTTTTTATGCCTGGGGTGAGCCGGTTTATGTGTTTTTGCTCATCGCCTCTGCGTCTTTTAATTATGCCATGGGTCGCTGCATGGGCAATGGAGACGAGAAAAAGAAAAAACGGCTGCTGGCATTGGCGGTAACGGTGAACCTGCTGGCACTTGGTGTATTCAAGTATGCCGGTCTGCTGGTGGACAGCTTCAATCAGCTGACGACATTGCAGATCCCTGTGCCGCAGATCGCTCTGCCCATCGGTATCTCCTTCTTCACCTTCCAGGCCATGAGCTATGTGGTGGATGTGTACCGTGGTCAGGTGCAGGTGCAGAAGTCCTATCTCAAGTTCCTTATGTACATCTCTATGTTCCCACAGCTCATCGCCGGTCCCATCGTCCGTTATGCCGATATCGAAATGCAGATGGATGACCGCAAGACCACAGGAGAGGATCTGTTCTACGGTCTCATCCGCTTTGCAACCGGTCTGGGCAAGAAGATTCTCATCGCAGACCATGCCTTCGGTGTGGCCTCCAAGCTGCTGGACGGTGCTCTGACTACCAACACAGTGGTTGGAACCTGGCTGGGCGTCATTATGTTCGCCTTCCAGATCTACTTTGATTTCTCCGGCTATTCCGATATGGCCATCGGTCTTGGCCGTGTGTTCGGTTTCCGTTTTCAGGAAAACTTCCGCCTGCCCTACACGGCGTTTTCCATCACAGATTTCTGGCGGCGATGGCATATCTCCCTCAGCACCTTCTTTAGGGACTATGTTTACATTCCTCTGGGCGGCAACCGCCGTCACCGCAATTTCAATCTGCTCATTACCTGGGGTCTTACGGGTCTCTGGCATGGAGCCAGCTGGAATTTCCTGCTGTGGGGTCTGTACTTCTTCGTGCTGCTGCTCATCGAAAAGCCTCTGCTGCCCAAGCTGAAGGCTGTTCCCAAGGCTATTCGGCGGGTGTTTACCCTGTTCCTGCTGATCATCGGCTGGACTATCTTCTATTTTACCGATTTCGGTCGGCTGGGTCAGGCCTTTGCTGCCATGTTCGGCTTTGCCGGCGGCGGTTTCTGGAACACCGAGACCCGGATCATGCTGGTGAACAATCTGCCTCTTCTGCTTCTGTGCATTGTTGGCTCTACGCCTCTGCCCCGGCTGGCGGCAGATCTGTTTGGATTGGTCTGTGCAGAAAAGGAGCCCGGCGGTCCCAAACAGAAGCTCTATACCGTTGTTACCTTTGTGTTCTGTGTGACATTGCTGGTGCTTTCCACTATTTCTCTGGTGGGCAGCGGCTTCAGCGCATTTTTGTATTACCGATTCTAAAAAGGAGGGCAGTCTCTTGAAAAAACTTTATATTGTACTGCTCTCTGCGCTGGTTCTGGCAGCGGCTGCTGTGGGCATCGTGTCTCTGGCAGATGTGGATGCCACAGAGTCCAAAACGGAAAACAGGAAACTGGCGGCTCTGCCGGAGTTCTCCTGGTCTGCCTTACTGGATGGCAGCTATCTTGGTCAGATGGAGACCTATTATTCCGACACCTTCCCCGGCAGAGAGCTGCTGCTGAAGGCCAATCAGAAACTCAATGGCTTCTATCACTTCGGCGGCGGACAGGAAAATCTGCTGGTGCTGGATTACCAGGGCGGCGCCGAACATGGCGGACAGGCCCTGGAGCCGATCCCGGAGCAGATACCACCGGAAGAGGACGCACAGCCTGTTGTGAATCCCGATGAAGTGCCTGTGGAGGAAGTGCCGGAAGAACCTATCGTAGAAGATCCGATAGAGGAAGAGGAAGAAGTGGATGAGACAGAGAATCTGGAATACACTTCTGCCGGCTCCGTCATCATCGTCGGCGACCGGGCCATGGATGTGCCCTACGCCACAGATTCCATAGTCATTTCCTATGCAGATGCCGTGGGCAATCTCCAAACGGCACTGGGTGAAAATGTCCGGGTCATCTCCCTGCTGACCCCCAATGCGGCCCAGTTCTATTCGCCCAAGGATATGCACACCGGCGTCAGCGACCAGAAGGCCATGATCGAGTTGTGTTACGGCTCTATGATGGACAGTATCGTGACGGTGGATGCCTTCTCCAAGCTGAAAGCCCATAAGGATGAGTACATCTATTTCCGTACAGACCACCATTGGACCCAGTTGGGCGCTTATTATGCCTACACGGCTTTCTGCGAAAGTCTGGGCTGGGAGCCTGTGCCTCTGGAGGATTTTGAGACCGGTCAGTATACGGGCTTCCTTGGCTCTATGTATGGCTGGACTTCCCAGTATCCTCAGAGCGATGTACTGAGAAACAATCCCGATACCTTGACTTATTATCTGCCTGTGGTGGAGACCAGTGCTGCCTATTATGCCGATGCGGATCTGGAAAATTCCACGGCTTATCCCGTCAGTGTGGTCTATCAGGGCATTACGGAAGATCAGAGCAATAAGTATCTCTGCTTCCTGGGCGGTGACCATCCTGCCGCAACAGTGGAAACAGAGGTGGACGGACCTGTTTGCATGGTGCTGAAGGAGTCCTACGGCAACGCCTTTGTGCCCTTCCTCACCAGCCATTACAGCAAAATCATCGTCATCGATCCCAGAGAGTTCAACCGTGACGGTAAGCCCAGTCTGAACCTTGCAGATTTGGCTGCCCAGCAGGGTGTGGATGATCTGATCGTCATCAACTATCCCTTTATGGTCAGCAGCGATTCCTATGTCAGTTATCTGAATCGGCTGGCCGGAGTGCAGTAAAAATAACCGCCGGAGGTAATTTTACCTCCGGCGAAATTTTTTGAAATTTGTACTTGACAATTTGGTGGGGCATGGGTATAATGATGAGGCTGATTGCGAGATGCTGTTATAGCTCAGTCGGTAGAGCGCGTCATTGGTAATGACGAGGTCGGCAGTTCAAATCTGCCTAACAGCTCCAAAACTCCTCAACGAAAGTTGAGGAGTTTTTCTTTTTTACTCGAGATAATGCACCATTGCCAACATGAGGCAGAAGCCTGCAAGCAGGGCATAGGTGGAGCCTCGCTCACCACCGTTGTGGTGGGTCTCGGGGATCATTTCATCACTGATGATGTAGAGCATGGTACCGCCTGCAAAGGCCAGGGCAAAGGGCAAAATGGCGGTGGACACGGAAACAGCCAAATAACCAAGCATGGTACCGATGACTTCCACCACACCGGTCATGATGGCAATAAGGAAGGTCCGCCCCGGCTTCATACCGGCAGCCAGCATGGGAGCAATGATGACCATGCCTTCGGGGATGTTTTGCAGAGCGATGCCGGCGGCAATGGTCATGGCTTCACCGGTGTTGCCGGTGCCGAAGCCCACGCCGGCTGCAATGCCTTCCGGCAGGTTGTGGATGGCGATAGCCATGACGAACAGCAGAACTTTGCCCAGCCGTTCCGACTGGCCGGGATGGCTTTCCGTGTCCACACCGGAGAGCCGGTGCAAATGGGGAACCAGCCTGTCCATGAGATTGAGGCACAGGGCACCGCAGAAGATACCTGCCACAGTGATGGGCAGACCGATGCCGCCGTGTTCCAGAGAGGGCAAAATCAAACCCAACACGGCTGCCGCCAGCATGATACCGGCAGCAAAGGCCAAGACCAGATCGCTGAAGCGGTGGGAAATTTTCTTAAAGATAAAGCCAAGGAGCGCACCGATACAGGTCGCACCGCCCACGCCGATGGCAGTTAAGAGTACCATTCGCATAAAAAGACCTCCGGGGGTTTTTCTTTATTATACCACGGAGAATGGAAAATGCAAAATGCAGAATGCAGAATGGGGATAACGGATTGTCACGCAACTTCGTTGCTCGCAATGACTAACATGTCAGATTCATCGACCACTACCCAGAGAAACGACAAGAAGCCGGGAGGGGGTGTGGGGGAGAGTGGCTAATTTGTGATGTGATGCAGAACGATTACATAGGCAAAAACGATCACAAATTCCGGACAACGCTCTCCCCCACAGTCTTTTTCATCCAATACTTTTGGGACTTGCCAAAAGTATTGGCCGCCGGAGGCTGAAATCCGCCAATGGCGGATTTCACACACTTCTCAGGGAAGCTTTATTTCTTGCGATGATAACAAAAAACTCCGGGTTGCCCCGGAGTTTTTCATGTACCGCTTTAGCAGCAGCCGCAGTTGTTGTCGCAGCAGCCGCTGTTGCCGTAGCCGCCGTTGTTGCAGACCAACAGGATCAGAATGATGATCCACCACCAGTTGTTGCCGCCAAAACCGCAAAGACCGTTGGAATTGCAATTCATAGAAATGACCTCCTGAAAGAAATCGGGGATGCCCCGTTCATTCCATGATATGTCTTTGGTCGGTTTTGGTGATAAGTCCCGTCAATTCTTAAACAGCTCCGAAATGGGCGCAAAGGTATAGCCCATGTCCTTCCATCGGGTCAGCAGTTCATCCAGAACGGCGGCATTGGTCTGGGAGGTGGAGTGTAGCAGGATCACGGCTCCGTTGTGGGTGCGGGGCAGCAGCTTGGAAAAGGCAAGGTCTGCCGATGGCTGATTTTCATTGTCCCAGTCCACATAGGCAAGGCTCCAAAACACGGTTTTATATCCCAACTCCTGTGCCAGGGTCAGATTTTCCTGACTGTACACACCCTCCGGCGGACGATAGAATTTCTCCATGTCCTTGCCGGTAATCTCTTTATATAGAATTTCCACCTGTTCCAATTCTTCTGTAAAAGCGGCTTTGTCCGTCAGCTTGGACATATTTCCGTGGCTCCAGGTGTGGTTGCCTACGGTGTGCCCCTCATCTGCCATCCGCTGCACCAGCTCCGGCTGGGTCTGCAAATAGTTTCCAACCAGAAAAAAGGCGGCAGGCACATTGTGCTTTTTTAATGTATCCAAGATCTGAGCGGTATAGCCGTTTTCGTAACCGGCATCAAAGGTCAGATATAAAGTGGGCGTATCGAAACTGCCTGCATAGGCGGCATCATAGGCAGCCAGAGCAGAAGATGAGGCGTTCCCCACCGGCGGCGTACCCTCCTCCTGAAACTTCAGACCCCAGGAAGCTGTTTCCGTAAAGGCAGCCCCGTTGAAGACCGCACAGACTGCCACACATGCCACCAGCAGCAGAGCAAAACACATGACCGTTTTCCATGCTCTCATACCATCACCTCAAAACACTCTATGGGACAAGGACTCCAATTATGAATGTTGCAAAAGAAGAAAAAACTTGCTATAATACTCCGTGAATCACAGGCAAATGGTGTGTGCCTGTTCCAAAACCAAGGAGGTTGGAACTTGTAATGAGAATTAAGATCACTTCTGATTCTACCTGCGATCTCAGTAGAGAACAAGTCGAAAAATACGGCATTGAGGTCATGCCTCTGGCCGTTGCCATGGGCGATAAGAACTACCGTGACGGTGTGGATCTTCATCCCGATGCCATCTATGAACATGTGAGCAAGGGTGGCGATCTGCCCAAGACCGCTGCCAACAACATCGCCGAGTATGCTGAGGTGTTTGGCAAGTACGCCAAGGAGTATGACGCTGTCATCCATCTGAACATCAGCTCCGATTTCAGCTCCTGCTATCAGAATGCCTGCCTGGCTGCTGAGGAGTTTGAAAATGTCCATGTGGTGGACAGCCGCAATCTCTCCACCGGTCACGGACTGCTGGTGCTGAAGGCAGCCGAACTGGCGGAAAACGGCATGGCTGCTGCTGCCATTGTCGAGACCTTGCGGGAGACTGCCGGTCGTGTGGATGCCAGCTTCATTCTCGATCAGCTGGAGTATCTGAAAATGGGCGGCCGCTGCTCCGCCGTTACCGTTCTGGGTGCAAACCTGCTGAAGCTGAAGCCCTGCATCGAAGTGAAAGAGGGCAAGATGGGCGTGGGCAAAAAGTACCGCGGTGCCTTTGCCAAGTGCCTGAAGGACTATATCACCGACCGCATCGGCGGCAGAGAAGATCTGGAACTGGACCGTGTGTTCGTCACCCATTCCGGTATCTCCCAGGAGCTGCTGGATATGGCAGTGGAGACCGTCAGAGAGCTGCAGCCCTTCAAGGAAGTCTGCGTCACCCGCGCCGGCTGCACCGTTTCCAGCCATTGCGGACCCAGCACCATCGGCGTGCTGTATATCCACAAGTAAGCCATTCAAAAAACAGGGCAGAATTTGCCCTGTTTTTGCTTTTTCCCATTGCATTTTTTCATCAATAGGCTATAATACAAATAGAAACAACGCAAACAAAGATTTTTACATAAGGAGTGTTTGAACATGAGCGTCGATATGACCAAATGGCAGGCTATTGCCAAGGAAAACATCCACAACCGTCCCGCAGGTCAGGGTCGTCTGGCCGGCAAGATCACCATCGTCACCGGTGCCGCACAGGGCTTCGGCAAGGGCATTGCCGAGGAACTGTACAAGGAAGGTGCAACCATCATCATTGCCGACATGAATCAGGAACTGGCTGAAACTGTCGCCAAGGAAATGGGTGAGCGTGCCTGTGCCATCGCTGTCAATGTTTCCGATGAGGATTCTGTTGCCAATCTGGTGGCTCAGACTGTGGAAAAGTTCGGCGGTCTGGATATGATGGTCGCCAACGCCGGTGTCGTCCGTTCCGGCCCCATCGCCACCTTCGAGAAGAAGGATATGGAATTCGTCACCGCCATCAACTACACCGGTCTGTTCCTGTGCGCCAAGTATGCCTCCATCATCATGCAGGCACAGCACGAGGCTGACCCCGAAGCCATGTTTGATATCATTGCCATGAGCTCCAAGTCCGGTCTGGAAGGCTCCAACAAGAACTTCGCCTATGCAGGCTCCAAGTTTGGTGCCATCGGTCTGGTGCAGAGCTGGGCTCTGGAACTGTGCGCCTACAACATCAAGGTCAATGCCATCTGCCCCGGTAACTATCTGGACGGCCCCCTGTGGTCCGATCCCGTCCGTGGTCTGTTCGTCCAGTATCTGGAAGCCGGCAAGGTTCCGGGTGCCAAGACTGTGGATGATGTCCGCCGCTTCTATGAGTCCAAGGTTCCCATGAACCGTGGCTGTCTGCCTCTGGATGTTGCCCGTGCAGTCATGTACTGCGTGGAGCAGAAGTATGAGACCGGCCAGGCCATCCCCGTCACCGGCGGCCAGGTCATGCTGAACTAAGGAGAATTTCCATGATCGAAATTTCTGTTCTCAACAAACTCAATGCCCCCACCCGGGAGGAGCGTATCGCAAACCTGCGTGAAGTCCTGAAGACTACCCAGTTCCCTCCCATGGTGGATGCCTACATCAATAACCACATCCATACTACCTATTCCTTCAGTCCCTATTCTCCCACGGCCGCAGTTTATGCTGCCCGTATGGAGGGCCTGTGCACCGCCGGTATCATCGACCATGACTCCATTTCCGGTGCAGAGGAATTTCTGGAGGCTGCCGAGATTATCGGCATCCCCGTGACCATCGGCATGGAATGCCGTGTGTCCATGGACGGTACCCGTCTGGAAGGCCGCCGCACCAACAACCCCGATCAGGTGGGCTGCAGCTACATGACCATCCAGTCTGTGCCCCATGATAAGATCGGCCGTCTGACGGAGTTCTTCGCACCTTACCGTGCTGCCCGTGATGTCCGTAACCGCAAGATGATCGCCAAGATCAATGAGCTGTTGGGCATGAGCCTGGACTATGACCGGGATGTTCTGCCCCTGTCTCTGGGCAAGGAAGGCGGCGGTGTCACCGAGCGCCATCTGATGTACGCTCTGGCTATGGAAATGGTCAAGAAGGTCGGCAAGGGTCAGCCCATGGTGGACTATCTGACCTCCATCGGCATGAGCCTCAATGACAAGCAGAAGGCACAGATGATGGATCTGGAGTACCCCTTCTATGAGTATGACCTGCTGGGTATGCTGAAGGGCGCTTTCGTTCCCAAGATCTACATCGACGCCACCGACGAGTGCCCCAAGGTCAAGGATGTGGTCGCTCTGTGCAAGGAAGTGGATGCTTACCTGTGCTATGCTTACCTGGGCGATGTCACCGCTTCTGTCACCGGCGACAAGAAGGCACAGAAGTTCGAAGACGACTATCTGGAAGATGTGTTCGAGTGCCTGAAGGAAGAAGGCATCAAGGCCGTTACCTACATGCCTACCCGCAACACCATGGAGCAGCTGGAGCGCCTCCGCGGCCTGTGCGATCAGTACGGCATGTTCCAGATCTCCGGCGAGGATATCAATACCCCCCGCCAGAGCTTCATCATCCGTGCCATGGAAAATCCCATGTTCAAGAACCTCATCGATGCAACATGGAAGCTCATCGAGCACGAAAAGCAGTAAATCTCAAAAGCCTGCCGTGAAAACGGCAGGCTTTTTCCATGAAATTCGGGATGACAAGCGGGAAAATTTACGCTATAATGAAGTCAAAAGACAGAACGAAAGGAACGATGAAATATGCATCTGGATCACGAACACACCCATACTCATACCCATGAGCATACCCATGACGGTCACACCCATTCTCATGCCCATGACCATGTCCACAGCCACGCCCATGAGGCTCACGATCATGTCCATCATGACCATGACCATGGCGATCACAACCATTCCCACTGCGAGCCCTCCGCCTGTGCATCCTGCGGCGGCTGCGGTCAGCATACTCCCAAGGAAGAACTGATGGCCCTTATGAAGTACATGGTCAGCCACAACACCGCCCATGCCAACGAACTGGCGGAATTGGCAAAGAAGCTCTCCGACATGGGCGACAAGACTGCCTACGAGCAGGTCATGCTGGCTGTCTCCGACTTTGAAAAGGGCAACCTGCGCCTGAGCACCATCCTGGCAGCCCTGGCAGAGTAAAGGAGCGTTTATTATGTGTCTTTCTACGGTTTATAAGGGCGAAAAAGCCCCTCAGAATGTAGTCATGAGCAATGTCCAGCGGATCGACATTCAGGACGATCAGGTCCTGCTGACCGACCTTATGGACAGGGAAGCGGTCATCGTCGGCAAGCTGATCTCTGTGGATCTGGTGGGCGGCGTTGCCATCGTGCAGGAAGCGTAAATGAAAGAGTTTGAAGTGGTCCGGGAGATCGAAAATCTCTGCGGCAACAATCAGATGCGGGATGTGTTTTTTGAGGAAATCGAAACCGATGACCCGGAAACATGGGTCCGCAGCCTGCTGAAAGACAAAGAGGTGGAACTGACCGTGGACATTCCCGGTCCCGGACGGGTGAATATCTATGCAGTCACCGCCGGAATGACCCAGAAATTCCTGTTTACAGAACTGTAAAACGGGAATGTGTGAAAATTGCCACAAAAAAGTGGTGGATTTTCTCTGTTTTTGTCAGAGCAATCTCTTGTTTTTACGGGGAAATTATGTTAGGATTAGTTCGTGCCAATGGCGTACGGGATTCGTACGCCCATTTGGTGCGTTGTGACAACAAAGGAGTTTTATCATGTCTACTCATACCATTGCCGTAGCCGGTAAAGGCGGCGTGGGCAAAACCACGACCTGCGGCATGATGATCGATTACCTGTGCAAAAAGCAGCAGGGCCCCGTTCTGGTGGTGGATGCCGATGCCAACTCCAACCTCAACGAGGTGCTGGGTGTGGAGGTCGAGACCACTCTTGGCACCATCCGGGAAGAGATGGCCCAGGCAGAGCTGAAGGGCACCGTGCCCAAGAATATGACCAAGGCCGATTATGCGGAAATGAAGTTCTCCGATGCTCTGGTGGAAGAGGACGATTTCGATATGCTGGTCATGGGTCGTACCCAGGGCAAGGGCTGCTACTGTTTTGTCAACGGCGTTTTGAAGTCTCAGGTGGACAAGTACGCCAAAAACTACCGCTACATCGTCATCGACAATGAAGCCGGTCTGGAGCATATCAGCCGCGGCACCCTGCCCCATGTGGACACCATGCTGCTGGTCTCCGACTGCTCCAGAAGAGGTATCCAGGCGGTCGCCAGAATTGCGGAAATGATCCGTGAACTGGAGTTGAAGCCCCAGAACCTCTATCTCATCGTCAACCGTGCACCCGGCGGTGAACTGAACCCCGGCGTGTTGGAAGAAATCCAAAAGCATGGTCTGCCTCTGTTGGGCGTTCTGCCCCAGGACGAGCTTGTGTTCCAGTATGACTGCGACGGCAAGCCCAGTTCTCAGGTTCCGGACTCCACACCTGTGAAGGTGGCTCTCCATGAGATCATGCGGAAATTAAATTTGTAAGTAATTTTATTAAGGGGGATATCTATTATGTCTTTCGCACCCAAGAAGCAGGCATTCAATGCGAAGATCAATGCCGTCACCCTCGGTACCGGTGACAAGGCTATCGTTCTTGGCGGTCAGAATGTTCTGCCGTTCTACACCTTCGATGCACCCATCGAAAACAAGCCCAAGATCGGCGTCGAGATCACCGATGCCGGTATGGCCATGTGCACCACTGCCGGTCTCAAGGCTTTCTATGAAGGCTGTGAGACTGTTGCCGACATGGCAAAGAAGATCGAGTCCATGCCCGGCGCTTCTTTCGTGGCTCTGAACCTGGAAGGCGCTGATCCCAACGGCGAAAACAAGTCCGTTGAGGAGTGCGTGGAAGTGGCCAAGGCTGTTGCCGCCGCTACCGATCTGCCCATCGTTGTCATGGGCTGTAAGAATGTGGATAAGGATGCCGAACTGTTCAACAAGGTCGCTGAAGCTCTGGCCGGCAAGAACATTCTGGTCCTGTCCGCCCGTGAAGAGAACTACAAGACCGTCGGCGCTTCCGCCGGTCTGGCCTACAACCAGAAGGTCGGCGCTGAGTCCGCTGTGGACATCAACCTGGCCAAGCAGCTGAACACTGTTATGACTCAGCTGGGCGTCAATGCTCAGTCCATCGTCATGAACGCCGGTTCCGCCGCTGCCGGTTACGGCTATGAGTATGTTGCCTCCACCCTGGACCGCATCAAGGCTGCTGCTCTGCAGCAGGGTGATGCTCAGCTGCAGATGCCCATCATGACCCCCGTGTCCACCGACGCATGGGGCGTGAAGGAAGCTACCGCTGCTGAAGAAGAAATGCCCGAATGGGGCAGCCAGGAAGAGCGTGCCATCGAGATGGAAGTCGTCACT
>JAZNNW010000102.1:0-24858 GCA_045580485.1 Candidatus Avilachnospira sp. | reverse complement strand
GTTACGAACAAAACAGCCGCCGAAAGCGGCGGCTGTTTTTTGTGTGTATGGGAAGTAAAATTACTTCATCTCTGCGTCTGCGCCAGCTTCCTTCAGGTCTGCGACCATCTTCTCGGCCTCTTCCTTGGAAACAGCTTCCTTCAGAGTCTTGGGGCAGTTGTCGACCAGATCCTTTGCGTCCTTCAGACCCAGACCGGTAACAGCGCGAACGACCTTGATAACGTTCAGCTTGGAAGCGCCGGCATCCTTCAGGATGACGTCGAACTCGGTCTTCTCCTCGACCTCAGCAGCGGCAGCGCCGGCAGCGGGAGCAGCGACAGCAGCGGCAGCGGCGGAAACGCCGAAAACTTCTTCCAGAGTGTGAACCAGCTCAGCCAGCTCCAGAACGGACAGGGTCTTAACTTCTTCAACGAGAGCAGTAATCTTTTCGGATGCCATTTTAATTACCTCCAAATAATGTAGTAAATTTGTTTTATAATGGATTAGGCTTCAGCAGGAGCCTCGGGTGCTTCGGCGGGAGCCTCAGCAGGTGCAGCTTCCTCAGCGGGAGCAGCTTCTTCAGCAGGAGCAGCTTCTTCAGCAGGAGCAGCGGCTTCTTCGACAGGAGCGCCACCCTTTTCGGCGATCTGAGACAGGACAAAGGCCAGGCTGCTGATGGGAGCCAGCAGGGTGCCGAGGACCTGTGCGACCAGAGCGTCCTTGGAAGGCAGTTCGCCAAAGGCCTTCAGTTCATCAACAGTCAGAACCTTGCCTTCGACCATGCCACCCTTGATGGTGATAACGTCTTTGTTCTTCTTGGCGAATTCGCTGACGATACGAGCGGGAGCGATGGGATCGCCGGTGGTACAAGCCATGGAAGTAGTGCCATTGAGCAGCTCATCGAACTCGGTGTAACCGACCTTATTGGCGGCGAAGCGAGTCAGAGTGTTCTTCACAACGGTATACTCAACATTGGCAGCACGGAACTGGTTACGCAGCTCAGTATCCTGAGCAACGTTGATACCCTTGTAATCAACGAACACAGCAGAAGTAGCGTTCTGCAGCTTTTCGGCAAGGGCTTCCACAGTTGCCTTCTTGCTTTCCAGTACCTTTGCGTTGGGCATATTGTGTCACCTCCGAGTAAAATAAAATGTCCTCACGCCATAAGACGCGAGGACACAAAATGCTTATCATCTTGCGGA
This sequence comes from Candidatus Avilachnospira sp., assembly GCA_045580485.1. Taxonomy (GTDB): domain Bacteria; phylum Bacillota; class Clostridia; order Oscillospirales; family Oscillospiraceae; genus Avoscillospira. The sequence goes on along the minus strand of JAZNNW010000102.1, from coordinate 23,677 downwards.
ACCTCGGCAGGAAGGGGAGTCCCTTTATGGCAAAATGCCTCCTGCTGTCTTTGGCAGCCCAAATATCATATCAAGTTCCGCAATAAATGTCAAGAACTTTTTTGTGAAAGATTAGAACTTAGCAGTGCTGACCTTGATGCCGGGGCCCATGGTGGAAGCGACGACACAGCTCTTGATATACTGACCCTTGGCAGCAGCGGGCTTAGCCTTGATAACGGCACCCAGCAGAGCCTCGAAGTTCTCCTGCAGCTTTTCAGCGCCGAAGGAAACCTTACCGATGGGGCAGTGGATGATGTTGGTCTTGTCGAGACGGTACTCGATCTTACCGGCCTTGATCTCGTTGACAGCAGCGGTGACATTGGGAGTCACGGTGCCGGCCTTGGGGGAGGGCATCAGACCCTTGGGACCCAGAACCTTACCCAGACGGCCAACCACACCCATCATGTCGGGAGTAGCCACGACGACATCAAAGTCAAACCAGTTTTCCTTAGTGATCTTGTCGACCAGTTCCATGCCACCGGCGTAATCGGCACCGGCTGCCAGAGCTTCGTCAACCTTGGCATCCTTAGCGAAGACCAGAACCTTACGGGTCTTGCCGGTGCCGTTGGGCAGGACGATAGCGCCACGGACCTGCTGGTCAGCATGACGGGAGTCAACACCCAACTTAATGTGCATTTCAACAGTCTCATCGAACTTGGCGGGGGCGGTCTTCACGACCAGATCCATAGCGTCGACAACATCATACTGGACGCTGCGGTCCACCAGCTTCGTGCTGTCCTGATACTTTTTACCTCTAAACAATGTAATATCCTCCTTAGTGGTGATTCGGAATAATCCTCCCACGTATTTATGAGGACCGGTCTAATACCGGAAATCCTCGGTCAAGCGTTAAATTAGTCTTCGGAAACGAGAACGCCCATGCTGCGGCAAGTACCGGCGACCTGACTCATAGCAGCCTCGATGGTGGCAGCGGTCAGATCGGGCATCTTCTTCTCAGCGATCTCACGGAGCTGAGCCTGGCTGATGGTAGCAACCTTGGTCTTATTGGGGACACCGGAGCCGCTCTCAATACCCAGAGCCTTCAGGATCAGGGTAGGAGTGGGGGGAGTCTTGGTGACGAAGGTGAAGCTGCGGTCGGCATAAACCGTGATAACGACGGGAATCTTGAAGCCGGCCTGATCCTTGGTGCGCTCGTTGAATTCCTTAATGAAGGCAGCAATGTTCACGCCATGCTGACCGAGAGCAGGGCCGACAGGGGGGGAAGCGGTAGCCTTGGCTGCGGGGATCTGCAGTTTGATATAACCTGTTACTTTCTGTGCCATGATAAGCACCTCCTGAAATAATGTGGTGATACGCAGAGCGTATTTTTGGCGGGGCCATAACCCCTCCCACGTTCTGACTGACTAACCAGTCAATGGTTTAGTTTTCAACAACCTCTACCTGGTCGAGTTCCAACTCGACAGGTGTTTCGCGTCCGAACATGGAAACGATGACGCGAACCTTGTTCTTTTCGACATCCAGCTCGTCCACAACGCCGACAAAGGAAGTCAGAGGACCATCGTTGATCTTCACAGAGTCGCCGAGGCCGTAGTTGACCACGATCTCGTGCTTCTCCACGCCCAGCTGGGCGACTTCATCTTCGGTGAGGGGAGTGGGCTTGGTGCCGGAACCGACAAAGCCGGTGACGCCTCGGACATTTTTAATAACATACCAGGCCTCATCCGTCATGATCATCTTCACCAGCACATAGCCGGGGAATACTTTGCGGTCGTAGGTCTTGGGACCATTGTCCGTCAGCTCAGTGACAGTTTCCATAGGAATGGAGATCGTATGGATGATGTCTTCCAGATGGCGAGTCTCGACGGTTTTCTCAATGGTAGCCTTGACGGTATTTTCATAACCGGAGTATGTGTGGACCACATACCATTTTGCTGCTTCTGCCATGGCGATCCTTAGCCTTTGATCAGAGTGATGATACCGTTGACCACAACACCGGCCACAGCGTCAAACACCCAGATAAAAATGCCAACTACGACGACGCAGGCGAGAACAACGAGCGTGTTGTTGATCATCTGGCTCTTGCTGGGCCAAACGACCTTCTTCAGTTCGCTTCTCATCTCGCGGAACCAGCGGCCGATGCGCTTAAAAACGTTTTCCTTCTTGTTGGCTTCTGCCATGTTGTTCACCCTTTCCGCATTGTTAAATATCAATGCTTTACTTCGTCTCGTTATGGACAGTATGCTTCTTGCAGAATCTGCAATACTTCTTCATCTCGAGACGGTCGGGGTCGTTCTTCTTGTTTTTCATGCTGTTGTAGTTTCTCTGCTTGCACTCAGAGCATCTCAGTGTGATTTTCACGCGCATTATCGGCACCTCCTTAAACATTGCCTCCCTGTATTCCCACGGCCTATGAGTAAATTTAGCGGATACCGAAACTACACGAGTATCCATACCGCAGTAGAAAAATGGGCGCAAAAAAATAGCCCCTTTTTCACAGGTACGAGTATCATACCACAGGGACATCCTAAGGTCAACTATATTTTTTGATTTTTTTCAAAAAAATTTCCTTTTTTGATCTATATATGGTAGAATAGAGCAAACAGGAAAAAACGGAGGAAGAATCGTTGCGAATTATGGCTATTGACTATGGCGATGCCAGAACGGGAATCGCCATTTCCGATGCACTGGGTATGCTCACAGGCTTTACCACAGTTATCCACGCCTACACCCCGGATAAGGTGGCTGCTGCCATCAAGGAACTGATCGATCAGCATCAGGTGACGGAACTGGTCATGGGCTTTCCCAGAAATATGGACGGCACGGAAGGTCCCCGTGCAGCTTTGTATAAGGAGTTTGCTGCCCTTCTGGAGGAAGTCACCGGCATGAAGCCTGTCATGTGGGACGAACGACGCACCACTGTGGATGCCCATCGCATTTTATCACAAAATAATGTCCGTGGCAAGAAAAGAAAGAATACCGTAGATGCTGTTGCAGCATCGTTAATATTGGAAGGATATTTGTCTTTCCGAAGCAGATAATAAAAATCGCCGCTGATTGTCAGCGGCGATTTCCTTTTTCTATTGTGACCTGCACAGTTTTTTGTAAAGGCAAAGCAAAACGATGCTTTGGGTAATGGGCGTGATGATCCAGGAAATGGGGTAAGACAGGTACAGAACCTCCAGGGAACGGAAGGCTGCAAAAATTGTGTAGATCCAGACCACACGGAACGCGCAGGCACCCAGAGCGGAGATGATCATAGGCGTCCAGGATTTGCCTAAGCCGCGGAGGGTACCGGTCAGCATATCCATGATACCGCACAGGGCATAGGTGAGGCAGACGATCTTCAGTCGTACCATACCCGTTGCGATGATGGCATCCCGATCGGGATCAGCAGCGGAGACATAGAAGGACAGCAGCTGCGGACCAAACAGGTAGGCGAGAGAGCCGACCGTGATACCGATCAGAAGGACAACACCCAAACAGGTGAAAATGATCCGTTTGATACGCTGATACTGCTTTGCACCGTAGTTTTGACTGGTGAAGCTGAGGGCTGCGTGAGAAACGGAGTTGGCTGCAATGTAGACAAAGCCGTCGATATTGGCAGCGGCAGAGTTGGCGGCCATGGTCACATAGCCAAAGGAGTTGATGGAGCTTTGGATCAAAACATTGGCAATGGAGAACACGGAACTGTTCAGACCGGCGGGAATACCGATCTGCAGGAGCTGCAGAACCACATCCCCATGAAGACGGATGTTCCGAACATCCAGTTTATAAACACCGTCAGTATGGATGAGACAGCGCACGACCAAAACGGCAGACACATACTGAGAAACAGCGGTGGCAATGGCAACACCGGCTACATCCAAATGGAACACGATGACCAAAACAAGATTGAGGACGACATTGATGATGCCTGAAACGATCAGGAACCGCAGGGGTCGTTCTGTGTCACCAACGGCACGGAGAATGGCTGCACCGAAGTTATAGACTAAAGTTGCAGGTGTACCAAGAAAATAAATCTTCAGATATAGGGAGGCAAGTGGCAGGACCTCCGGGTCTGTGTTCATCAATCTGAGTATGGGTGTGGAAAAGAAGAAACCGATCAGGCAGACCATGATACCCATGACACCGCTGAGACCGATGGCGCAGTGGACACAGCGGGAAAGCTGATGGCGATCCTGGCTGCCATAATAACGGGAGACCAGAACATTGGCGGCAGTGGCGGTGCCGATAAACACATTGACGATCAGATTGACAAGGGAGCCGGTAGAACCGACGGCAGCCAGAGACAAAGAGCCTGCAAATTTACCGACAACGATCACATCGGCAGCATTGAAGAGAAGCTGCAGAATACCGCTGGCCATCAATGGCAGGATGAACATAATGACCTTTTTCAGAATAGGACCGGAGGTCATATCGATCTCGTGGGAGCGCTTCATAATTTGCTTACCTCTTTTGAGCGTTGATAAGTTCTGAACAGTATGATGAGATAGATAGGAATGGGGGCAATCCAGAAGATTGGTTCTGAAATATAAAGAACTTTGAGGGTAGGGTACGCAGCAAAAACTGTATAGACCCATGCAGCACGCAAGGTACAGAAAACCATGGAAAGAATGAGTAGGGACCAGGATTTTCCAAAGCCACGGAGTATACCGCCCAGTGTACCGCTAAGACTACAGAGGAAGAAGGAAAGACCGACGATTCTCAGTCGGGTCATGCCGATGCCGATGATGGCCTCCCGGTTTGGGTCTGCGGCAGGTACATAAAGCGATAGCAACTGTGGACCAAGCAGATAGAGAACTGTGCTAACGAAAAGGGTGACTGTGACGGCAGTGGTGCTGAGGACCCAAAACAGCCGCTTGATACGGTCATGTCGCTTCGCACCGTAATTCTGACCGATAAAAGTAATGGATGCCTGCGAAACGGCGTTACCAGCAATAAATGCAAAAGTATCCAGATTGGTGGCGGCTGAATTGGCTGCCATGGTCACATAACCAAAGGAATTGACAGCACTTTGGGTCACGAGATTAGATAGATTGGAGAACATGCCGCCGACGCCGGAAGGGAGACCGACCTGAAGGAGCCGCAGGACCACATCGGCATACAGGCGAATCTGCCGCAAATGCAATGCATAAGAAGTGCCTGGTTTGATCAGACAGCGGACAATCAGAAAAGCGGATACATATTGGGATATGATGGTCGCTATGGCAACACCAGCAACATCCATCTGGAAAACAATGACCAGGACCAGATTTAAGATCACATTGATGGCACCGGAGATCAAAAGATAACGCAGAGGGCGCTCTGTGTCACCTACAGCCCGAAGTATGGCTGCACCGAAATTGTAAACCAGTGTTGCAGGGGCGCCCAGAAAATAAATCTGCAGATAAACAACAGCCAGGGGTAGGACTTCCGAATCAGTGTTCATCAGCTTCAGTGCGCTTTCGGAAAGAGGAATGCCCAGCAGACAGACAAAAACACCAAGAATGACACTGAGCCCCATGGCACAATGGACATACCGGGATATCTGCAGCTCATCGTGGCTGCCATAGAATTGGGCGATCAAGATATTAGCACCGGAAGAAATGCCGATAAAGAGATTGATGAACAGACCGACCAACTGACCGGTGGAACCGACAGCAGCCAAAGATAAACTGCCTGCAAACTTACCGACAACGATGGTATCTGCTGCATTGAAGAGCAACTGCAGTATGTTGCTGGCGATCAGTGGCAGAACAAACAAGAGAATCTTGCCGAAAAGCGGGCCTTCGGTCAAGTCCATTTCGTGAGAGCGCTTCATAAAATACCCTCTTTCTCTCGCTACCTGCCTTACTTATACCCCTGTAATCAGGAAAAGTCAAGATAAAAAGGAAGCAGTTTTCTGCTTCCTTTTTGCATATCAATCTTTCACTAAAACAGCATCGCCGGCTTTGAAAATATCGCCTGCGCCAACGGTGAGAATCAAGTCTCCCGGCTGGGCGATCTGCTTCAGATAAGCAGTCACATCCTGCAAGGTTGGGCAGTAGACCGCACCTTCGATTCGGTCGGCGATCATCTTGGAGGAGATGCCGATGTGATTGCGTTCCCGGGCTGCGTAAATATCTGTCAGCACAGGAATGTCTGCCTGCTTCAATTCCCGGATAAAATCTTCAAAGAGGGCGTTGGTGCGGGTGTAGGTGTGGGGCTGGAAGGCACAGATGATCCGCTTGTAGCCCATGGATTTGGCAGCTGTCAATAAGGCATGAAGCTCGCCGGGATGGTGGGCATAATCGTCATAGAGATCGGCACCGTGATAGCTGCCCTTAAACTCCATTCTGCGGCCTGCGCCGTGGAAATGGTGGAGGGCCTCGGCAGTGACATCACCGGGAATACCGGCTTCGCTGGCGGCAGCACAGGCAGCCAGAGCGTTGAGGGCATTATGTCTGCCAAAAACGGAAAGAGAAACATGGGTATATAACTTTCCGTGGCAAATGACATCAAACTGACGCCAGTCCTCGGAATAATTTACGCCGTGGACATCGTTCTTTTCTTCCAGACCGAAGGTGAGATAGTCCAATCCTTCCAGCGCATCCCGGACATTTTTGTCATCGCCGTTGGCGATGATCTGTCCGTTTTCGGGAACCAACTGCACGAACTTGCGGAAAGATGCCTGAATATCGGCAAGACCCTTGAAGAAGTCCAGATGATCGGCTTCGATATTCAGAACCAGTGCTGTGGTTGGGAAGAAGTTGAGGAAAGAGTTGCAGTATTCACAGCTTTCCAGAATGATGGTATCACCTTGACCGACTCTGTGGCTGGCCTTCAGCAAAGGCAGTGTGCCGCCGATCATGACGGTGGGGTCCTTCTTTGCTTCCATGAAAATCTGGGTGATCATGGAAGTGGTGGTGGTTTTTCCGTGGGTGCCGGAAACACAGATGGCGTGAGGGTAGTTCTGCATAATGACGCCCCAGGCCTGTGCCCGTTCGAAAACCGGAATGCCCATGGCTCGTGCAGCGGCAATTTCGGGGTTATCGTTTTGTGCAGCGGCAGTGCGGATGATGCAGTCGGCACCTTCAATATTCTTTTCTGTATGACCGATGTGCACAGTGATCCCCTTGGAGATCAGCTCGTCGGTGGAAACAGAGGAATTCATATCGGAGCCGGAGACAAGAATGCCTTGAGAACGGAGGACCAAACCCAGAGGGCGCATGGAAACACCGCCAATGCCCACCAGATGGACATGGGTGCCGGGCTTGAGGTAATCAGCAATGGAGATATTGGAGCGATTCATGGAAATTCCTCCACATATAATCTATAAAAACCTGTTGCGGTACAGATGTGTCAGTCGTATAATAGAATGTATCCATATTGACCCAATCATGAATTATATACCAGAATTGTCTTTGTGACAAGAGGGAATTGCTGAAATATATAAATAAGGAGTAGCCTTATGAAACCGGATTTGATTATACAGACCCTTCGCCGTGCAGGTCATGAGGCATGGTATGTGGGCGGCTGCGTCCGGGATACACTGCTTGGTCGCCCCATCCACGACTGGGATATCACGACTTCGGCTCTGCCGAAACAGGTCATGGAGTGCTTTTCTCATTGTGTCCCCACAGGTATCCGTCATGGTACTGTGACTGTCTTGACAGAGCAGGGACAGGCAGAGGTGACCACCTATCGTACCGATGGCGATTATCCCGATGGCAGACATCCTGCCCAGGTGACTTTTGTCAGAAATCTGGCAGAGGATCTTGCTCGCCGGGATTTTACAGTCAATGCCATGGCCATGGATGAAAAAGGGAATGTCGTTGATCTGTACAGCGGCAAAGAAGATCTGCAGAAGCGGTGCCTTCGCTGCGTAGGCGATCCGGAAAAGCGTTTCCGGGAAGACGCCCTGCGGATGCTGCGTGCCATTCGGTTTTCTGCGCAGCTGGACTTTTCTATCGAGGAAAGGACACAGAAAGCCATCAGAGATCTTGGATATCTCTGCTGTGGGCTTTCTGCCGAGCGGATTCGGGACGAAATAGAAAAAACATTGCTTTCTGCGCATCCTGAGCGGGTGCAGGCCATGGCGGAGCTGGGTTTGCCGGAAAATTTCGGGTTGAACCCGGAAGGGGATTACCAGTGGCTTGCCACGCTGCCCTGTGGCCGAGTGACTCGCTGGGCGGGACTGTGCCGTATCCAACCGGAATTGAATCTGACAAATCTCCGGCTGGACAAGCAGACGGCACAGGATTCCATGATTGCAGGCAGATTGGAGTTTCCTAAGGATCGTCTTGGTTGGAAGCATCTCATGGCAGAACACGGCACCCGCCGTGCAGCGATCACAGCGGCACTGGCAGGGGAGAGCGGGCAAGTGGAAGAAATCCTTGCCTCCGGCGAATGTGTCAGCATGAAGGAATTGGCGGTTTCCGGCAAGGATTTTCCGGAACTCCACGGAAAAGAACTGGGGGAACATCTGCAATCCTTATTATACCATGTTTTGTCCCACCCACTTGACAACCAAAAAAAATTTTTGAAAAAAATTTTGAAATATTCCAAATAATAGTATTGATTATCATTATTGGGTGTGCTATGATGTCCACAGAATAAAAGACCGAGAAGGAGAAAACATACAATGCTGAAAAAGGTTACTGACTCTATTATTTATGTAGGCGCCAATGACCATGATGTAGACCTGTTTGAGGGACAGTATGTGGTTCCCAATGGCATGGCCTATAATTCCTATGTGATTCTGGACGAAAAGATCGCTGTTATGGATACGATCGACCAGAAGAAGACAGGGGAATGGCTGAAGAATATTGAACGAGCCTTGGCAGGCCGTCAGCCGGACTATCTGGTGGTTCAGCACATGGAACCGGATCATGCTGCTTCTATTGAGGCATTCATGAATCAGTATCCCCAGGTCACCGTGGTTGCCAATTCCAAGACCTTCCCTATGATCGCCAATTTCTTCCCCAGACTGGAACTGAAGAACACATTGACAGTTTCCAATATGGAGACACTGGATCTTGGTAATCATAAGCTGGTCTTTGCGTTTGCTCCTATGGTTCACTGGCCGGAAGTCATGATGACCTATGATGCCTATGAAAAGGTGTTGTTCTCTGCGGATGGCTTCGGCAAATTTGGCGCTCTGGATGTGGAAGAGCCCTGGGATGACGAAGCACGGCGGTACTTTATCGGCATTGTGGGCAAATACGGCAAACAGGTTCAGAATGTTCTGAAGGTCGCTGCTACGCTGGATATTTCCATTATCTGCCCCCTCCACGGCCCCGTGCTGACAGAAAATCTGAGTCACTATATTAAGCTCTATGATCTTTGGTCCAGCTATACCCCTGAGACGGAAGGCATTTGCCTGTGCTATACTTCCATCTACGGTCACACCAAGGAAGCTGCAGAGCTGCTGCGGGAAGAACTGCTGAAGCGTGGTGTTCCCAAGGTTGTGTTCCATGACCTTGCCCGCTGCGATATGGCTGAGGCTGTCAGTGATGCCTTCCGCTATGACAAACTGGTGCTGGCGACCACGACCTACAATGCAGATGTGTTCCCTTATATGCGCACCTATCTGGATAAGCTCACTGAGCGGAATTTCCAGAACCGCACTGTGGCCTTTATCGAAAACGGCTCCTGGGCACCTTGCGCCACCCGTGTCATGAAGCAGAAGCTGGAAAATTCCAAGAATTTGACCTATGCCAACACGGAAGTGACCATTCTCTCTGCCCTCAACGATGATACCAGAGCCAAGATCGAAGAACTGGCGGAGGAGCTGTCTGCGTCCTACGCTCCGGTGCAGGTACAGGAAGATCACATCGACCCCACCGAGCTGTTCAATATTGGCTACGGCCTGTATGTAGTCACCACCAGAGACGGTCAGAAGGACAACGGTCTCATTGTCAATACCGTCACCCAGTTGACGGATACTCCCAATCGGGTTGCCGTGACCATCAATAAGCGCAACTACTCCTGCGATCTGGCAGCCAGAACCGGCGTGCTCAATATCTCTACTCTCAGTCAGGACGCTCCCTTCAAGCTCTTTGAGCATTTTGGCTTCCAGTCCGGTAAGACGACGGATAAGTTTGACGGTTTCAACCATGTGCAGCGTTCCAGCAACGGCCTGCTGTTCCTGGATAAGTATGCCAACGGCTATATCTCCTGCAAGGTCATCAATCAGGTGGATCTGCAGACCCATGTCATGTTTATCTGCGATGTGACCCAGTGTGTCCGTCTGTCCGATAAGGAGACCATGACCTACACTTATTATCAGAAGAATGTGAAGCCCAAGCCTGAGACCGATAAGAAGGGCTTTGTGTGCAAGATCTGCGGCTATGTTTATGAAGGCAGCGAACTGCCGGAAGATTATATTTGCCCCCTGTGCAAGCATGGCGCTCAGGACTTTGAACCCATTGGCTAAGTGTTTATCTGCCCTCCTCGAAAGAGGAGGGCATTTTTACATGCCTGAACCGACGGTGATACGGTAAAGACCGTTGAGTGCCTGCCATGTAAGGTTGTTCAAATTACCGGTCTGCGGCAGACCGGCTTTGGACTGAATCCATTGCAGAGCTTGCTGTGTCTCGGGATTTAGAATGCCGTCCACAGGCGGTGGTGACAGCTCTGGATAGTATTGAGCAAGTGCCAGAAGCATGGCCTGCACCAGATAGAGATGAATGTTCTGTTCTCCCGGCAGAACTGATTGACCCGGGAACCACAGGGGCTCTGTTCTGGGCTGTATTCGTTTCGGCAAAATGGCTTCCCAAGCACTGACAATGGCATCCCAGGTCTGAGGGTTTACTTCGCCCGTCACAGGTAAACCGTAGGCCTCCTGAAAGGAGCGGACAGAAGCATAGGTGCTGGAGCCGTACAGTCCGTCGGGGACAACAGGCAGAACATTGGAATCAAAATCCGAAATTTGCCGCAGCATGGTCTGCAGGCTGAGAACAGGATTTCCAAGGTAGGTTTCCGGACTTCTCATGTGGCTGTCCCTCCATCACTGCTGCCGGGGGTGAGGTTTTGCCCCGGGAATTGGTCGATTCGGCCGGTATCGGAGAAATCTTCTGTCTCCGGGAACAGCACGGTCTGGTCAAAGACCTCGCTTTCCACAGAGGAAAACTGTTCATAAATGGCATCCCAGGTTCTGGCATCCACGGCACCGGTGATGGGCAGATCTGCGTACTGCTGAAAAGCTCCCACCGCATCTCTGGTGGCGATATCGTAGGTTCCTGACTCAGTCAGAGGCGGGATACTGGGAATGAAGTCGCTGAGGACATTGAGCATATACTGCACTCTGCTTACATAGTCTCCGGTGTCACCCAAAGACAGATCACTGGGATAGCTGCCGATGAAGAATTGCTGCTGCCCTTGGGACTGGAGCTCTGCCAGACGCAGGACAGCCACATAGATGCGGTTGATCTGATACCATGTGGCTTTCCCGACAATACCGTCCTGTACCAGCGAAAAAATCTGCTGAAACTGCCGCACAGCAGCTTCTGTCTGTTCACCGAAAATACCGTCCACAGGCGATATTTTCGGAATGGCAGGATAGTTTTGGCTGATTCGGTTCAGTGCTGTCTGAATGACAGTCACAAAGGGTCCTGTACTGCCGATTCTCAGCGGCGTACCCGGATAGGACTCGGTAATACCACGGATCGGCGCATCGGTGACGATCTCGATGTCATCACCATAGTAGTATCGGAGGATTTCCACGGAATCGTATCCCTGCTGTGCCAGATTTTCCGAACCCCATTGGCTGAGTCCTGCGCAGGTGGTGGTCGTTCCGTTGCAGAACTTGGCTGCCAGAGGTTCTACAAACCCTGTCCTGCGGATGTAGTTGTCAAAAAGCTCATCCACCAATCGGGAGATGTTTTCAAAATAGCTTCGTCCCGGTTCAAAGGATTGGTCAACGGCTGTGTTGTTGGTGATATCAAAGTCGTAGCCACGGCTGCGGTAATATTCCGTATAGACCCGATTCAGTGCATAGGAAATGATGGCAAGAATGTTGGCACGGAGGGCGCTTTCTCCCCATGTAGGATAGATCTCTCCTGAGGCCACATTCTTCACATATTCCGTAAAGGGAACGGTTACATTGGCAGCAGGCGAATCCGGCGGTCCTAGGTGAACAGTAATGGACTGAGGGATAAAGGGGAAAACAGTGGGTGTTTCCGGCATAGTTGACCTCCTATAAGTTCTGGGAAGAACCGGGGATTTTTGTGCTGCCGTTTTCTATGGAGGTTACGGGAAGAGGTCTTAATTGCAGCCCCTGAATGGTCTCGGAGTTGGGGAATACCTGCACACCTTCGGCCAGTATTCCGCCATAGCCGGGATATTCCACCTGAATATCCACAGTGGCATAGGGACGCAAAGCGGCACCGGGGGACAGAGATTCGGATGCATCCGGTGTCTCGATGTACAAGGGTTCCGTCAGACCGCTGGAATTGGTGTATCGGATGGCCAACAGGGTTTTACCGCCGTCAGAGCGGCTTTGCGTAAATGTCACAGGTACTCCCCGCAGGGGCAAAAAAGCATCGGATGTATAGACCCGGGCGATGACAGAGCCTTGAGAGGCCAAAAACATCCCTCCTTTCACACATGGTATATTCTATGCAGAACAGGTAAATATTGATTTTTGAATTACCGGTGTTATAATAAATAGTAGTGAAAATTTGAAACGAAGGTGCAAAATAATGACAAAAATTGACATTTATTCCGGTTTCCTTGGAGCGGGCAAGACGACCCTCATCAAAAAGATGATCAAAGAAGCCTATGCCGGTCAGAAACTGGTGCTGATTGAAAATGAGTTCGGCGAAATCGGCATTGACGGCGGTTTTTTGCAGGATGCCGGTATCGAGATCACGGAGATGAATTCCGGCTGCATCTGCTGCTCATTAGTAGGCGATTTCGGCAGGGCTTTGGAGCAGGTCATCAGCCAGCATACTCCTGACCGTATCCTCATTGAGCCTTCCGGCGTTGGTAAACTCAGCGATGTGGAAGCTGCTGTGGAAAAGGTGGTCAGCGACACGGTCTCCCTGGGCAATCTGGTCACCGTTGCCGATGCAGGCAAGTGCAAAATGTATATGAAGAACTTTGGCGAGTTCTATAACAATCAGGTGGAGACTGCCGGTACCATTATCCTCAGCCGCACCGACGGTATCTCTGAAGAAAAGCTCCATACCTGCGTGGAACTTCTGAAGGAAAAGAATCCCCGTGCTGTGATTGTGACGACCCCTTGGAATCAGCTGACAGGCAGCCAGATTCTGCAGGCCATGGAGCAGGGCAATACCATGCTCCATGAGATGGAGGAGGAACATCATCACCACCATCATGACGAACACTGCGACTGTGGCTGCCATGACCATCATGACCACGAGCATCATCACCATCATGATGAGCATTGCTGCCACGAGCACCATGAACACCATCATCACGAGCATGACTGTCATGAACACCGCGAGCACCACCATCATCATGACGAACACTGTGACTGCGGCTGTCATGACCATGAGCATCATCACCATCATCATGCCGATGAGGTGTTCACCAGCTGGGGTGTGGAAACGCCCAAAAAGTTCACGGAAGAGGAGATCAAGGCGGCGCTGGCATCCTTTGATTCTCAGGAGCATGGCATGGTGCTGCGTGCCAAGGGAATCGTAGCAGCCAAGGACGGTCAGTGGATCCATTTTGACTATGTTCCCGGCGAAGCCGATATCCGCCGTGGCGCTGCCGGTGTGACCGGCCGTCTGTGTGTCATCGGCTCTGATATCTGTGAGCATCATCTGACCGAGCTGTTCGGCCTGTAAGGAGGCAAGTCATGCCCATTCCCGTCTATGCCTTTACCGGATTTTTGGAGTCCGGTAAGACGAAATTTATACAGGAAACATTGGAAGATCCCCGATTCAATGCCGGTGAGCGCACCCTGCTTCTGGTCTGCGAAGAAGGGGAAGAGGAGTATGACAGCTCCACCTATCCTCACACCAATGTTTATCAGCATATCATCGATGATCTGGACGAGCTGACAGCAGACACTTTGTCTGCTCTGGAAAAGAAATACAAGGCCCAGCGTGTGGTGGTGGAGCTGAACGGTATGCGTCTGGCAGGGGATTTCTATGAGAAGATGCCGGAAAACTGGCAGATCGCTCAGGAAGTCATGTTTGCAGATGCTTCCACTATCATGAGTTACAACGCCAATATGCGCTCCTTGGTGGTGGATAAGCTGACCGGTGCCGAAATGGTGGTATTCAACCGGGTGCCGGTGGGTGCGGATATCATGCCCTTCCATAAGCTGGCCCGTGCCCTCAACCGCCGTATCGATATTGTCTATGACTATCTGGACGGCAATACGGTCTTTGATAATATCGAAGACCCGCTGCCCTTTGATATCAATGCTCCCACGATCGTCATCAAGGATGAGGATTATGCGCTGTTCTACCGGGATATCACCGAAGAACCGGATAAGTATGATAAAAAAACCGTCTGCTTCAAGGGTCAGGTGGCAAAACTCCGCAGAGAAAAAGACGGTATGTTTGCCCCCGGCAGATTTGTTATGACCTGCTGTGCCGATGATATTACTTTCATGGGTCTACCCTGTAAGTGGGCGGACAGCAATTCTTTGAAACCCAGAAGCTGGGTCATGGTCAAAGCCCATATTTCTGTCCAGTACCATTCAGCCTACCGAGGCATTGGTCCTGTGCTGACAGCTGTTGCAGTTTCTCCTGCCGATCCGGCAGAGGAAGAAGTGGCAACCTTTTAAGTGAATAAACGGAGAATTCCGTAAGAAAGGATAGGGATGTACATTGAAAAAGTCCATTAACATCTGGTCATTCGTGGGAAAGACCAACCGAGAGGCTATCAAACTGGCAAAGGATGCCGGGTTTGAGGGCATTGAACTGGCCTTGGATGCCACCGGCGAGATCAGCCCCGAGGCCACTGATGAGCAGCTGGCGAGTCTGAAAGCCTATGCTGATGAATTGGGCATGGTCATTCCCAGCCTTTCCAACGGCCTGTGCTGGGGCGATTCTTTGACCTCCGATGATCCTGCAGAACGGCAGCGTGCCCATGACCTGATCGTTCATCAGATCCGCTGTGCCAAGGCTCTGGGTGCTGAGACAGTTCTGGTTGTTCCCGGCAGCGTTTCTGTGGAATTCGTGCCGGAACGGCCTGTGATTCCCTACGATGTAGCCTACGACCGTGCTCTTGAAGAGATCAAGAAACTGGTTCCCGTGGCAGAGGAATACGGCGTGGAGATCGGCATTGAAAATGTCTGGAACAAGATGCTCCTGTCTCCTCTGGAAATGCGCCAGTTTATCGATGCTGTGGGCAGCGATATGGTGGGTGTCTACTTTGATACCGGCAATGTGGTCTATTCCGGTTATCCAGAGCATTGGATCACCATTCTGGGCAAGCGGATCAAAAAGGTCCACTTCAAGGATTATCGCCGCAATCCCGGCGGACTCAATGCCTTTGTGGATCTGCTGGCCGGTGATGTGGACTGGAAGGCTGTTATGGCTGCTTTCAAGACCATCGGCTATGAAGGCTGGGCAGCAGGCGAGATGATCCCCCAGTATGTCCAGGGATCTGATCAGATCATTTATAACACCTCCGCTTCCATGGAGCGGATCATGAGAGGAGTTCTGTAATATGATTAAAGTTGGTTTGATTGGCTGTGGCTTCATGGGCGGTATGCATGCTGCCTGTTATGCAGCGCTGGAAAATCTGGGCGTTAAGGTAACGGCTGTTGCCGATCCCCGGAAGGATTTTGCCGAAAAGCTCATGGGTGAGGGAGTTGCCTACTATACTCTCGGCATGGATCTGATCCACCAGGCCGATGTGGATGTCATCGATATCTGCCTGCCCACAGACCTCCATACCGCTCATGCCGTTGCTGCCATGAAGGCCGGTAAGCATGTCTTTGTGGAAAAGCCCATCTGCATCAAGGCAGAGGAAATGGAGCTGCTGCTGAAGACTGAAGCTGAGACAGGTGTCAAGGTGCAGGTCGGACAGGTCATCCGTCAGTGGACAGAGTATAAGTGGCTGAAGGAGACTGTGGAATCCGGTGTTTACGGCAAGGTCCTCTCCGGTGAATTTACTCGCATCAGCGGCCGTCCCGACTGGGCAAGCGAGAACTGGCTCCATACCATCGAGCGCAGCGGCGGTGTAGCTGTGGATATGCATGTCCACGATGTCGATTTCGTCCGCTATATTCTGGGCGAGCCGGACCGTGTACAGGCACAGGCTTATCGGGATGAAGAGGGTGTTATCCAGCACATCAATGCCCTGTATGGCTACGGTAAGAATGTGGGCATTGCTGTTCAGGCAGGCTGGGACTATCCTGCCAGCTTCCCCTTTACCGCTACTTATCGCGTGAAGTTTGAAAAGGCAACCGTCATTCATAACGGCGGTATTACCGTCTATCCCAATGAGGGCGAACCCTTCCAGCCCAAGATGGAAGAGGAGTTCCAGGGCGATAACGATATCGGCGGCAATGTGTCCTCTCTGGGGGGATATTACAATGAGCTGAAGTACTTTGTAGAGGGTCTCCAGGGCAAGAATGATCTTTCCGTCGCCACCGTATCCGAGGCGATCAAATCCATTCAGCTGGTGCTGAAGGAAGTGGAAGCTGCCGGCGGTCTGGTGAAGAAGTAAATAAAAATGCACCTCGTAAGAGGTGCATTTTTATGGCTCGAGAATGGTTGAGAGGTTATCCTTTCCACTGTAAGTGTCGTTGACTTCGGATAACAGGGAGAGATTAAAGTCTTTTGCAGCCTGCTGCCGTTGGGCAGCCAGTTCCTTTCCTCTTTCCGTAAGGAAGCGGTCATAAAGCCGCTCCAATTTGAATTTATACTCCTGAAAGAAAGAAGGAGAGGTATCTTCTGTGCCATCCGATACAGTGCCATCCTCCTTCAGATTATACAGCGGACCGCTGAGTCTTCCTGCATAGAGCAGGGTGCGTGCTACGCCCATGGCGCCGGTCACATCCAACTTGTCAGCATCAAAGAGGATTTTGGCTTCGATGGATTTGGGCGGTTGCTCTTTGCGGAACCGATGAGAGCAGATACATTCCGCCACCTGTTCGGCAAAATCAGAGGAGTATCCGTTTGCAGACAAATATTCCTGTGCCATTTTTGCGCCGACTTCGGCATGACAGAGAGTGGGATTTTCAATCTGCGCTTGTCTGCCGATATCGTGGAGCAAACAGGCGGTAATGAGGATGTCGTAATCAACAGTTTCCTCCGATGCGGCAATGTCCAGAGCGGCGTACAGTACCCGGTAGACATGCTCCCTGTCGTGAGCACTGTCCTTCATACAGCTTTGCATATAAGTATTCAGTTGTTCATATTCTCGTTGTTTCATAACTGCTCCTGAAAAATGCGCACGACATTTGCCGTGCGCATAATTTTTTATTCGGCTCTCTCATAAACGAAAGCGGTGGGCAGGGGACGGCCGGAAGGGAGGTTCTGGTTGGAACACTTGTTCACATACTCGCCGTCATACCACATGATGGCACTGGTGCCGCCGTCCAGATTCATAGCCTGCATACAGCCGTGACGCTTGAGGATCTCGGCACACTCAATGACATGGGTGCCCACGGAACGGACAGGCATACGGCCTTCAATGACCAGCATGAGAATCTCATATTTGTTGGACTGTCCGATACAGGCTCTGGGATGGAGACCAGTCCAGCCGCAGTTGGAGTCCACCACGATTTTGCCGTCAATGATCAGCGCAGGCTGGAATTCCACAGCATCGGTTGTGCCTTCACCCACGGGAGCACCGGCATCCTTGATATACATGAGGTTGTCCTCATGGAGTTCCAGACGCTTGTAGCCCCAGCCCATGTGGGCATTGCCGTAGTCCTTGCCGTTGCACTTGGCATAACCGGCCAGAATACCGCCGTTGCCGTTGCCGTTGGGATCGATGAAGCCACTGCCGGTCATGGAAAGAACACCGTTGTTGGCCTTTGCGATGACACCGGCAGTTTCACCGGTGACGCCCAACTGAGAGGAGGGGCGGACAGACAGCCGAGCAGGGTCTTTGGCTTTGGCAAGAACGCCGATATAGCCATCACCCTTGACGCGGATCAACAGAATCTTATTGGGCACATCAATGGCAAGCACCTGCTCGCCGTGGATGGTTTTGATGTCTGTTCCATCGTCATCCAAGCCGGCTTCGTTGATGTAAATGTTGTCCCAACCGTTGTCAAGAACCTTGGGGTTCTTGGCAAGATATTTCTCAAAGGATTCCTGATCCAACTCATGATAGAGGCTGTAGAAGGCGGCTTTGGCAGCTTCTTCTGCAGCTTCCTTTTCATCCACCACAGAAACATTGACTTCAAACTTCTGGGCATCGCTGATCAGATCGTTTTTATCGTCCTTTTCCCAACTGGAGGAAAGGTTCATCTGTTCTGCCAGTGCTTGCGCTCTCTGATCCATCACATCCTGAATGATATCATCGGGGATGATGGAAGTGGCAAGCCACTTGTGGTTCAGTGTATCCATGGCGGTCTCTATGTAAATGGTACGCCATTTGGTGATAAAGGGGTTCTGCGAATAGACGCAGAAGAAATAGCAAAGTTCAACTGCCAACAGACAGCCTAAAATGATCGCTGTGATCTTCAGAGGCTTGAAACGCTTTCCAGGTGCCTCTGCAACAGCCACATTCCCACGATCTGCGGTGGGTGCATCCGGCTTCTTGGATAACCGGGTGGCAGACTTATAGCTGCCAAACAATTTCAGATGGCTCATAATACTCCTTCATTTCCGGGAAATGGTATCTGTTTTGTGAAAGTGTATCCGGCAAATAAATAGCAGACACACATACGCCATCATTCTACCACACTTTATTCAGAAATGCAAATTATTCTCTCGGAAACAGCCTGTATTGGTAGAAACAGACGAAAATGGAGCAGAGGGCGGTTCTTTCCTTTACAGCGGTGAAGGAAGCTGTTAGAATTAAAACAAACTAGTAGAATGGGGAAAGAAACATGATCGTAACCGTAACTTTGAACCCTGCACTGGATAAAACAGTAACATTGCCTGGCTTTGCGGTGAACACCGTAAACCGTGTGCAGTCTGTCCGTTTAGATCCCGGCGGAAAGGGAATCAATGTCTCCAAAGCCGTTCTGGCTCTGGGCGGAAAGACCCTTGCCATCAGTGTTCTGGGCGGAGCAAATGGCGGCTTCATCAAGTCTGCCATGGATGCCATGGGCTTGCCCAATCAGATGATACTGACCGAAGGTCCCACCAGAACCAATCTGAAAATTGTGGATCCTGTCCTTGGGACCAATACGGATATCAATGAAGCGGGCAGCCCTCTGTCTGAGGATGTTCTGGACAAGGTTTGGCAGACCCTGTCTGAAAGTGTGCAGCCAAGCGATACGGTCGTCTTTGCAGGTAAGAATCCGCCCGGTATGGCAGATGACCTTCTGGCACTTTGGATCAGAAAACTGAAGACCATGGATGTCCGTGTTTGTGTGGATACTGTGGGAGAGCCTATGATTTTGGCACTGGCTGAGGGACCGGATATTATCAAACCAAACAAGGATGAACTTTCCGAACTTATCGGTCGGGAACTGCATACCGATGATGAGATCGTTGCGGCAGCAAGAGAATTGGTAGCCGGCGGTGTGGGTCTGGCGGCAGTCTCTATGGGAAGCAGCGGCGCTATCTTTGTGACAAAAGATCAGTGCATCCGCGGTTACAGCCCCAAGGTCTCTGTCGGCAGTACCGTCGGTGCAGGCGACTCCATGATGGCAGCTCTGGCTCATTACACCGATGCAGGCTGTTCTCTGGAAGAAACGGCCCGGAGGGCCATTGCGACAGCCTCAGCAAAGGTCATGTGCAGCGGGTCCGAAGCACCGGATCTTTCTTCGATTTTGCCCTTGATTGACCGGGTGCGCATTGAACATATGTAAGAAAAACCTCCATCGGCTGAGCCGATGGAGGTTTTATGCTATTCAGTGATCTTGAAAGTGATGGGAGCGCCTGTCTGCACAATCTTACCGTTGAAGTAAATCTCAAGGGTATAAGTGCCGGGCTCCTGGGGCGTACGGAGCAGTTCGCCCACATACTTCTTGCTGGTCCACATGCCGCTCCAGTTTTCTTCTCCGGTGTAGTGATCCACAACACCGCCATCGGCGTTCCGAACCACCAGCAGAATGGAGACTGTCTCGTCGGTCTTCTTGGGTGTACCAATGGATTCGCAGGCAAATGCTACCTTTTCTTCCTTGGTGAAGTTCTCACGGAGGGTGCCCAGATCATTGACCGTCCATTCGTCCTTTCCGGGACGCAGCCAAGTGCTCACATAACCGCTGGTAAAGCCGTAATCAGTGAACTTTTCTGCGGCAGGAACGGTAATTTCCACCTTGGTGCTGTCGCCGCCGACTTGCTTACCGTTGGCTTCCTGCACTTCGATGATGTAGGTGCTGTTGGGAATGAGACCGGTCAGGGTCACGGATGTATCCTCTGCCTTGATGGCATTGCCCATGGTATCGGTGCCCTTCATGTTGGAGACGACCAGCCATTCAATGCCTTCGGACTTGGCCTCGGTGGTCCATGTCACGGCAACATCGCCTTCCTCCGTCATCTCTGCCTTCAGATCCATGATCTTGAGAGCATTGGGAGTGATGCTGGTGCTGGCGGCCTGTTCCATGTTGTCACAGGTGATGAGAATACTGTATGTTTCGCCGGCCTGGAGGTTTTCCAGAACAACGGCACTCTGATTGACCGTCTGGCTGTCAGTGTAGCCGTCGGTGCCGGTGGTGGTGACATTCCAGCTTTCGGGGGTTGCACCGGTAAAGGTCCAGGAGAGGGTAGCGGTGGAACTGGAGAGCACAGCCTTCAATTCACCCATGCTCACGGAGGGGAGGGTTCTGCTCAATACCGTGGTGGAACCGGAAAGGTGAATATCCTTGGGATCCAACAGGGTAACGGTGTACTCTGTGTCAGGCTCCAGACCGGTGAGGACGGTGCTGTGACCGGTAAAGACCTTGGTCTTGGCTTCCTTGCCGGTGGGACCGTAGGAAACAGTCCATTCCTCCGGTTCATTGCCGTCAACAATAAAGCTCAGCTCCAGTTCGCTGACAGTCTGACGGTTGACCGTGAGGCTGATGATGTTGGTGGTGGACTTGGTGGCACCGGTGATGGAATAAGCACCTTCAAATTTCACATTTCCGATACCGGAAAGGAAAATGGTGTAGGGAGAACCGGATGCCAGACCTGTAAAGGTGTTGGGTTCGCCGTTATAGGGCTGGCGGCTTTCGTTGCCGTAGGCATCGGAGCAAACCACCTCAAAGGTCGTGGGATCTTCCTGGGTCTCGACCATAACGGTGATGGAATCAAGAGTCTGTTCTGTAACTTCCATGCTGTTGATGGTGATCATATCAGGCTTCAGGAACAGGAACCAGACAGCGGCAGCCAGAATGGAAACGGCCAAAACGACAACAAGAATGGTGGGGATCCACTTGTTGCGGCTCTTACGGCTGCGGGCCTTCTGGAGCTTTTCCTCCATCTGATCGGGATCCAATTCCTCTGTAAGATCCAGAGAAGCGTAGTCCTCCTCAATGTCCCGATGGACGGACTCAATGAGAGAAGAGAGCATGTCATTATCGGGAGAGAAGCTGGCCTTGAAGTCCTCATCCAATTCTTCCGTATCGGCGAACTGAACAGGCTCAATCTCTTCTTCAACGGCCTCAGTGTCCACCTGAATCTCCTCATCCTGGATGGGAGGAACGATGGGAGTATCGCCCAGCTGATTGCGCTTCATATAGTCAACCAGCGCTTCCTTCAGCTCAGCGGGGGTCTGATAGCGATCCTCCGGCTGATAAGCACAGGCCTTGCGGATGATCTCTGCCATTTCGTAGTCGGCAAACATGGGAGCAGGAAGCTCCTGGCCGGTGATTCTCTGGCGATCAGCTGCCTTTGCAGAGGTCTTTTCGTCTTCAAAAGGTGCATGATTGCCATTGTAGATGCGGTAGAGAATGAGACCCACGGCATACAGATCAATGGTCTCATTGACGCTGGACATGAGATCAAAGAGCTCGGGAGCAGAGTAGGGGCTCAGCATACCTTCGGGTACTGTGCAGAACTTCAGCTGATCGATTCTGGCAGCACCGAGATCACCCAGCATATAATGACCCTGGGCATCCAGGTAGATATTGGAAGGGGTCACATCTCGGTGGATCAGACCGGCGTCCCGCAGATCCTGCAGGGCGCTGCACAGATCCAGAGCCAGATTGACAGCGCCGGAATGGGTCATGGCCGTTTCGGCAGCATGGCGTTCCAAGGTGCTGCGGTACTCAGACATCAGGTACACATCAAAGCCCACTTCGTCTTCCTTGGGCTTGATCTCATAGCTGCGGAAACAGTCCAGGTTGGGGCTGTCGGAAAGAGTTTCCATCAGCTCCAGTTCCGCTTGATAGTCTGCGACCACCTGCTGATAGTATTCCTGAGCGGCTTCTTTGTCTGCAGCAGCTCCGGTGAAAATCAGAGCGTCAACCTGACGCTGGGACTCCGGAACAGAGATGTGCTTCAGAACATAGAAGTGGTCAGACTTGTTGCTTCGCACCAGATAGACGGCGGCAGCTCCCTTTTTGCCAAGGCAGCTCAGCGCCTCCATGTTGTTCAGCAGTGTGGTGTTGAGATTGATTTCGGACAAGTGTGATCGCCTCCTTCAGCGCATACAACTTCATTTTAGGCGATTTTGGGCAAAAAAGCAATAGAATATATGTAAATAATTGATAAACAGGGAATGTTTTTCTTTGAGAACGCAAAGCTTGAAGAAAGAAGTTGGAATTTGGCGAGAATTGTGTTATGATAAAGTAACCTTTGATAGGAGGGTTTAGCAATGAAGCTGAATGTCTGCGAATTCTGCGGAACCGAATACAACAAGGACCAGTCCAAATGCCCCCTGTGCGGCAAGGCACCCGATGAAGCTGCAGTTGCTGCGGCAGAATTGGACAAGCAAACCTCTCAGGAGCGTATCCCTCAGTGGATGTGGATTTTGACCTGTGTGCTGCTGGGTCTGGCTGTTGTGATTGGCTTCGTGTATTTCCTGGTAAGTATGGAATATATTGGTCCCAAGGATCAGGTGGAGCCTGTGATCTCTGCCCCTGTGGTGGAGGAACCTGTGGAAGTTCTGCCGGAAGAGCCGGTTGTGGAAGAGCCTGTGGATCTCTCCTGTACCGGTCTGACTCTGAGCCAGGAGGAATTGATCCTGGACGAACTGGGCGGTCATGTGTTCCTGACGGCACTGCCTTCTCCTCTGGACTGTGAAGATGAAGTTCGTTTCACCAGCCTGGATGAAACGGTTGCAACAGTCGATGACGGCGGTATGATCACTGCCGTTGCCCCCGGTGAAACGGAAATTCTGGTCACCTGCGGCTCTGTCAGTGAGACTTGTGTGATTGTCTGCGACTTTGTCGTGGAGGAAGAACCCGAAGAAGAAAACCCTGAGGAGGAAACTCCCGAGGAAGAAGAAACTGCTGAAGAAGAACCCGTTGAGGAAGAAGAAACCGAGCCTCAGGCACCGGTGGAGCTGAGCTCTGTGGATTTCACTTTGTTCCGTCCCGGTGAAGAGACAGTTCTGACCGTGAAAAATGCCGTTGACGGCGCTGTTCTCACATTTGAATCCTCAGATCCGTCTGTTGCAACTGTTTCCAATACCGGCAAGGTCACTGCCGTTGGCAACGGTGTTGCTACCATCACCG